>NZ_AWTR02000075.1 GCF_000469665.2 Holospora obtusa F1 | reverse complement strand
ACCTTGAAACATATTGGCTAGACCAGTCGATGTTGCATAGTGATTTTGACTTATCAAATAGTCGCTATACATATCAAGAAGATCCAGTTTCATTTTTTGTCCTTAAAAACTTACGGACGAAAAATATGATTATTTCAAGCAAAAATCAACTATTGCTGCGTAACATCAGTGAGTAAGAATAATATTCATGTTTTGAGCAGAGGAGTGATAATAGATCAAGATCATATTCTCCTAGCGTATGATCCAAGGCCGCACCCCAACCATTATTATGAATTAAATGTCCCTTTTATTATCTTCCTGGGGGCATATTGATTTTCAAGAATCTGCATTCAATGCACTGATTCGCGAGATAAAAGAAGAAACAGGATTTGAAGCAGCAATAGAAAAATTTTTAGCATTATTGAACATGCATGGAATTTTCCAGGTGATGAGGTTTGCTGTCATACGCACGAAATTAATCTTATTTTTAAGCTCAATATTACAGAGCTTAAACTCGGAGATGTTTTGCCGCAGAAAGAAGAACACGTTGCTTTCGAATGGCTACCAATTGACTCGCTATACGGAATCGATCTTCGTCCCTTACCACTTAAATCCGCTTTATCTAAATGGTTGGAAGGTACTAACGATAATATATTTTGGAGCACAATGAAATGAATAACCTTGCTTTGCGTCATTCCCCAATGCATGTTGAATTTGGACCAAAAGGTGGAAAGCTATTTAGAGTTATGCAGTAGTTTGCTGAAATGCTAGCAGCTAGTGAAAACAACCTCATTATCGACGAAGTGATATTTGATGAAGAAGCATTAAAAGCGTATGTACATCATTTAAAGACTCATACAGTTTATTACATCGGCGTTTTTTGTGATCTAGCAGTGATGCAAGAACGCAAGATTTTAAGGCGTGATCGCTGCATTGATCTTTCAAATGATCAGATCGATAGAGTACACCAAAGCGTTTTAAATTCATGAGAGTTTTGACGTTTAGATAGTTTTATATCAAAATACGACTATAGTGTAGCATTAAGGTCATCAGCAATGCATTGCAAGAAGTGCAATTCCGAAAACTGCATAAGGAACGGTATAGTACGCAAGGTTCAGAGCTATAAGTGAAGGAATAAGGTTATAACTTTGTTGAAGGTGATAAGAGGGGCAAAAAAGGAAATGGCTGTCAAAAAAGCCTTATGCGTCATTTTATACTCTTTAGCTAAGGCATCATTCTCTTTCTATTATATACAGGTATGGGGTTGCAGAGATGGAAAAAATACAAAAATCTGAGATTTCAGGGCACATTCAAGCAGTGGAATTTGATGAAATGTGGCATTTTTTCCAAAAAAAGTCAAAAACTCTGAATTATCAAAGCTGTTGATCGTAGCACACGGAGAACTTTACAGGAAATCGTGATGCTGCAACATTCAAACGACTTTACGAAAAAGTCAAACATCTGAAAAATTGCACTATTTTATACTGATGACTGGGATGCTTTCTCTAAAGTCTCTACCAAAAAACCGCCATAGTATTGGAAAATCAGGCACTGTATGCATAGAGCAAGATAATGGTAATACAAAACATCACCTAGGACGCATGACGAGATCCACTAAAGTAGTTTCCAAGAAGGAAATTTATGGTATACGGATCAATCAAGCTTTGGTGTGCGCTTACGACACCAGAAATCTTTAATCACTATCAAAAAACACTGCTATCTATTCTTTAGGTGAAAATTCTCAAAATTTATAACCTTTTTTTTAAATTTATACTATATGGACGCGTTGACATTATTTACCTTTTTAGACAAAATATAGTATATATCGCATTGTAATCCAACTGTTTTTACTATATGTTCAAAGACTTCAAAACATTTAATCCATGTCCGATCATTACCAAAATACATGCAGACACTTCGGTGTCAACTCATGATATCATGAATCTTAAAACTGGGGTTACGGAAGGCTTTTCTCATTAATTTTAACAAATTAGATGTACAACACCACAAGTAGGCTATGATCTTTTAATTTACATAAATTTCTGCAGGAGAGTTGCTCGAAGCAAGAAATGCTGTATTTGCCGCAGCTGTGTTTGCCGCAGCTGTGTTTGCCGCATTTGTAGCAGCAACAGTTGCAAGAACGGCTGCTGTTCCGGCAACAGCAGGCCAACCATATCCTCCTCCACTTGAGTTCAAACCGGATCCAAGACCTACTGCTCCATATTTGTTGGAAGAAATATTTACAGGAGCTCTTTCTGAAAGATTTGAAGTACCGTTTGAAAGATTAGAAGCGCTACTTGTTCTTACTCCGTTTCGATTTTTTTGAACGGCGTTAAAAAATTGATTGTTCGTATTAAGATTTTTTTTAATTTTTATCGCACTATTTTGAAACGCAGGTGTTCCTACGGCTCTGTGTGATTGCAGAATATGACGGACTCCACCTCTAGCATTCCCTTTCGTATGTATGATACTCATTCCTATTAATAATAAAAAATAAATTTTTTTCATGTTTGTACATATGTTATAAATTTCTATTTTAAATCATACCCTCAAAAAGTAAAAAAAACCAATATTCATCATTACAGTTAAGTAATTTAGCTTGAAAGCAGGACAAGAGGGATACTATTTTTAAGATAAAATGACAAAGAAACACTACAGCTTAAATCTAAGGGAAAAAGTAATAAAATATATTAAGCTTAGTAACGCTCAAAACACGACATCCAAAATATTTAGGTGGTGGATCAGGTACCAAGAAGCAGTCCACGCTTAGGCAAAAAGGGCAAAATAGACTCAAGAGAAGCTAAAGGTTTATGTCGAAGGCCAATGAAGATAAAACGATAGAAGAGATAGAAAAACTACTTAATGCTAGTATATTCTGCGTATCGGCGACTAAAGAAGCTAAGATTTAGCTATAAAAAAAATGATAAAGCGGTATTGAGATGACCATTTGTGCAGAACGCAGGATGGGGCAAAAAGGGGAAAAAGCTTTCTGCCAAAAAGAGTGGTAAATTATTATAGCTGGGTATGTGAACACTTAGGGGATTTAATGGTTCTTGTCATACATAAATTATTTGAAGCTTGGGTAAAAGAGTTATAGAATCAGAACCTGGGAAAATTGGATAATTATGCATTTCATAGATCCCAAAAAACGAAAAAGTTGATCGAATTTGTAGCTTGTCAACTGCTCTTTTTATCGCTATACTCACCTGATTTGAATCCAATAGAGAAACTTTTGGCACATATGAAGCGATGGGTTACGAACCAAATTAACCAGTTTGATAAACTTTACGAAGCTATTGCCGTATTCTTTCAAATTCTATTTTCATGCTAAATTACTATATCATCCCAAAGCGGATCCAGAAAAAAAATCTACGTTTTGCATAAGAGTAACGCAATTTCAAAGTGAGGGAAAGGGAAATAATCGATGAAATCGGCTTTGCTCATGACATGCCAAGAACGCATAGATCATGGATAAAGAAATAGCGTTGGCTACGGTAATCATAATGGGGAAGAAAGAACCAGCTTCAGTAAGCGGTACTTTGAGAGCTATGGGATTGTTATCTGGCTCTATAAATACAAAGATAATTTACATGTTGTGTGGATCAGCTTTTGTTACCAAATTCTCTTGAGCGATGCGTAAGTATCATGAGCAACGCCTCATTTCATAAAGGTAACGAGATGAAAAAGATGATCGAAGATGCTGAGCGTACTATACTTCCCCTTCTATATTCTCTTAGATCTTAATCTTACCGAGAAAAAAATGAGCTCAGGAAAAACAAATGCGCCGCTCCACTCATTGCCTGCTATTGAGGATTTTTTTAATCACCATTAGCTATAACTCTTTTATACTGGCTATATGGTTTACAAGACAATCAAACAGTTCTATTACTTTCAAGATAACCCAAAAAATGCCAGTTATATGACCGCATTAGTTATCATTCTTTAGTTAAATGTCTCACAACTGCTAAAACTTTCCTTTTGCGTTTCTATTTTTTGTCGAAACTCTTATGTGGCGTTGCTAAATTTGTTTACAAAGCTCAGAACGTTCTTTTTTAGAAATGAGCAAATATAAACCAAAAATAAACATGGGCGTACTGTACAATTGACCTGGACTAATCCATTCATAATCAAACCATGACACTTCTGGTTCCCTTGTATACTCACACATCCAACGTGCTATGGCATATCCTATTAAAAAAAAACCAGAAAGTGCGCCTTTATGTTGGACAACACGGGTCTTAAAAGCAAGAACGTTCATTATAATAAATAAAATAACACCCTCAAAAAAAGCTTCATATAATTGACTAGGATGACGAGGAACGCAATCTACATTTGGAAACACGATACCATACTTCCAAGGAATTCCATACAGTTCTTGATTTAAAAAGTTTGCAATTCTTCCCAAAAAAATTCCTAAAGGAGCACCACATAAAAAACAATCTGTTAAAGAGTACCACGAAAGTTTTCTACGCTTGCAAAATAGCCAACTGCTAAAAACACATGCCACAACAGCCCCATGAAACGCCATTCCCCCTTTCCATACCGAAAAAATTTCTAACGGATGTTGCGCAAAATAAAGCGGAGAATACAAAAAAACATACCCTAACCTCCCCCCAATGATCACAGAGGGCATAATAGTCATAAAAAAATCAGACAATATCATAGGGCATAAAAAGAATACGCGACGCTTAACTAAAAAATATCCCCAACGCCAAGCCAAAATACTTCCAAAAGCATACGCCATCCCGTACCATCGTATAGGATAAGAAAACAAATAAAACGCAATCGGAGAAGGAAAATTCATATACAAAACTCACAAATCTATTTATGCTCAATCATAGTTCATCTACTTAAAAAGGAGTATTCATTTGGTCAAAAAAGATTTGATTATTATCTGTTAGACCTAATTTATCTAATAAAAACTCTGTGGCTTCCCCTCCTGGGGCCATAGAACTCAAAACCTTTCTTAAAACCCACATGCGTTGTAAATACTTTGGATCGACCAACCTTTCCTCTTTTCGTGTCCCTGACCTGGAGACATCCAATGCAGGAAAAATTCGACGCTCTGCGACTTTTCTATCCAAATAAATTTCGGCATTTCCTGTTCCTTTAAATTCTTCAAAAATCACTTCCTCCATTCGAGACCCCGTTTCTACTAAAGCAGTAGCAATAATAGTTAAAGACCCCTTCTCTTCTACATTTCTGGCCGCACCAAACAAACGTTTAGGACGTTGCAACGCATTTGCATCCACTCCTCCCGTTAATACCTTTCCAGAAGAAGGAAGAACGGTATTATATGCTCGAGCCAGCCGAGTTAATGAATCTAAGAGAATAACAACATCTTTTTTGCACTCCACAAGACGCTTAGCTTTTTCAATGACCATTTCTGCCAATTGAACATGCCGCGCTGCAGGTTCATCAAAAGTAGAACTCACCACTTCTCCTTTGACAAATCGAGCCATTTCGGTTGCCTCTTCTGGACGTTCATCAATCAACATAACCATTAAAACAACATCTGGATGATTTTCCTGAATAGCTTGAGCTAAATTTTGAAGAATGACAGTTTTTCCTGTCCTAGGGGGAGCCACAATAAGAGCACGCTGCCCCAAACCCAAAGGAACAATCAACTCTATTGCTCGCAACGTCAAGCGCGCGTTATCTATCCGATCAGCATTTTTTTTCTTTAAAGACTTGACCACAGTACCTGAAGCATCAACCTTATCGGTTAATTCTAAATTTAATTTTCGTTGAGGAAAAAGAGGGGTTAAATTTTCAAAAGGAATACGATGAAACGTCTTACTCGGCTCATCAAAATTAATGGCTGTAATCGATTTTAAAGAAAAATACCGTTCCTCATCTCTACTAGGAGGGACAACAATTCCTTCAATAACGTCTCCCGTCTTTAAATAATGACTGCGAATAAAAGACTGAGAAACGTAAACATCTGAGATTCCTGGCAAATAATTAACTTCTGGATAACGTAAAAATCCAAACTGATCTGCCAAGATTTCTAAAACTCCCTCACACAGAATTTCTTTTCCTTGCTCAAAGTGCTTCCTTAAAACTTTTATTATAATTTCTTCCCCTTTTAAGCTTGCACTCTCGATTCCCAATGACTCGGCCATGGATCTTAAACTTAACGGAGAACATTTTCTTAACTCACTTACTTTAATCATGAAAAATCCACAAAAAAAAATACCCCTAGCATACAGAGGCTCGCACCCAAAGAGTATATAATTTTTTTCCTTTTAGCAAGACCTCTTTTAACGTATCAGCATTTATTAGAATAAGGTACCTCTCAAATTCTTTCTGATAAGATCAGCGCGCGTTAAAACAGAAAAAAGCACCTAAAAAACACACAAGTACAAAATTTAAAATTCAAAAATATATAGTAATAATCATTTCGTATTTCCTAAAATACTTGATGAGTTTTTATAAAAAAAATATTTTTGCACTAATTCAGGAAGAGACATATCATTAACAATAATACTTTGTAATGTTAAATTTTTTCTATTATATTGTAATAATAAATCTGTGCTGATTTTATAAATATCTTTATTTTTATTCAAAGTACTGATCGGAGCTATCAAAAGATCATAAACTTTTTTGTAATGTTCTGGAGTCTTTTTTTCAAAATATTTGAGTAAATTTTCCCAATTTAAATCCAAAAAGATACGCAAAACAGACAAATCTTTAGGTTCAACATGATGTTCCGAACGCAACGAAGCTTTTGCTTTTCCTTGATCTGCAAAGCCTATTTCAAAAATCAGATCTTGTTTAAAAGCTAATTTTGTTAAATTTTCAACAAAATCAGAAATTTTTTTTCTTAATCTCTCATTTATCTGACCTTCTGTTTTTGTATTATTTTTTTCATGTTCAGCATTTTTTTCTGTTTCTTTAGCCATGATCATTAACGCATTACATTCTTTGGAATCAACCTCCCCATTAAAAAAAATATTGAAATTCACAGGGAAAAAAATATTTTTTAAATCTTGCGTATTAATCAATTTTAAAGTATTCAAAAATAATTCTGGAGCCTTAAAAAAATGAGAAATTTCGTAAAGCATTAAAAAGAAATCCGTTTCAAAAAAAAATCTCAGCTGAGAAGTTAAATTTGTCTTGGAACGTTCTCTAACCACAGAAGGTTCGTTGATAGCGTAATATAAACTTCCAGAACTTAGTAAACGTTTTTGTTTATAAAAATCAAATCTCCACGCATTATTTCTCTCGCTTTTATCATTGAAATGTACTGATCCCGTGTAATTTTTAAATCTTATATTATGATGACCTTCTATACAATTTTTTAAACTAGAAGCAGCAAGAAATAATTTCGTTCCTGACAAATTTTTTATCGTTTTCAGTAAAGTAAACGCTTGCTTAGGATCTATATTTCCATCAAAGGACAGTTCAAAATCTTTAACGCGGTCTAGAGAAAATTTTACAACAAGGTGTCCCCATTTTTTGGAAAAAAGATTTTTCCAATTTGGTGAAATTTTAAAATAAGCAGACAATTTTTGATTAAAAAATTTTAAAAAATTCATATGAACTGTGACGATAGGAAAAGGAAAATATTCCTCACGAACTTCATAAAATTTAATAAATTTTTTGTATGAATTTTTTAAGAGTTCAGAACGAATTTTAGAGCCAACGTACCACCCTGATCCGACACAAAATCCGACATACCCAATAAAGACATTTCCCATTAACCACAAAATTTGTCGGCTTTTCCCAGAAGAACGACTTATTTCAGTCATAGCATCCCCGTCTCTAAAATAATAATTTCTTTCGCATTATAACAAAAAAAGGAAAACACACAATACAACAATTGATTGTTTTTCATAAAAAAACAATCCATTCAATTAAAAATAGTATAGATAATGAATGTACAAAAAAGAAGGAGAAAAGAAATTAGACCTGGTGCGTAAGTACTTTTTGAGAAAGAGGGGCAGAGTTTTGTTTAGAGTGTATCTTTTTCAAATTTTGTTTTAAGCAAGAGAAAATTTATTTTTGAGGTTAATGATACCCGAAACACTATTAGGTGTTTAGTTCCACATTTTTATGGTATAACCTATAAGGAACTAAAGAAGGCTAATTTATGGGAAGTATCATGAAAATGCCAAAACGATGCTTTGAGTCCGAAAAAAATACAAAACTCTGTACAGAGCACCGCTAAAAATAGTAAAGCGTCTGGCCCTTCAGTTTTGAAGTGGAAGAAAGCCGGTTGTGTTCAAGATAAACGCTCTGGATCTGAGCAGCCAAAGCATTTTATTTGTAACAGAAGCAAAAGATTGTGTGTGAATTCAGACGCGTTTCTAAGCTTTCTGCTTAATAATGTTTATAGTGCTTTGAAGGAGAAGATTCCCAATTTCATGGGCTCTAATCTGCATCGATGCCTCAAAAGACTAAATATCTTACCCAAAAAAAGAGTTGGCCCCTGAAAAAAAGAAATGTATCCCTTTGGATTTGTTCATATTGACAGTACAAAAGGTCCGCACAGATCAAGGGAAATGCTACATTTTTTTGGCCATTGATCGGGCCACGAAGTACGTTTATGTCGAGCTCCATTCAAAGATGTCGGTTGACAAGTCAAGTGCATTTTTGAAAAATATGATCGCCCATTGTTTTTGTAAAATAACGAAAATTCTCACAGACAATGGGGCGCAATTTACCTATAAACCGCTTGCGCAACACCTGAGGCCAAAAAACAAACGTACCCCTTTGATGTGATGTGCAAGGAGCATAACATTGAACACAGGCTCACTAAATTCAAGCATCCTTGGACCAACGCTCAGGTCGAAGTCACCAACAGATCCCTCAAACAACGCACAACAAAAGCTTACTTTTACAAAAACCTCGATGAGCTAAAGCGCCAACGATGACTTTTGTGCTTTACTATAATCATCAAATAAAGCTGAAATCATTTAAGTATCAGCCCCCCCCTTGATATTATCATGTTAGAATTTGAACGTAACACGTCAAATTTTAATCATAATCCAAACCACATGTTGTGGGGACTAAAAAGCTAAAGAGTATAAAATAACGCATAAAGCTTTTTTGACAGCCGTTTCCCTTTTGCCACCTTCAACAAAGGTATAACCTCATTCCTTCACTTATAGCTCTGAACCTTGCGTACTATACCGTTCCTTATGCAGTTTTCGGAATTATACTTCTTGCAATGCATTGCTGATGACCTTAATACGACACTATAGTCGTATGTTGACATAAATCTATCTAAACGTAAAAACTCTCAATTTTTTTATAGCTAAAGCCTAGCTTCTTTAACCGCCGATACACAGAAATACTAGCATTAAATAGTTTTTCTATCTTCTGTTCATTTTTGATCTTCGTTGGCTTTCGACATAAACCCTTAACTTTTTTGGGTCTATTTTTAGCTTGCTGCCTGAGCGTGGTTTAGCTCTAATGGACCATGCTCTTGGTACCTGATCCATCACCTACTTACGCTACTTCTTGGATGTCGTGTTTTGAGTGTTACCAAGCTTAATATATTCTATTACTCTCTCCCTTAGATCTAAGCTGTAGTGTTTTTTTGTCATCTTCTCTTAAAAATAGCATCTCCTTGTCCCGCTTTTAAGCTAAATTACTATATATGGACGCGTTAACATTATCTACCTTTTCAGACAGAATGAACAATATTTATGTTATGATTCAACTGTTTTTGCTATATGGAATATAAAGGCATCCAAAAGCTACATACTCAATAGAAATTGCCCAAAAAAAATCCTAATAAAAAAAATTTTAAAAAAGTAAGATAAAAATACAGAGCAAGAACTCAAAAGTGAACGAGTAATAAAGACATCAGAATGGTTAAATGGTTCAAAACGATATTTGACATATACAAAAGTAG
Organism: Holospora obtusa F1; assembly: GCF_000469665.2. Classification (GTDB taxonomy): domain Bacteria; phylum Pseudomonadota; class Alphaproteobacteria; order Holosporales; family Holosporaceae; genus Holospora; species Holospora obtusa. The sequence goes on along the minus strand of NZ_AWTR02000075.1, from coordinate 24,371 downwards.
ACGTAAAAGATTTTGCATGAGACTGAATTCAATTTTCGCTATTTACAACATAAAATTAAGATGAAAACAGTTTCACAAGAGGTCTTTCTTACCTCATTTTTTATACTCTTTCTGCCTTTTTACACAGCTTTTGCTATAAATAAATTACAAGTTATAAAATATTTTTGATTTTTGCGATCCAATTTTGTCAAACTATAGATAAGAACTCTCATTATATTCATGTGATGTTAACAGATTTGAGATTATATCCCATAGATGACTCTAATTCATTCAGAAATAAATTTTCTGCATACCCATCTTTTTTACATAAATGTGCACAAACATTTTTTTCGGTCAAAAAAGAAGTACCTTTGATTCAAAATATTTATGGACACTATATTCGACTACATCCGCTACCTTTCAAATATGGTTCTATCATTACGGGAAACGGACCTTGCCCTCCTTCTTCTCAAATACTAAAACCAGGTGTAAAACTAGAAGTACATTGTATCCAACCCCTTCAAACTCTTTATATAAAGGGGCCTCAAACCATAAAACTTGATCATCCTTGTGTGCCTAATTCAGTTTTTTTGATTCACGAAAGTCACAGTACTCCTCTTGCGGTTCAAAATTTTAATGAACCGATTTTTGATATTTCGTCAGAAAATTATGGATTTATAAGTTATTGTCCTATTCTTTTTATGATTTTAATAAATTTTGATGTAAAATTTACAGAAGAACACGGAGAGGGAGCGCACTGGACCATTATTTTAGAAGAATACTAAGCTCAATAAAATTAAGTATTGAATGATTTTTACATTTTTTAAATATTTTCATTTTAAATTTTGACACGTCTATTACGTAAATTATTCTTTGATGTAAAATTTTATAGAAAGAACGCATCAACTTTACAGAAATAGACCTTTTGAGAAACTACAATATAGCAAAAACAGTTGAATTATAACATAAATATTGTTCATTCTGTCTAAAAAGGTAGATAATGTCAACACGTCCATATATAGTAATTTAGCTTGAAAGCGGGACAAGGAAATGCTATTTTTAAGAGAAAATGATAAAAAAACACTACAGCTTAGATCTAAGGGAGAGAGTAATAGTATATATTAAGTTTGGTAACGCTCAAAACACGACATCCAAGATATTTAGGTAGTAGATTAGGTGCCAAAAAGTAGGCCACGCTTAGGAAGTAAGGGCAAAATAGACTAAGAGAAGCCACGGATTTATGTCGAAGGCCAACGAAGATAAAAAATGAGCAGAAGATAGAAAAACTATTTAATGCTAATATTTCTGCGCATCGGAGGTTAAAGAAGCCAGGCTTTAGCTATAAAAAAAACTTTACCTATTTTCAAGCAAGCCAAGAAAAACGAAAGCGATATAAAGAAACTACAAAAAGCATACCTTAAAAAAGTCTTGTATATATTGATGAAAGCGGTATTGAGATGACCATTTGTGCAGAATACAGAATGGGGCAGAAAGGGAATAAAGCTTTCTACCAAAAAAAGGGGTAAATATTATAGCTGGGTATGTTAATCATAAATGGATAACACCTATGATATTTAATGATTCTTGTAATACAAAATTATTTGAAGCTTGGGTAACAAAGGTATGGATTAAGAAATTAGAACCTGGGCAAATTGTAATAATGAATAATGCTGCATTTCATAGATCATAAAGAACGAAAAAGTTGATCGAATCTGTAGGTTGTCAACTCATCTTTTTACCGCCATACTCACCCGATTTGAATCCAATCGAGAAATTTTTGGCACATATGAAGCGATGGGTTAAGAACCAAATTAACCAGTTTGATAAACTTTACAAGGCTATTTCCGAATCCTTTCAAATCCCATTTTCATACTAAATCACTATAACATAGGCCCAAAAACTAAACTTTTTTGAGCCCCGTTTATTTTATACTAAAAAATTATTTCGCTTCAATAACAGAAGAAAATTCTTCCCAATTTAATTTTTTTATTAACTGCGTTTTAAATGCTTCATTTACAGCTTTTTTGTTTAAGATATCTTGTATAAATTCAGTACGCTTTTTCTCTGAAAGCGGAGCATTGGTAATAGAAGAACAAATATTTTTTATTAAAAAGTCGCCAACCTTAGCATTAGTTGCTTGAAAAAGAGTGAAAAGCATGACTCCTTCATCTATCATGAACTCTTTTCCAAAAAAATTAATTTTTTTAAGACACGTCTCCGCAAAAGAATCGTTTGTAGCACTCAATATACTATGAAGCAGAGATGCAGAAGAATACCAATTTAAGGTATCTTCTTCTCCTTCCGCTCTTACATTTTCACGTGAAAGTAATTCGTTTAATTTATTAAAATTTAATTTATCTGTAAAGGCTTGGACTGTCTCTGGATTTTTCGATATCGCACATATTCTAAAAATTTCATCAAGTTTTGGAATGTTTTTTAAAAAATCATCTTCACAACATCGAAATTTAGCTAACAAAAGCTCTACCTCATTATTATAGCTCGACAAAGGAAGTATTCTCAGTGCAATACTTGCATTTTCCCAAAAATCTTGATCCTCTTTTTTAAAATCAAATTTTGATATATTCTTAATAACTTTAGTTGTATCCACGTTTTCAAAATCGTATCTTTTATCTTTATATTGCTTAAGCTTTAAAAATTTATCAAAGCACCATTTGATTGCAACTGAAATAAAGTCAGATGAATGCGTTAAAAGAGAGGTATTAATTTCTGAGAACATGAGTTTTGGTAATAAAATATTCTTTTTTTCTTCCAAAAGCTGGTGTCTTGGATCAAAAGAGGCGAATTTATTGTCTTTTGTAAAAAGGCTATATATGACTTGATAAAACTCTGAATTGGCATCAAAGGTCTTCATTGAAAAACAGTCTGGATCTAACCGATCTAAAATCATCGCAGACGTATAAAGATCTGAACGAATCACTTTTGTCAGGATTGATTGACGTTGCTCGTCGCTCAGAGTATCGATTTTTTCTTTAAAATCAAAAAGGTGTAAAAATTTTTCTGCTCGTAGATTATAAAAATTTTCCCTCCAGTTATCATAATTAATTTTGTTTTGAGTATCCTCAGAGAATAAGTCAGTCCATTCATTTGGAAATAAAACATCTCTCATTAAAGAATCAAATAAAAAAAATGGAAGTGTCTTTAAGTTTTTTTTCACATCTAAATTATCCAAAGCGTATGCTACAATATCATCATGATTTGAATATAAAATTTTCTTAAATATATCAATAAAATCAAAAGAGCTCAGATTATTTATTCTTTCTTTCAAATCAAAAATATCCAAAACATTAGTCGTCAAGTCAAAATTTATTTTTTTTGTACTATAAAAAATTTCTCTTACTAATGAATGCAAAAAATGGTTATCAAATTTATTTGCTCTTTCCTTAAAATTTCCAGATTGTAAAATATTTTTGATCAATGTAGAAAAATTTTCTGAAGATACCATCAAACCTATTGTTTCTCCAAAATTAATATCACCAAACTGATTAAATCTTTCCTCTAAATCTAAATTTTTTAAGCATTCTGTTGCAAAACTAGGTGTATCTGAACACAAAATTTTTGACATGACACCTAAAAAATCATAATGATTTAATTTTTTGACTCTTTCTTTAAAATTTAACGTATGAAGGACGCTTTCAACCAACTGAGGAGAATTTTTCAAGGCATTATCAACCAGAAAAGGAACGCTTTTCAAAATAGTAGTAGCTAACTGAGGTAAATCTTCAAATACAGGGGTAACTGACTGAGAAAAATTTTTTGAAGATAAAATAGCATCGATGAACTGCACAAATTCCTCATCACTAAAAGTCCCTATTCTTTCTTTGAAATCTGAACTTTTTAAATAATTTTTTGCTGTAGGAGTATTTGCAAACAATATTCCAGGCATTACACGTAAAAAATCAGAATGATTTAATGTACCGATTCTTTCTTTAAAATGCACAGACTGTAACACATTTTCAACCAACTTTGGAAATTTTTGTGAAAATAAAATGCAACCTATTGTTTCGGAAAACTCGCGATGATTTAATGCATTAAATTTTTCTGAAAAATCTACAGATTGTAAGGTATCTTCAACATATTGAGGAAAATCTTTTGAAAAGAGAAGACAAGTGATTGCTTTGGAAAATTCATAGTCATTAAAGGTGCTCAATCTTTCTGAGAGGTTTAACGCGCTTAAGCAGTTCTTTGTAAAATTTAAAGCACCTGAAAAAAAAATTTCATCGATAAGACATAAGAAATCAGAATTATTCAGCTTTCCTGCTCTTTTTGTAAAATTTAAAGACTGCAAGGCATTTTCAGTAAGATCTTGGGTTCTCCCTGAATACAAAATGAAACCTACTAACTTAACAAAACTATCATCGTCAATCTGACTTGCTCCTTTTGTAAAACTTGAAGATTGTAAAAGAATTTTAACCAGATTCGCATCATTCTTTAAAGATAATACATCATCCATTAAAAAAATAAAATCATCAGAACTCATCTGATTTATTCTCTTTTTGAAATCTAAGGTGTCTAAAACTTTTTTAGCGATAACAGATGGAGTGGGCTCCAAATTAGAAGAGGATTCTTCATACATATTATCTTTTGTAATGTATTCAATTCCCCTAATTTCTCCAATCAGTTCACCAAGCTCTCCAATCGTTTTACTTTGACCACTCTTGGACAAAATAGATTGTGTGAAGCAAATAAAATTTTTATCAGTAAGATTGTCTGTGATTTTTTTGACTACCTTGAGAGCCAGATCGTGATGATTTTTTTCAGATAATAGAATATTTATAATAACGTTCATGTGGATGTAAGTAAAAAATTCAAGAAGTTCATTGATTTTTTCAGAAATTTTTTCCCAATTAATTTCTTCTATCAAATTTTCAGCATTTTCTTTATCTTGCATAGATAGTAATGTCTTGATACTTCCTAAAACCGCCTCTATGGGGACGTTTTCTGGATTCTTTAGTGTAGTCATACAAGACTCCACGAGAGATTCAGGAAGAGAAAACACTTGAGGCGAAAAAAATGTTAGAAAAAAATAAAAAAATATATTTTTTTTCATGTAATGAAATTATTTTTTTTATGTATTTATGGTAACAAATAAAAAATAAATAGTCAACATATATAAAAATATAATTAATGAAAATTGCGTCATTGAAGTAAAATATACCGCGTGATAAACGTCGTTAAGATATAGCAGGAATTCTGCTATAGTAATTTGGGACGGTTCCTATGCTCAAGCAGATGAAAAAGTGAGATCACGATCAAGAATTAATCAAAGATATAAAAAATTCAATGCTTGTGTAGTAAACTTAAGCTGAGATTCTTCGCATTAAAAAAAATTAAATAAGTATAACAGTGTACCACGACCTTTGCTTGATTCATTATTTCGTATTAGCCCAAAATTATTTCTATAGTTAAATTAAGGTTAAAATATGAATAGATAGCTATGTATAGTAACGAAATAGGTATTGAGCTCACTCTTTTTTAAGATAGAAAATAAGAAATGGGTTGGGAAGAAAAGTAGTACATATTTACGAGAAAAAAATAGTTCTGGATATGTTCATCGCGCATCAATAGCTCCGATGCTTTTTATATGTTATTTTTGCTTTATTTAACTTCATTACGTTTTTAATTTTTTTACTTTAAAAATTTATATGTTGTTTTAAGACTTAATTATTTTTTTTCGTCTATACTGTACGACATAGAGTGCGTAACAGGAATATAATAGATGAGTAAATTTTATACACTTTTTTTAAGCATACTAACGTTAACAATGGGAAGTGCGTTATACGCAGAAGGTTCCGTAAATGCGTGGATTTTGGAAATTATTCAGTCTCAAGTTCCGGAAGATCAAAAAAATGAAAAAGTGATGGCAAAAATTGTTAACGCAGTAAAAGATTTTAAGGATTCCTCCGTGTACGATTCTTCTGCATCAAAAGTGATGGCAGGTCTTTTCTTTAAAGATATTAAGTGGAATGAAATTGACGAGCCAAATTTAACGAAAGTTATTGATAAGTTTTTGAACGAGATCAAGAAGTCTCCTCCAGTTCCTGAGAGAGAGCCTTCTCCAGTTCCTGAGAGAGAGCCTTCTCCGTCTCCTACTACATTTACCCAAACTCAGGCCGATATAATACGGCTTAAGGGTGAAATAGAGATGCAAAAAAAAGTATTAGACGAAAAAATAAATTCGTTAAAAGTTCTTGTAGATTCAGAAAAAAAGTCTATTTCTCAAGAAGAGTCTGAACACTTTGGAACAAAAATAACAAACGTTCTTGACGAATCTATTGCTGATTCAGTAAACGACATGAAAAATGACATTTCTTTTGAGGATGTAGACAAAATTGCTGGAGTTTCTGAAAAAATGTTTTCTGGAAATCTTGAAAAAAAGTTATTTTCAAAACTGAAACAAGGAATAGAAGAAGATCAAAAATCAATAGAATCAACGATTGATGAAGTAGATTAAAGAGAACTTAGAACTTAAAAAAATAAATTTTTCATTTTTTTTGAAAATGTTACTGATTTGAGAATTAACTTTTGTCAATATCTCAAAATCAGTGTATTGGGCAAAAATTTAGCGTTTCAAAGATTAAGATAGTTTAATTTTTATTATATAAACTCAACCTAGAGCTTCTCGTTTAACTGTTTTTTTAGTCCAGAATTCTAGCTTCTAAAATGAAATTTTCTGTAAACACAAGGTACTGTAATCAAATTTTAGATTACAGTATGCAATTCGAATCGTGGACAATAGTTACCCCATATGCAGAAAGAAATGAAGAACACGGCATACTCGAATAGAATCAAGAGGTCATTCTCTTTTACTTCCCTCTTTGGGGAATCTTTTTGTATTTTTTTTAGGATTAGAAATACATTTTTCCTTAGGGTATCCTTTATAGTGATTTCATGTTGAATGGGATTCGATGTGTTTATAAATAAAAAAAAACAACCGATTTAAGGCGACAAGTTATCTGCTCTTTAGATTCAGGAAGGGAGAGCGCGAACACGTCTTATCTTTTTTCTAAAGTGTAGGAAGTGTGTCATCTTTACTTTATTTTTACATAATTTGTTCTGATATCAAATCAATATATTTTTCTATTCTATTTTTTCTATATTAGAAAAATATTTATACATTTTACACGAATTTGTTTAAAATTTATATTTACGTAGCAGGTCTTACGTTGATTTTGAACATTTTTGTGCTGTATCTAAAATCTTTGGTACACGCTTCTATAAAATTAAAAATTAAATAAATTTACTGTTAATTTTAGGTAAACTCTTGATAAAAAACTTATTTCTGATACATTCAATCAAACTGTACCGTGCCCATGTTTTCTTAATATGTATAGATCATCACTTCATTTTATAATATGGATAGGAATACTTTGGATGAGTGGGTGCCAAAAAAAAATCTATCAAGACCCAGAAATTAGAAAAACAAAAGAAGATTTTCTGGCGCTTGCGCAACCTGCCCCTCAACAATATGAAGAATCGTGTTTGAATGTACAGAAAAAAGATCCCAATCCTTGTTGTTACAATACTCCTGTTTCTCTATCTTTATCGGGCCAACTTCCTTTGCAAGAAGTCTTTTTTGAATTAGCCAAGCAATCTAATATCAACATAGTGTTTGATCGTCCGTGCGCAAAAACGACAACAGTATTGTATCATGCGAAAGACAAACCGCTAGAAAAAGTTTTAGATGATCTGAGCTCAACGTATGATTTACGTTATTATTATCATAATGACACACTGCATATTACTCCAGATACACCTAATTTAAAAATTTATAACGTACAATTTTTAATTGGTTCACGAAAAACTCAAACAGAAACTTCTGTAAGAACGGATATTTTGGGGCAGAGTAATAAGAACAAATCTTCGTTTGCACAGGAAAATGGAGCTTCTATCCAAATAAAAAGTCAAAATGAGATCAATTTTTGGGAAGAATTAGAAAAAAATATTCAGTATATCTTGAAAGAACCTATCAATAAAGAAAAACCCGCTTATGCATTAAATCGATATGCTGGTACTCTATCTGTGTGGGGAAACTCTAAACAACATCAGGCTATTGGAAGATACTTAAAACATCTTCAAAAATTAGCAACGACGCAAATTTTAATTGAAGCAAAAATTATAGAAATTGAGCTGACAGACGAACATAAAAATGGTATTCAATGGGATGCGCTTCCAGCGTTAAGTGCTGCAATCAATGCAAAAGCCAGCTTGCAAGAAGGTGCATTTTTTTCATTTTTTGTCGATACTAAAAATTTAAGTGCTTTTGTAAATTTTATGAATAAATTTGGCACAGTACGAACTTTGTCAAACCCAAGATTAACCGTATTAAACAATCAAGCAGCAGTTCTAAAAGTTGCGCGTAACGAAGTGTTTTTTGAAATGCAGATGGATGAAGTGATGATGACTGCCAATTCTCCCCATATTCAAAAAGCTCGTAGCCATATTCAAACTGTTCCTATTGGATTAATTTTGTATGTTCATCCAGTGGTTAATTTTGAAACCGGGCAAATTGTTTTATTTCTTCATCCCACCATCTCTAGAATTATTGACGTAAAGAACGATCCGGCTATAGCGCTGTCTATGAAGGGAATGGCCACAACAGTAAAATCAGAGATTCCAGTTATTCAAGTAAGAGAAATGGATTCTGTTGTGGCTGCAAAAGAAAATCAAGTCATTATTCTTGGAGGTCTGATGGAGGAAACTTCGGACTATAAACGCTCTGGGATTCCACTACTTTGCGACATTCCTTTGCTAGGTCTTTTGTTTAGTTTTAAAGAACGAGTTAAACGTTTGACAGAACTCGTTATTTTATTGCGCCCAAGAATTCTTCGCAGCGATCATCCTAAAAGCATTACTCCTGCAGATCAACGTATTTATCAAGAATTTACTCAAGATCCAAGACCTTTTTCTGTACACACTTCTCAATAAAGTTTTACAAAACAATCAAAATTCGTACTAACCATCTATCTATCTCTGATATACTCACTTTAAATATTTGATATATCCTGTACTGACATATAGTAAATCAGTGTTTAGTTCCACATTCTTATGGTATAACCTATAAGGAACTAAAGGAGGCTAATTTATGGGAAGTATGCTGCATAAAAATGCCAAAACGACACTTTGAGTCCGAAAAGAAATACAAAATTCTGTGGAGAGCTCCGCTAAAAATAGCAAAGCGTCTGTGCCTTCACTATTAAAATTGTTTTGAAGTGAAAGAAAGCCGGTTGTGTTGAAGATAAATCCTCTGGACCTGAGCAGCTAAAGCGTTTTATTTGCAACAGAAGCAAGAGATTGTGTGTGAATTCAGGCGCGTTTCTAAGCTTCCGCTTGATGATGTTTATAGTGCTTTGAAAGAGAAAATTCTCAATCTCATGAGCTCTAATCTGCATCGATGCCTCAAAAGACTAAATATTTACCCCAAAAAAAAGAGTCGGCTCCTGAAAAAAAATGTATCCCTTTAGATTTGTTCACATTGACAGTACAGAAGGTCCTCACAAATCAGAAAAATGCGACCTTTTTGTGGCCATTGAGCGAGCCAAAAAGTACGTTTATGTCGAGCTTCATTCAAAGATGTCGGTTAACGAATCAAGTGCATTTTTGAAAAATCTGATCGCCCATTGTCCTTTTAAAATAACGAAAATTCTCACAGACAATGGGGCGCAGTTTACCTATGAACTGCTTGCGCAACACCTGAGGCCAAAAAACAAAACGCACCGCCTTTGATGTGATATGCAAGGAGCATAACATTGAACACAGATTCACCAAATTCAAGCATCCTTGGACCAACGCTCAGGTCGAAATCATCAACAGAATTCTCAAATACTACACAACAAAGGCTTATTTTTACAAAGACCTCGATGAGCTGAAGCGTCATATGATGACTGTTGTGCTTTATTATAATTATCAAAGAAAGCTGAAATCATTGAAATATCAGCCCCCCTTTGATATTATCATGTTAGAATTTGAGTGTAACACGTCAAATTTTAATCATAATCCAAACTACATGTTGTTGGGACTAAACAATTAAGTTGAATTTTTCGCATTAAAAAAATTTCTAAAAAAGTATACAGTTTTTCATAACTGTTGACGTAATCCTTAGCTCAAAATTTTTCTATAAAATTCAAATCTAGAAAAAGAAGGCAGTAAAAAAAATTGCTCAACAATGGGATTCAATGTAGTTCTTTTGCAGTAATAGACGTATGGAACGTGACGTTATCCATCCCCTACTTCGATCAGCTTTTAAGTTCTTCAATCAAAATTTTTTCTACACAAATTTCAAATCATTTTGTAGTACATAAAACCTTAAAAATCGTCTCAGCTATTGACGTATGATGAGCGTATCCAGCTGCACTATTTGTTTTTTCCTGAATATGTGCTCCATCTATTCCTCTGTCTTTACAAAGAGTTTGCTCAATATCACTTTTTTCAATATATATAATATTTTCATCAGTTATATATTTTATTATTTCTTTACGTTGATTTCAATTTTATTTTTTCCTTAAATGGAGCCTTTTTTATAGATTTATGAAGCTAGTATAATGCGCTATGATCGCTGATACCGAAATGCTTCTATTTACGTAAGTTGCAATATTTTGTGCGCTTATGCTTCCTTTTTACTCCTCACTTTTCTTAATAAATAAGTTCCCCTTGGGGGGAACCTTTTATCCCTATTCATCACAATATCTGAGGAAATCTCAAACTTTATTGATGCGCTACGGAAACTATTACCTTTATTTACAAGCTCTATGACTTTCTTCCGAAAATATTGACTATAGGAGATTGATATTTTTTCTTAAATATAGCTTAATTCATGTATCTAAAATTGATTTAATATATTTTACCTGAATTTAAATACTCTTTTTCTCTTTATCTCAAGTTGTTTTTGTAATTTTTGGTCATTTTATTTTCTTTATTACAAATAATCGAATCTAATTCAACCTAAATGACGATATAAAATAGCTCATATTCATTGGTTTAGTCACTGAGTGCCATTGACTTTTTGAAAAGAATTTCATATTTTTTAAACAACAAAATACTAAATTGTGGCGGAGCATTATGGGGTTAAGCGTATTTATTTGCGCAGGAGGAAATTCTTCTCGTTTCAAAAGTAGTGTTCCTAAATTATTTCAAGATTTGGGAGGAAAGTTAGTCATAGAATATGTTGTAGATTTGGCAAAACATTTTGTCTTGCTTGAGGATATCTATATTGTAACTTCCGAAAAACTGTTGAAATCCCCAACATGGCCTTTAGGATGTGCTCTGGTTCCACAAGATCCCGCATTAGGAACCGGTCATGCTTTTCAGCTTGCATTTCAAAAATTTTTAAAGAAGCATAAAGGTGATTTGTCTCACCAAGATATTCTAGTATTGATGGGAGATTGCCCTTTGATACAGCCAGAGGATCTGAACGTATTTTTACAAGATCCTCACGACTTAACACTTTTAGCCATGTATCCTGATGTTTTTCGTCGCTATGGACAGATCATCACAAACGATTCAGGAGATGTTGTTGCCATTCAAGAGCATAAACATACTCCTGATATTTCTTGGAAAAATATGCCGTTATGCTACACTGGAGTGATGAAAATTTCTGCTGAAAAAGCCTTGTCTTGGATCAATATGATGCCTTTTTATGAGGAAATTCAGGAATATTATATAACAGATTTTGTACGTATAGCGTATCAGCAGAGTGCAAACATTGGATTAGTCGTCAGTCAAGATTCCCAAAATTTTTTAGGCATCAATACAAAGGAAGACTGGCAGAGTGCGTATCAAGTATTGCAAAAACGTTGGAGAGTGCGCTCACAAGAGCAAGGAGCTTTGTTTTTTGACCCTTCTTCTGTAATGTTATCTTGGGATACGTCTTTTTCTCAAGATGTACAAGTGCATCCGTTTAATGTGTTCGGACCAGGCGTAATTGTGGAAGAAGGGGCGATTATTTTTCCTTTTTGCCGTTTAACACATACACGCATTGGTGCTAAATCTCAGGTCGGCCCTTTTGCACATATAAAAGAAGGGAGCTTTTTAGGAAAGCAAAGCTGTGTAGGGAGTTTTGTAGAAATGACCAGGTCTTCTTTAGATGACTACAGTCAAGCAAAACATCTTGCATATTTAGGAGATGTTGAGATTGCAAAAGACGTCAATATTGGCGCGGGAGTGATCAGTTGCAACTATGATGGAACTCACAAGAAAAAAATAATTATTGAAAAAGAAGCTTTTATTGGAGCCGGATCGATGTTAGTGGCCCCCTTAACTGTGGGAGCTTCATCTACGATAGGCGCAGGTAGCGTCATTACAGAAGACGTACCTGAAAATACGCTGTCTGTATCCAGAAGCCGTCAAATCAACGTTGCGTTATCAAAGGACAGTCGCCACTTAAATCGTCCGTTAAGATCTAAAAAAATAGAAAAAAATAATTCGTAAGTTTTTTCGTAGTTTGAGTAGGAGACGTTAATTTTGACTTTAGAAGCATTAGCGTTTTTTTCTCAAAAGTTAAGCGCATTAAAAGGAATTGGCACCGTTTGGACAGAACGTTTAGAATCGTTAGGATTAAAAACATTTTGGGATATCCTTGCTTACGTTCCTTGTGGATATGAGACGTGTGCATCAACGATAGACCCCCTAAATTTGCCTGGTCTTATACGTCTTGGTGTTCAGATTAAATCATTAGAAGATCGCGTTCCTTATAAAGTACATTGTACGATTATTGTTCCATTTTTTAAAAAAAATTCTGATTATCACGTACTTAATTTAGATGAAAGAACACTACCTTATCAGGAAGAAGAGCTCTCTCAGAAAAAAAATCAAAATTTATGTAAAAAATCAGAACAGTTGATGCTTGTTTTTTTTAAAAAGCCTTTATATCCTCTGATTATTAACAAATCTTATACTGCAGAAGGAGTATTAGAGCGGTCTGGGGAAGGATATGTTATAAAGCATCCTAAACTGTTTAAATATTGCGTTGAAAATAAACGTGAATATCGTGCTATATACCCTTTAAAATACGGTATTACATCCGCATTTTTACGTAGCGTTCTTCAACGTATTTTTTTAATCTATCCCCATATAAAAGATTGGATACCAGAAATTTATGGAATGCCTTCTCAAAAAGAAGCATTTCGTTGTATTCATTTTCCTTTAGAAGATCCTAAAAATATTAATCAATCTATGGCATTTAAACGGCTAGTATTAGATGAACTTTTGGCTCAACAATTGGGTTTAAAAGAATTAAAAATAGGGTATGCTCACAGAAAATCTCTCGTATGTTTTGGAAACTCCGAAATTCTTGACAATGTTTTGCGTCGCTTTAATCGTGCGTTAACTTCAAGTCAATGTGAAGCTTGGAGTAAAATTCAACAAGAATTGCTCGAACAGCACCCCATGATGCGCCTTTTACACGGAGATGTGGGGAGTGGAAAAAGTATTGTGGCTTTTTTAATGCTTGTTCAGATTGCAACTTCTGGACATCAAGGAGGTATTTTGGTCCCTACAGAAGTATTGGCACATCAACATGCCAATGCGTTAAAGAAACTTTTAGAAGGAACGGGATTAGAAGTTGCGTTGTGGACCGGATCTTCTAAAAAACGTCTCAAGGGAGATGTTATTGTAGGAACTCACGCGTTATTTCAAGAACACGCTTCTTTTGATGCATTAGCCGGAATCGTTGTAGATGAACAACATAAATTCGGTGTATTACAACGGCTTGATTTTGTGCGAAAAGGGAAAAACTTGCCTCATACATTATTTATGAGTGCAACACCTATTCCTCGCACCTTAGAGATGACTTTATGGGGACAAATTTCAGTAAGTCGTTTAGAAAAGCGCTCCGAACAACTTCCTGTCACAACATATATGATGAGTTGGAACAAAATTTCTGAATTATATCTTTTAATTCAGCGATGCTTGGATAGGAAAGAAGCTGTATATTGGGTTTGTCCGTGGATTGAAAAAGAGGATGAAGAAAATTTTGGAAAAGTTATCTTTCGACATCAAGATTTACTGGCTCATTTTCCAAATCAAGTAGGTATGCTTCACGGAAAGCTTCCGTGGTCAGAAAAAGAAGCCGTATTAAGAGCTTTTGCTGAAAAAGAACTAGGAGTTCTTGTATCTACGACGGCCATAGAGGTAGGTGTCCATGTAGATCACGCAAGTACAATGATTATTGAAGAAAGTCAACGATTCGGATTGGCGCAATTGCATCAGCTTAGAGGGCGCGTTGGGAGAAGTTTAGTCAAAGGACAGTGTTTTTTGATATGGGGAAAAACAACCTCAAGCCTTGGATTTGAAAGATTAAAATTATTAAAACGTTGCCATGATGGGTTTGTTTTAGCGCAAGAAGATTTGCGTTTAAGAGGAGCTGGAAGTTTGTGTGGGTTAAGGCAAAGCGGAAATAGCGAGTATTATTTTGCAAATCTTTCAGAGCACCAGCATTTACTTGAATTGGCTATTCAGTTATCTGAAACTTTAAAAAGTCAAAATGAGGAAAGCGTTTCTTTACTATTAAAACTATTTGGATATCATCATTTAGATTTATGGAATGCAGGATAACATACAAACACAATCGGATTTAAATTTTACTAAACAAAATTTAAAAAAACAAATAAAAATAACTATTTTTCATAATTCACGTAATATTTATGAAAATATTTATTCGATTTTATAAAAATTTTTTAAATTTTTTTCCCATTCAATTTTTCCATTCAATAGAGATATTTACGCAGAAGCTTTAATTAAAAAGTTTTATTTTTAAGTAAGGGGCTTGTAATTGATTCTTGTGATGATTATAATTTAAATATCGGCCGAGTGGCAGAGTGGTTATGCAGAGGACTGCAAATCCTTTTATACTGGTTCAATTCCGGTCTCGGTCTCAAGTTTTTGATATAGACAAGAAGTAATATAAAATTTTAGACAATAAAAATAAATATAAAACTGTCTTACAGGACAAAATTTAAACATAAAGATAAAGAATTTTATGATCTTTTTACAAATGTTTTGTGTCAATAAAAGACTAAGTTATAGTACAGATAAATTTAGAAAGTAAAGTATTTTGATGTTCTTAATAACGGTCCTAAATCCAAATAAATATCGTAAATTAAAAATTATTTAGAAAAAAAATCTAAATTTTATTTTTGTTTGAAGAAACGTTTTTTGTTAAACTGTAATTAGGCAAATAAAGAAAAAATACTCTGCATTAAATTAAGTCTTTAATTTTTCTTTATGAAATATTTAGTCAATTAATTTTAGGTTTGTGAATAAAGGAAGAGCGCGCACTTACTGATCGAAGAAAGAAATTTTGGACTATATGACCTTAGATTTTTTTTCTAGAAACAATCGACTTTTGTGCAAACGTCCACTTAATTTACTATAGATTTTGTGAGATAAAAATTTTGATATCTCCTATTCACAGGACTTATTGCGTAAATTTTTTCCTTTCTTCTTTCTGAGCGGTCTTACATGTATTTTATTACGTTTAGATCTCTTTTATTAAAAATTCAAAAATTTTTTTATTATTCTTTATCTAGATTTTGTGCTTGTTTTTAAATACAATCAAAAATCAAAATATTATTTAATCTTAATTTTACTGATTTTTCAAAAAAATTAAATTATAACGTAATCTGATCTTCCAAAATATTCTGAATTCCCTGTTTTTGTGGTATTACTATTTTTTCAACTACAAACAATATAAAAATTCGGGTCTGCTTGAAAAAATTATGTATTTTTTCATTGAAATAGCCTCTTACACACCCCTTTCGCATCTGTAATTTTTGTGTTATACATACGAATGTGGAGTTTAAGCACTTGATATTGTCGTTTTTTTTAAAGTTTTGCGTAATGATAATGTTAGGTATCACGTGTAACCAATGGAGTGTTAAATTTATGAAAGGAAGTTCTTTAAATATCCTATTTTTCGCACTAAGTTTAGGTATTATAGTTCCTTCTCAAGGTTGGTCTGCTGAAGAGCAAGCTAATCCGTCTGCACCGCAAGAAATTGCTCCGGCACCTGCTCAACAACCAGTTGCTGCGACATCGGATCCTTCTGTAGCGGCATCCCCAGAAGCAACCGCACCTGCTTTGGAAGACAAAGCTGCTGCGCAATCGCCTGATCAGAATGGCAATGCCGAGGCAGGAACAGCAGATCTTAATGCGCAGAAGCCAGCTGGAGCCGCTGCAGAAGGGGAAGGAAAGAAAAAAGGAAAGAAAAAAGTAGGTAAAAAATCTCGAAAAAAAAGAAAATCTGCAGGAAGATCACGTAAGGGACACGGAGCAGCATATAGTTATCCATCCGAAGATGTTATTTGTCGATTGAATGCCCGTAACAATACTTCTCCGGCAGCTGAAACATGCACCTCAGGTTCAGAGGCAGAAAGCTTTGAAGGATCTGGAGGAAAAGTTCATTAGCTAAACTGTGATTTTCGAAGTAAATATTACTAATTTTTTTTAATAAGTAACGCAAGTATTAAAAGTATGTTACTGCGTCTTCACTATGATAAAAAAAATTTAAGTTGATTTAATGGATGGGAATATTAAAGTTTTGTATTTCCTTCCCTACGTTTATGTTTTTTTATTTAAATAAAATATTTTAAAATTATAATTAAAATTTATTTTCGTACTGGTTCTGTAAATAAGATATTAAAATAATTTAGGAGAAAGTGAAAGCTTCTTTATGATAAAAAAGTTGATTACTGAAAAGTTAAATACGCTCTTTGTGTGTTACTTAAGTGAAATAAAGACAAATACACGTCCATGATAAAGATACTCTGCACCTTTTCATTACAACTATTTATTTTGTTTCAGTGATTTTATAATTAAAAAATGAGGAATTAGATGGTTCCTCTTCTTTTCTTTTAGTATGGAAGAAATAGCCCAGATCAAGAAACTTTTAGCCGCGATACGAAAAAACTCATCAAAAAAATCTATGTGGGTACGATGCTCTTGGATTTTTTTTATCCGTCCTATGACAAGGCAGAAAAAAAACGTCATACTATATCTCATCATCATAATAACATGCTTTGTTCAGGCAAGATCTTTTCCTATAACACGTTTCTATGCCCTAAACATCGCCTGTTTTTTTGAAAAAATAGAATGATTTCGGACAACCTTTTCTTTCCTCAAAATGATTGCTCTCGCGTTTCGTGCTGCTCTATTTTTTGTCAGTGATCTTTATTTTGGTCTTGGCTAAGTTTGTTCACAAAACCTAGGACATGATCGCGTCTTTTTGGAATATGGAAGATGGTAAATTAAGCTGAGGTTTTTGAATAAAGGTAAAGCACGATGCTCAGAGATAGAAGGTAACGATCTTAGAATTTTTTTCTAGAAATCACACTTGTTTTTCGCTTAATTGACTATATGGTGATTTTTCAAAGGAAAAAACGGTCGAAGAAGGGGAAAAAGCGTGATGATCTATGTCGCAAAACGCTTCATAAAATGCCCTTAAAGGCGCGATCTCCTATGATTTAAGTGAAAAAACACCACACACTCAACACTAAAAACTGAAAATACGAGTAACACATCAAGGGCGCACCGCGAACATTTAAAAAACTCATCTCGGATCGCGCAAGACACCTAGATAGTGTAGTCACGAGATATTAGCCCATAAAGCGATACATCGAATTTGTACTGCTGCCAAGAATGATCTGACATTTTTCGCATAACGGCTTGCAATACCGCGCCAGCGCTTGAGATGGAGAAATGCATTTTTAACAAGATGCCGCAACTTGTATAAATCTTTATCATAGCCTTTGTGAACTTTTCGGTTTTTTCTTGGAGGTATGACTACGGTCATGCCTTGGCTTTGGGCCTGAGCAACACTCGCATCGCTATCATATTTGTCTGCGAGTAAATACTCGGCTGCGATGCCGCTTATCAATTGCCAAGCTTGCGTGCAATCAGCCGTGGTACCGTCTGTAATAATGATTCTGACTGCAGCATACCATGCGCATTCACGGCCAGATGTACCTTTGTATTAAGCCCCCTTTTGAGCGGCTCATCTCTTGATTTCCACCTTTCGCACCGGCTGCATGAGGATGCGCTTTGATGTGACTTGCATCAATCATCAGCCATTCATAATCCGGAACATCAACTCATTCTTCGAGCAACTTCTCCCAGATACCTTTGTCTCTCCATCTGATAAAACGACGGTGCGTATTGCTCCAGCTTCCATAATCTGGCCATAGCGCTCCTGTCCTTAAGATCCAAAAAATGGCATTAATACATTGGCGATTATCTTTTAGCTCTCCCGCCCCAACCCCCTTCTCGTCCTGGTCAATGAGGCTCTAACACAACTCTATACGCGGTCTGAAATATCGTGGTGACGATGGGCTTTTGACATATAATACCTATGCATTCATGAAACAACTGCATCACTTATATCATACTTCCTATCTCGTGACCACACTATCTAAGGTCTTTTAAAGGCGGAACAAAAAAAACCAGTTTTTTATAGATTCAGGCTATCAGGATGGATCGATAAGCTTTATTCGAATGCAGAGTTTCCTTATAAATCCACCACAAACAATCCTCTGGACAGAAAAAATGTAGTAAATTTAAGTTGAAGTTCGCGAAAAATACGTGAGATCTCTAAAATAAAATTCTAAGATCATCTATTCGAGAATCTCTACTTTCGATTAACTGAGTGTCGTGCGTTGCCTTGTTTTTAAAACTTTCGATTAACTGAGTGTCGTGCGTTGCCTTGTTTTTAAACTTTAACTTAAAGTTATTATACACTGCTATTATACACTGCAGCACTATCTCGTTTTCGGGGCGTTGTGGAACGCATGTGTAGCCATATTAAGATATTCAAGGGTATGTCCCCATCGATATCAAAACAATGCTACTTCATCAAATTTTATACTATCTCTGGAATCGTGAATCTCAAAAACGGTTTCCCATGCGCAAAGTACACCAGAACAGCGTAAATTCGATGTGGGAGCACTTACGCATCAGGTTAATGAATGATTACTACCGCAACACACACTTGTTTCAGAAATCGTACACATGAACTGTGGCTTTTACACATGAACAGTAGCTTTGAAAGACCGCGGAGGAAAAAAGTTTTCTTGAAGAGTAAACGGAGACTTGCGTAGAAGGTCCATTTAACACCCCATCGAATCATTTTTTCTTAATTAACTTAGTCAGGTAAGACATTTTGTCATAAAACTCTAAAAATGCATTTGATCATTGTCTTACCCAAACATTATCTTTACTCACTCAGATTCTAAAAACAAAACTACAGCAATCCCCCAAAATCAGAAAATAATTCCCTATCCAAAAAGTGTGTCTTAAGATATTTTAACTAAATTATTAAAAAGGAACTTCATCTTCTTCTATAGAGTGAAAATCATGCTCTTCTACTGAGCTTAACGTATTCCCAAATTCACGCTCCTCATCGCCTTTCCCATCCAACATTTTTACTGTTCCTTGATACCGAACAACGACTTCAACAATTTTTTGCTCTTTCCCTTCTTTATCTATCCATTTTCTGGTACGAATCCCCCCTTCAACAAAAATTTTCTTTCCTTTTTTAAAGTAACGCTCAATAATCGAGGCTAACTTAGGGTTAAACACGACAACACGATGCCATTCGGTAATACTTTTTATTTCTCCATTTTTATCCTTCCATCGCTCTGATGTAGCAATAGAAAAATTAGCAACTTTACTTCCATCTGGCATCAATCTAATTTCAGGATCTTGACCTAAATTACCTATTAGGATAATCTTATTAAGACTCACATTTTTCCTCTTTTTCTTATATTTTTAAATCCTATACGATTTTACAATAAAAGTAAACTGCTAAATTTTGTCTTACTAGACGCTTTTTATTCTAGAAAAATACTTAAATTTTAGAAACGTTTCTATGCTCCTATTATTTTAGAAATTTTAAATTATTTTCTGGATAAAAGATTAAATTTAAAAAATAATCATGATATCAGACTAGAGTTTTTAATCATTATAAGAGAGGTTTTACCTAGAGATAGATAGCTGTGTTTTTTGATAGTGATTAAAGATTTCTGGTGTCGTAAGCGCACATCAAAGCTTGATTGATCCGTATACCATAGGGGATTCCCTTCTTGGAAACTACTTTAGTACATCTCGTCATTCGTCCTAGGTGATGTCTTGTATTACTATGATCTTTCTTTATGCATACAGTTCCTGATTTTCCAATACTATGGCAATTTTTTGGTAGAACTTTAGAGAAAGTATCACCGTTATCAGTATAAAATGTGCAATTTTTCAGATGTTTGACTTTTTTGTAAAATCGTTTGAACGTTTCGGCATCACGATTCCCTGTAACCCAGCAACAGTTCTCCGTGTGCTACGATCAACGGTTTTGATAATCCAGAGTTTTTGACTTTTTTTGGAAAAAACACCACGTTTCATCAAATTTCACCGCTTGAATGTTACCTGAAAGCTCAGATTCTTGTATTTTTCCATTTCTGCCACCAGCCATCTGTATATAATAGAAGGAGAATAATGCCTTAGCTAATCTTTGTAAAAATAAGCCTTTATTGTGTAGTCTTTGAGGATCCTGTTGATGATTTCGACCTGACCGTTGGTCCAAGAATGCTTGAATTTGGTGAGCCTGTGTTCAATGTTATGCTCCTTGTACATCACATCAAAGGGGTGCGTTTTGTTTTTTGGCTTCAGGTGTTGCGCAAGCAGTTTATAGGTAAATTGCGCCCCATTATCTGTGAGAATTTTCGTTATTTTAAAAGAATAATGGGCGATCAGATTTTTCAAAATGCACCGGACTCGTTAACCGACATCTTTGAATGCATCTCGACATAAACGTACTTTGTGGCCCGATCAATGGCCATAAAAAGGTCGCATTTTTCTGATCTGTGCGGACCTTCTGTACTGTCAATATGAACAAATCCAAAGGGATAAATTTTTTTTCAAGAGCCGACTCTTCTTTGGCTAAGGCATTTAGACCATTTCTTTTAAGGCATTGATGCAGATTAAAGCTCATGAGATTGGGAATCTTTTTTTTCAAAGCACTATAAACATCATTAAGCGGAAGCTTAGAAACGCGCCTGAATTCACACACAATTTCTTGCTTCTGTTGCAGATATAAATGCTTTGGCTGTGCAGGGCCAGAAAATTTATATTCAACACAACAGGCTTTCTTCCACTTCAAAACTGAAGGGCCAGACGCTTTGCTATTTTTAGCGGTGACCTCTACAGAGTTTTATATTTCTTTTCGGACTCGAAGCGTCGTCTTGGCATTGTTATGCAGTATACTTCCCATAAATTAGCCTCCTTTAGTTCCTTATAGGTTGTACCATAAGAATGTGGAACTAAACATTTAGGGTATTTAATGGTTCTTGTCATACAAAATTATTTGAAGCTTAGGTAAAAGAGGTATTGATTAAGGAATTAGAACCTGGACAAATTGGATAATGCTGCATCTCATAGCTCACAAAGACCAAAAGAGTTGATCGAATCTGTAGGTTGTCAAGTCATCTTTTTATCGCCATACTTACCCGATTTGAATCCAATAAAAAAATTTTGGGCTAATATGAAAAGATGAGTTAAGAACAAAATTAACCAGTTTGATAAATTTTACGAAGCTATTGCCGCATTCTTTCAAATCCCATACGCCATTGTGCTCTCGATGAAATAAACTCTTTCTAAAAATTGTTTCTTTATATTTTCTTTCTTTACTTTGATACTTTTTCAGTGATTAAAAATTTATAAATGGCATCCCAGAAATATTTTTAAGTACTTTAGGCATTATTCCCTTTCTCCATCTACTCAAAGCTCTTATTTAGACTTTGTATTTTTGTTCTATTTCTTAATACTTCATACCACTTCATTATTTTATTTCTAAATTTTATTGGGCACCTCATGAGCTCTCATTTTTGATTAATGTCTTATTTAGAAACAATTGTGCCATTTTAGAACGGGTTAGCCATAGACTTATGCAAAGAGTCTATTTTGTTCACTATAACTCTGAGTGAGTTATCCACAAAACTAACGTTAAAAATGCGGTTAATAAAGGAACAAGCCACGTAATAAGATAGCTTAAAGCATGCCCTGTCATAGAATAACTTATGATGCAGCTCCATTCTTTTGCTAAAAATAGCACAAAACATATCATAGATCCAAAAAAAATCTTAGGTATGTAACGATAAACAGAACGATGATAACCAGATAATATTGCAGAAGAAAAAGGAAGTAGTAAACAAAACCACACAGTATTAGATAAAAAATATTGGCGCCTTAATAAAATAGTCTGAGACAAAAATGTATTCCTAGATAATGCACTAAGTTCTAAAAAAGACATCAAGAAAGGATGTTTTTTCGGTGTATGACCAGGTAAAAATAAAGGAAATTTGACGATTAAGGTTTTTAAAAATTTTGGATATTGATCAATAGGCATAGACCATATATGCTGAAGATGCAAAGAATTTGAAGAAATAGAAAATTTTTCGGCACACAAATAATTTTTCAAAATAAAATCCTTATTGAAAGAAAATAGCTCTATATGTTCTCCTGGCATATAAAAAATATAGCTTACCTTCTCAGGTGTTTGAAAAAATTTCCACCGTGCTTTAGGTTGCATCCAATAGTTTTCTTTTTTTTGTATTATCCAAACTTTTTCCATCATATTTTGACACCACGGTCCCCAATAAAATAATTCAAACATACTCATTAGAATAACTGCCAAAACTGGACCTTTTAAAACTTGAAGAATAGATGCGCCAGAACACTGAAAAATAGACCATGTCCGTAATTTTTTCAATCGAAATATCCACACACCACCGGAACAAAACACAATGAAAGGAAAAAGCTTATTAACAAGTATACAAACTTTTAAAAACAAATATTCGTATTGATCCTCAAATGTTGTTTTAACGATAAGATTTTTTTTTATAAATATTAATTCAATCACAAAAGAAAAAAATAAGAAAAACAAAAGCACGAAAACAAAAGATTTTAAAAAATTTTTTGTGTTATATTTAAGAATTATTGAAAGCATATTTTTCACCGTTTCGATTTACAAAAATTAACTTAATCCACAAAATACCGGGAATACACCAAAAAATTTGTGCACATCCTTCCCAAAAATTCCAAACACATACCGCCCTTAAAGGTATAGCTTGCAAACCAATTAATCCAGAAAATAAAATAAGGTATCCATAATATCCTTTAACATTAACATTCCATAAAGTAAGAATAACCCAAGTAATCCACAAAACATCGGGAATCATCCACAAAGGTGTTAGGCAGCGTGTATAAAGCTCTCTTACCCAAGGCAATTCAGGAGAATTTTCTTGGACCCGTCTCCAAAGATTTAAAAAGGAAACACTTTGAGGTTTTACGGAAAGCAAAGAAATTTTTTTATGATGAGGCACTCTGACTGTATATGTTTTGAACGACATTACATGCGGAGCTCTGCGCTCTTGGCGAGCAACGACATGACAAGTTCCGTGGTATAGAGTAAAGATAAAATCTTGAAGATCTTGCTGAATATTACCGTATTTTCCAGAAAACACTAACGTGCGTTTGGGCTTGGGATCATGCAAAAAAACTCCCTCTAACGTTCCATCAGCTCGTTTGTTGTGTATATACAGCGTTGTATTTCCAATAGAAAAAAAAATTCCAGGCGTCAACCAATGATGAGGCAAAACTTGCTTTAATTTTTGCTCTTTGATTTGAAGATAGCGTGAAATTTTTTGTCCTCCCCAAAAACTTATACTATACAAGACGCCTACGAAATACAAAGAAATTTTTACACCAGGCCATGCCAAACTCCAAGGCGCTATTCCTGCACTATACAAAATATCTCGCTCTCTATCTTGTACAAAATGCGCGTATCGATAGATACAAGACAACATCAACGCCATAGGTAAAGTATAATACATCACGGGAATTAAGCTTACGAAAGACACTAGTGAGATCTCTAGTAAAGACACTCCAGCAGAGATACCTTTGCTAATCTTAAAAAATTGAATAAACCAAGTAAGGGAATTCAGTCCAAGAAAAAAAAAACTAGTGTACCTAAATAATGATCGAAAAATATATTTTTGAAATTGCTTCAATAATAAAACACACCCGTCTATCCGATGCCTGTCATAATAACAAATTTATACGTTCCTGCATACTGGTACGTATAAAATGCGTTGAGACTCGAGAAATGTAATAATTTGATCTTGAACTAAATTCAATGTTTTGTAATATAGACAAAAATTACATCAACAGTGAGTCCATCCAAGTTTTAGTGTATCAGTAATAATTATAGTAAATTTACTGATGTTACGCAGCAATAGTTGATTTCTGCTTGAAATAATCATATTTTTCGTCCATAAGTTTTTAAGGACAAAAAATGAAACTGGATCTTCTTGATATTTATAGCGACTATTTGATAAGTC
>NZ_AWTR02000076.1 GCF_000469665.2 Holospora obtusa F1 | reverse complement strand
CATATCAAGAAGATCCAGTTTCATTTTTTGTCCTTAAAAACTTACGGACGAAAAATATGATTATTTCAAGCAGAAATCAACTATTGCTGCGTAACATCAGTAAATTATAAAAAAACAAAAATTTTTTTGGCGACACAAAGAAAAAGAATATTTTTTTAGAGAATAACTTCGCTTTACAAAGTATGTCTGGACCACGAGAAATTTTTTTATCTTATTGATTTGATTGTATTTTTTAAGATAGAGCTTGATTTATTGTATCCATTCTAAAGCATTGGGCTTGTTTTGGCAGAGTACTTTGGGTAGTATTAAGATACTAACATTAATTTTTTATATCAATGCAAGTCCTAAATCCCATGATGTTGAATTCTATACCGATCTCTGGAGCAGAGGTGTTGCCTTTGATTGAAGGTGGAAAAGGGATTGGGGCAACTAATGGAGTAAGTTCAGGAGCATGGGCAGCTTGTGGTGCTGTAGGGACGTTTTCTGGAGTAAATGCGCCCATTCTAGATGAAGAAGGGGGGATTAAACCTTGGACTTATCAAGGGCATACTCGCAAAGAACGTCATAAAGAACTTATCGAACAAGCAATATTGGGGGGAGTTCAGCAAGCAAAGATTGCCTATGATCTTTCATGTGGAAAAGGGCGTATCCATATGAATGTTTTATGGGAAATGGGGGGAGTAGAAAGCGTTTTAGAAGGTATTTTAAGTGGTACGAAAGGTCTTATTCATGGGGTGACGTGCGGAGCGGGAATGCCGTACAGACTTGCAGAAATTGCAGCGCGATTTAAAGTGTTTTATTTACCTATAGTTTCTTCTGCGCGCGCCTTTAGAGCGTTGTGGAATCGTGCGTATAGTAAGATGTCTGATTGGTTAAGCGCGGTTGTTTATGAAGATCCTTGGAAGGCTGGGGGGCATAACGGGTTAAGTAATCAGGAAAATCCTTTGCTACCAGAAGATCCTTATAGTAGGGTGGTGGCGTTAAGAGCTTCGATGCGGGATTTTTCTTTAGATCATATACCTATTATTATGGCTGGAGGGGTTTGGCATTTAAAGAATTTGGCTCATTGGATCAATAATGAAGAACTGGGCTTAATAGGATTTCAGTTTGGGACTCGCCCTTTGTTGACTCAAGAAAGTCCAATTTCAGAAAGTTGGAAAAAACGGTTATTAAATATTCTTCCTGGAGATATTTTGTTAAATAGATTTAGTCCGACGGGGTTTTATTCATCAGCGTTTCGTAACTCATTCCTTGATGCGTTGATTGCGCGCTCTTCTCGTCAAGTTGCGTATTCTTATATCCAAAATGAAGAATTTTTTGGAATTTTAGAGTTAGGAACGAGAGGAAGACAATTGTTTGTTAGGGAGAGAGATTTAGGAGATATTGCGCATTGGAAACAGCAGGGGTTTTTGACAGGTATGACGACTCCCAGTCAAACGGTCATTTTTACAACCCCCCAAGAAGCAGCTAGCATATTAAAAGATCAAAGAGAGTGTAAAGGATGTTTAAGTTCTTGTCTTTTTAGTAATTGGAGTCAAGGAATTACTGGGTCTACGGGAGAAAAGCCAGATCCTAGATCGTTTTGTATCCAAAAAACATTGCAGGACATCATATTAACAGGGGATGTAGAAAATAATTTGATGTTTGCAGGTCATAATGCGTATAAATTTAGAGAAGATCCTTTTTATAAAGATGGTTTTATTCCCACCGTTTCTGAGCTTATTGAACGCATTAAAACTGGGGAGTAAGGTTTAGGTGAAACGTTTTACGTTTTTTTTAAAATGCTTTTTATCGCAGCGTCAAAAAGGATTTATTTTGTGGGAAATTGTCATCGGATTAGCAGTTTTTGGCGTGATTGCTGGTGTTGGGATGAAGATGTGGAAAATTGTTGATCAGGGAAAGTTTGTGCGAACGTGTGAGCATATTCAAAGTATTGTAACACAACTTCGTCATTATAGATGTATTCATGGAGTATTACCAGAAGAACATGCTTTATCAGAAAACGCACTAAGTAAAGCTTCTCATCACGTGTGGAGTTCTTTGGCTCAAGATCATTGGATTGATGGAGTAGGAGCAAGCATGTTACGACAGGATCAAGTTTATCCAAAGAATGCTTTAGGGGGTGGAGCAGGATTGATTCGATCACGTCTCAACGAGCGTGCAGGAGTTTGGCTTGTGATTGCAAAAGAAACTCAAGAAGGGTTGAACGGAGGTGTATTTACGCCAAAAGAGGCTGAGCGATTAGCGCACACATGGGGTGATGGCACACCAAATTCTGGTGATTTTTTCGCAAAAGAGGGGGAAGGGTTTTTAGAGGGAAGTTGTGTGGAACAGAGCAAATTTTCTAAAAATTCTCAAAGAAGCTGTGTTGTTTATGTATTTGTAGCAGACTAAGTCACAATAAAGAGGTCTTGCTTTAGTCATATGTACAGATAGGCTATTGTGTTTGGAGATCGTTTTAGATGAGGGGGCTAAAACAGCTCATTCTTGGCAACCTATTAAATTAGAAGTTTTTACTTGCTATACTTTGTTTTTTTATGACAGAAACTTTACTAAAAATTTTTAAAACACTCCCAATGTTTTGAGAAATTGTCTTGATTTTTTTAACGCTCTGCACTGCTTGTATTCTATTGAGATAAAGTTTTTTCCATTCGTTTTTTTGTTCAGTCACTAAAAGTTTTTTTTAATACTGATAACACATCTTGGCAAATAGGTTTAGAAAAATTAGAAATTTTTTGAATTATCTCCAAAAACTCATCTCCCGTTAATTCATTGATTTTAAAAAAAATATTTTTTTGTTCATCTTGAGACTGATTAAAAAATTGATATTCTGAATCTTTTGATACTAACCATTCCAAAATAACGAACAAATCTGTTTTTTTTACGTAAGGAAGGTATAAAATAACGTCATGGTAAAGAGTGTTTTGAAGTGTTGAGTTGAAGTGAAGTGGAGAAAATAAGCCAATAAATTGTAGTAACTTTTCTGGAAAATTTTGAGCTTCTTTATGGCAATTTAAATTTGCTTTCATTTCATCGTAATACACATCATTAAAAGAAGATTCATCTTCACATGCACATGAGATTTGCTTTATGTTTTGATCCATAGGCGCCCATTTATCTAAATAATTCCTAAATTCAAAAAAATTTGACATGTGCGGATATTCTTGCAAAAAATCTAATAAAAAATAACCTTGATTGCCGCTAAAGATTGTGATATTTTTTAAAGAATTTAAAAAATATTGACTTTCTATTAATTTTTGTTTAAACATTGTTTCATTTTTCAAAAATTTTTTCACTCTGTATTGAGGGAAAAATTTTCCAGCTATCGCCGAAAACATTTCTCTTTTTTTTTCATAATTTTGTTCATTTTTATGCATTTTTTCTGAAAGAATGGTCAGTAAAATTCCACTATGTTCAAATTTTTTTTTATTTAATAAATGTAAGGCTTGAGGAGCGCACAATCCTCCTTGATTTATAAATTCTTCCCAAATATAAGAAAAATCTGAATCAGTAAGCTCTTGCGTTTTTAAACAAATTTTTTTTTGAACACGTGTTCCTGCTTGAAGAAATGTGTGATTTTCTACAGAATTATGTATGTACGTAAAATGACGTTTGTATTTCAACATTAAACACTCTAAGATACTTCTTAAATCGTTTGGTTTGATTAAAGGAAGCCATGAAGCTACCTTAAAAAAATCAGCCTCATCTAATGAAAATTCTAACTTTGATTCTTGAATTTCTTCATTAAATAGTCTAATGACGGATGAAAACTTTTGATCATGTTTAAAGTCCTCTAAAAATTCAACCACTTTGTGAGATCCATCTTCTTCATATTTTATCAGTAAAATTTTTAAAATATTTTCAAAATTTTGTAAATTTCCGAAATATTCCAAAGAATTTAAGGAAGCTTTTTTGATGCATTGAAGCATTTGCTCTGGAAATGCTTCAAATAAATCAACCGCATGAAGGGGTAAAAAATTTTTAAAAAAATAAGTTACGTTAGCTGATCCTTGGGCATTGCTTATTATTTTTAATGCATTCAAAACATGGAATGTTTTTGCGCCACCTATCTTCGATAACAAATTTTGATTCATTAAAATATCAATAACGCTTTGGATGCGTTCATCATCCTCTATTTCTTGAATTAAATGGCTTATAATTTCTTCCTTTGTGGAATGTTCGTTCACTGCAAAAGAGGTATCAAAATTTTTTATTATCGAAATTAATAATAAAACAAAACTTAATTTCATAAAAATTATTTTTTAAAAATTCAAAGTAATATTATTCAGCAATTATAGTTTGTGTCAATGTTTTTTCTTTAATTCAATAGATATTATGTAATAATTTGTAGATTTTTTAAATTTTTTTAACCCATAAAAAAATTGGATTATAATGAAAATCAGTACATTAAAATGCTATTTCCCTCTAAGCGCTGTACGTTAACCCAATTTGTAGAACTGATTCCTTCAAATATTTTTTCATGCACTCCAGTCATCCACACACACATTTCTAACTCATTCAGCGCTTTCCATAACTGTGTACGATGTTTTGTATCTAAATGTGCTCCAACTTCATCTAGTAATAAAAAATGAAATTCTTTTGGATGAAATTTTTTTATCATTTTAGACCAAGCCAATATTAAAGAAACGAGCATACTTTTTTGTTCCCCTGTTGAGCATGATGCGATTTCGTGTTGATTGATATGTGTGACGACCCATCGAGCATGATGAGGACCAAACGTTGTCGTTCCTTTATAGTGTTCTTGAACTCTTAATCCTTTCCAAATTTTTTTTAATTCGGATTCTACTGTCTGCATTTCTGACGAGTTAAGTACATGAAGAAGAATCCATTCTTCAAATTCTCCCTGGGTCTTTACAGTTATTAAGGGAAAGTGATGATTGCATTGTAAAAACATATTCAGTTCTTTTAAAGCGTGTTGACGAATTTTATAAATTTTTATGCTATTTTGCACCATAATTTCTTCCATGGCATCTAATATAAAAGAAGATGCTTGACTTTTTAGTGCGCGATTTCGTGCTTGAACTGCGGTTTGATAAGATTGTAAATATTTTCCGTAGGCAGGGTACAAAGTAAAGACAATGCGATCAAAATATTTTCTTCTTGCCCACCATCCTTGGTTCCACATGCGATCAATGGCTGGAGTGATCCAGTGCATAGAAATCCATTGTGCAATTTCTAGTTGATGTTTTAAACGTAAGCCGTTCATGGTAATACATCGCTTTCCTTTGGACTCAAAGGTCTCCAAAACTAAAGGTCCGGTTGGACTATTTAGCGCGAGTTTCAATATCCAAGGAGTGTCCGAGTTTGCTTTGTGTGACCAAGCAGAAGAGCTGGCTCCTTTTAATCCTTTCCCCGGAGAGAACAAAGATAAGGCCTCTAAAAGATTAGTTTTTCCCGCTCCATTATCTCCAATTAAACATACAACGCCTTGAGAAAAATCTAGAACTCCGTAATGATAAGAGCGAAATTTCGAAATCACTAACTGATGCATATGCTTAAATATACTTTCAGAAAACATTTAAATTTTTTTATCATCCAAAACCAGCTCAATTCGTCGATCTTTATCACTAAATTGCCCAGGCTTTAAGGGATGAAATTCTCCAAATCCCGCGGCAACTAATCGATTTTCTGGGACACCTTGCTCTTTCAAAAACGCAACAACTGCTAATGCTCTTGCAATAGACAATTCCAAATTATTTTTAAATTTACTGCTTTCTTTTAAAAGATGGCGATCTGTGTGCCCGTCCACTCTCAAAACCCAATTGACGTCTTTAGGAATTAAAAGAGCAATCTTTTTTAATGCGATGGCAAAACTACGTAACGCCTCTTTACCATTAGGGCCTACTTGAGCAGATCCCATTTCAAACAGAACCTCTGACTGAAATACAAATCGATCTCCCACTAATTTTACATCTTTTCTGCCTTCTAGCAATACGCGAAGTTTTTCAAGAAATTCTGAACGAGATTTCCATAATTGCTTAATTTTTTCTTCCATTAGGCGCTCTATACGTTTTTCAAGAAGGTGAATTTTTTTATCTTTTTCTTGAATCCATGCCTCGGCGCGGCATGCTTCTTGCCGAACTTTTTCTAGATTTTTTTCTTGAAGCTCTAAATGTTCCATTAAATTAGAATACAAGGTCAATAAGCGCTGCATCTCTTTTTGATCCATATTTTCTAACTCTTTCAATTTTTTATTGAGAGCTTGAGATTCGTTTCGGGCACGTAGTGCATCTTTCTTCCAACGCATGCTTTGTTGTTCGAACAAAATTTTAGAATTTTTTAAACTATTTTCTTTCTCTTTAATCGTATACTGAAGACAAATATTAGAAAGTGCAAACATAGTAAACACTAAAACGACGACCATCAGCATAGCGGACAGTACATCAACAAAACCAGGCCATATAGAAGATTCTAAAGAATTATTTGACACAAAAAACAAAGTTAAAAAAATAACTTTTATAGACTAGCATACTCTTTTACCTGCGGCAAAAAGTTTTTGCGTTTCTAAGCTCTGTGTGTGCGACCTTGAAAATTAAATTGCGTATTCTCACACGCATGTTTGTTTGCTCAAATTATTTTGAACACAGTGCTTTCATCATGGTAGGCCATAATTCTTCAAAAACCTTTGCGTACAAAGATCGTTTAAAAAACGCACAGCTCGTCATTAATTCTTTTTTTTCAATCCATTTCCAAGACTCAAACTCAGGATGACGAGTTATTTTTAAATTAATTTCTTCATCTGATCCTGAAAACAAAAATCCGTACCATACTTGCTTTTGTCCCTTAAAACGCAATTTCCACAAATTAAAGTACGGAAAGTCATAATGGTAAGCTCTTTGTGTGCAAGCAACCATTTTGCACTGATTTTTAACTCCAACCTCTTCCCATAATTCTCGCCAAGCAGCCTGAGCAAAAGGCTCTGGGACTCCACCATCGAAATCCACTCCTCCTTGAGGCATTTGCCACTCAGAATACTTTTTTTTAATACGTTTTCCCACAAAAATTTTTCCGTCTTGATTCATTAATAAAATTCCAACTCCCAACCGATAACCAGGATCTTCTGTATCAGAACCCGAACGGATCAGCGCCTGAAAAAATATATAAATCTTTTTTATAAAAGAAAAATTCATGACTGTCTTACAGGTAGTATTCCGCACAACGTATGATAAATTTCAGGATGACCAGCCACGATATCAGAGCTTTTGAGCGCTTGTAAAGGGCCCGTAAACTGATGAGAAACTTTTCCTCCTGCTTCCCGAATGATAGCAATACCTGCTGCGCTATCCCAAATACGCGTAGAATATTCGATACTCGCATCTAGACGCCCCGCAGAAACATATGCAAGATGCAGAGCAGTGCTTCCAAAAGAACGAAATAATGTATCTGGAAGCAGATGAAACAACGAAAGAATGTGCTGACACTGATCTGGCGTATGTCGCGGACCTGGTAACGCCATGGCAATATAATTTCTAGGTCTTTTTTGAGAAAGGCGCAATTTATATTGATCCAAAAAAGCTCCTACACCTTTTTGCGCCCAAAACACTTCGTCCCGTATAGGATCATAGATGACTCCCATCACGAAATCTTGACGCTCATAGAGCGAAACAGAAATAGAAAAATAAGGGATCCCTTTCGAAAAGTTGTTAGATCCATCTAAAGGATCTATAATCCACGTCGGTGAATTACTTTCTTCTCCAGCGATATATCCGCCTTCTTCCATTAAAAACGCGTATCCAGGATAGCTTTCCTTTAATCCATTATACAACACTTTTTCAACACGACATTCTGCGTCAGAGACAAATTTTTTTAAACTTTTTTCAGCTCCCTGAAGTTTCTCCACTTCTGAAAAATCTCTCAGCAAGGAACCACTGACTTTGAACATTAAACGTGTTACAACATTGACAAAAGAGGAAGGAGTTGAAAAAGCGCGCACTGTACATACACAAAAACGATCTGGTAGGTAATTATACAAAAAATCTAACAATTTTCAATACGTTTATTAAAAAAATAATATTTATCTGATATTAAAAAAAAATGAATTGCATATTTAGAAATTATAAAACTAATTTATAATTATTCAATAAGTATCTTTCATGTTTAAAGCAAATGTACGTATAGTATCAGATTAAAATCATTATTGTTATTCTTATAATAGAATATTAATATGAGATTTTAAGAATGGTGTAGTCACGCATAAGTAGTAATTTAGCTTGAATTAAATGTTTTTAAAAAAGTTTGAAATGGCAAAAAAAAGAGTATTTTTTTATTATTTTTTTGTTTCAGTATAATAAAAAATTACATCTAATTTAACCCAAGTTATTATGGTAATTTTTTTTGTACATGTTGAGTTATGGAATATAAAAAATAAAGGAAAACGAATCGCAAAATTTATAAGGATTATTTCAATCTAAAAAGATTGAACACAACCTCTTTTGTTTAAAATTTAATCACTGATGTTACGCAGCAATAGTTGATTTCTGCTTGAAATAATCATATTTTTCGTCCATAAGTTTTTAAGGACAAAAAATGAAACTGGATCTTCTTGATATTTATAGCGACTATTTGATA
>NZ_AWTR02000077.1 GCF_000469665.2 Holospora obtusa F1 | reverse complement strand
AACAAAATATCTCCTTTTTTTACCAAAACATTTCGTTCTTCTTTAGAAATATCTTTTTTTTCTAATTTTAAAAAAATATCATTCATTATTGATGTATACACGTTTTGAGCCAAGTTATCATTCTCATCGTTGTGTATTAAAAAGAAACTAGGTTCTAATAGCTTTAATATGTTTTCTGAAAAACTATGAGAGCTCTTATATAATCCATTTACAAAAAAAGCACGGTCATTGATCCTTAATTCTTTCATCTGTTTTCTTAAGGATTCAGAAAGATCATCCAAAACGTATTGTGTAATTTCAAAATTTTTCTCTTTTGATCGTAAGATTCCGCGTGTTATCATTTCGTAAAACTCAATTAGGGGAAGTTGAGCACACATTTGTTTAAAATTTAGAGATCTTAAAGTGGTCTCAACAACAAGCGGAAGTTTTTTAGGAGAAGCTAAAATAATATTGAGAAACCCAGCAAAACAAAAACTATTACTTCCATCCAAATGTTCTTTCAAATTCATGGAGGTTAATAAAACTTCATCCAAATGATGCTCATTGGAATATAGAATATCAAATAACATTCCTTGAAATTGCAGAGATGTAACCCTTGTAAATCTTTGTTCTAAATTAAAAAAACTCCAAACAAGATTCACAATAACGGGATTCACATTATCGCCTCGAATCGCCTCTATGATTGAAACAAAAAAACGATCATCCATCTGTTTAAATGTTTTTTCACAATCAAGCAATTCTAATGCGTACAGTGAAAGCTCAGGATCATTATCCGAAGATATAATCTTCCTAATAAGTCTACAAAAGAAATCGGGTTCTTTTTTTGAAAATTTTTCTAAATTCAAAAAATCTAAAAATTTTTTTGCAATTTCAGATGAAAATGAATTCAAATTAAAAGATGTTTGTTGATTTTTTTCTCCTGAAACATCTGCAACTATCTGCTTTTCTTTCTTTTTTAAAATGGTTTCAATAAATGATAAAAAAGTTGGTCTAAGAAAATAACTCTTAGAAAAGTCACATACAAAATCTTTGAAAATTTCTTGCAAGATTTTTATGCTAAGATCTTGATCGTTGTTTTTGCAAAAAAATATTTCTACAGTTCTATCAATATATTTTGGATACCAAAGTGTTGGTATCTTTGTATTTTGAAAAATTTTCCTATGAATCATTTTTTTTACTGTGGTGTGTGATGCTTGCTTATTTGTGCTTAATAATAAGTTTTGAATATTATCTAACAGACCTTGCATATTATTTTTTTCAATATTTTCTAATATTATGGGTAACGAAAAATTGACAGAAAAACCTTGATTACAAAAAATCATAAGAAGAGAAAGAATTTTTAATTTCATAAATTTTTTACTTTTTTTAAGTTTCTACAAATAAATGTTAATATAAAAAAAAATATTGTCAAGACTAAAATTCAGAAAATTTTTTATTCTCAGCTGTGGAGGAAGAAGATCAGACTAAGGATTCACTTTAGGGGCATGTATAGTAAGGAAGCCCCCAACCCAAAACTTTCCCTAAGTTATATACTCACTTCCCTAGCCTTGATCTTTAAAATAAAATTATTAAACCTCTAAATTTTCATCTAAAGAAAGTACCTTTTTATGATCTTTTAAAGGAGCGATAACAACACGGATACGACGCCCCTCTTTTTTTGCTCCCTGCTCTATCTTTCCTTGTCCCGAAATATCTAAAATAAATCGGTCTGCCATCAATCTTCCAGGATCTTTTAAAGGATCATCAGAAAATTGGCAACGCCCCTTGATCTGAACGACAAGTCATTGTATTTCCTTATTTATTTTTGCCAATCAAACACAGAAATAATTATTCCATTTTTATATCGTATTAGCTATACCAATAAAATGTTGATGAATCAAGAAAAAAACAACATAAATTTTTTTATTCCTAAAAGGAAAAATAGAAAAGAATAAATCAAACACAATAACGATATTTACAAGCCTAGACATCTTGTAGAGAATGGATTTCTTTTCCTGTAACGCTGAAAAGGACTTATAACGCGATTACGCTAAACATTACTTCTTCATTTTTTGCTGCTATTTCAATCAGATGCCTTTTTCTTTGGTTGAACATCTCGTGACAACACTATCTAGAAGTGGGGGAGCACGAAAATTTTCGACACTTCGTTATTTTATAGTCAATGAAGCTTAGGTTTACGAATAAGGCAGAGTATGACACTCAGTGATTGAAAAAAGACATTTTTGATCACACGCTATACGATCTTAGAATTTTTTTCTAAAAATCAGACTTATCTTCGTAAACCTCAACTTCAACTTCATTTAATATAGTCAAAAAATTATGACTTAATCATTTAGGATGCAAATAATCATCTTAATTTACAAAACATTAGAAAAAATTTTATCTTAATTCATTCTGTTAATTTTTTTTCACCGCTCTTATCTGATTAATAATGACACGTTTTATTTGAAATTGCTAGAAATTTTATGCTAGATTTGACAACGCAGTGCATTAAGCGTAAAAATTTTTGTATCGTTTTAGAGTTTTTATCTTATCAAGGAGTAAAGAATAAATATGTTAGACAAAAGACTATGGAACATCATGATGTCTGGAAAGATAGATCCTAGAGGATGGATTTTTATTGGAATTGGGTGTTGTATCTCCGCTTTATTTTTTTTAGTTCACACAAAGTTGGCTTTGTTTTGCTCTGGAATTACAGTGATGGTAGGGTTGTTTTTTCGAGATCCCACACGGTGTACGCCTTTAAAGTCAGAGCTTGTTATTAGCCCAGCAGATGGATTGATTTTAGATATTGTTGACTGCTTGCCCCCTTGTGAGTTAGATCTAGGGCCAGGTCCTTGGACTCGCATTAGCATTTTTTTAAATTTGTGGGATGTGCATGTTAATCGGTTTCCTGTAGAAGGACGTATTTTACAAGTCTCTTATGCTCCAGGAAAATTTTTGGAGGCTTTTAAACCAGAAGCGTCTTTAGAAAATGAGCGCTGCGGGATAGTCATTCAAGTCAATCAAGGATTTCAAGTGGGGTGCGTACAAATTGCCGGATGGATTGGTCGCCGAATTGTGTGCGATGCTAAAGTTGATCAAGTAGTAAAAAAAGGAGAAAAGTATGGAATTATCTGTTTTGGAAGCCGAATGGATGTGTATTTGCCAAAAGAACAAGTTGAAATCTGGGCGACTCTTCATCAACGTACCATTGCTGGAGAAACAATTTTAGGAATCATTAAAGAGGAAGAAAACAAACTTTCTCCTGAAGAGCAGTTTACGTATCATTCTTAAATTTTAAAAATTTTTACAAAATAGTTAAGAAAAATTAAGGTAAAGACATCTACTGTGTAGAAAATTTTAACATTCTCAGTATCATGTGTTGAGCTTCTAGTGGCCATGAAATTTTTTGAAAAATTTGGTGCGTAACTGCTTGCATGGCAGGAGATAGTTTAACATAGTCTTTATGAGAAGTTACGAGTACTGCATGATGTTTATTTGCCAGATGTATTAAATATTGCTCGTCTTTTGGTTTATAAAAGTAATGATCTGGAAAAGCAAGGTGTGCTTTAAGATTTAATTCACATTGAGTAATCGTTTCCCAAAAACGTTCTGGATTTCCTAATCCACAAAATCCTACGACCGGAGTATTTATCGGAAGATCACACACAGGCTGACAGCATATCGACCAGCAGGGAATAGAAAGATTGACAAGATACCCGGGAAGCTTCTTCGGCTCCTTACTGTACAAAATGATGAGTCCGTGGGCACGCTGCATCCCCCCTTCCAAAGATTCTCTTAGCGGCCCGGCAGGAAAAACCCAAGTATTTCCAAACCATTGTTGAGTATTACTGACAATAAGTGCAATATTTTTGTAAAGTTTAGGATATTGATGTCCGTCGTCCCAAAGAATAACCGTATTCTTATTGGATGGTAAAAAATTTTGAAGATAGAGCGCTCCTTTTAATATATCTTTAGAAATAAGCACAGGAAAATGTTGAGCCATTATCCAGGCTTCTTCTCCCACCGAATACGGTGTATCTGAAACACCAACCCATATTGGACCTTCTGCTCTTCCCTTGTAACCTCTGGTTAAAATAATGATATCATGGCCTAAATTTGATAACCATTCAGCTAAAGATAAGGTACACGGAGTTTTTCCTGCCCCTCCCAACGTAAGTCCACCTACGCTTATCACAGGTACGTTCATATGAAACGGAGTACACGGTGTACGCATCCATTCATACAAACATTGAAATATTTGATAAACAAAGCTTATTACTTGAAATGTTTTTCCAGGCTTGTGTTTCCAAAATTCTAAATTCTTAAAATTTTTCATTTCATTTATTTTTGCAAACTAAAGAATTCTCGTAAACGTAAACAGTGTATCAAGTTAACTAAAAAAAAAAAGAAAATTTTATATCACTTTATAAAAAAATTTTGTGAGAGATTTTTTCTAGCTTAACCTTAATGTCGTACATAGTAAATGTTTAATAGAAATGATGTGTATAGTAAAAAAAGTTGAATTATAATAAAGTAAAAAAAGCACTAATTTACCGATATAAGCCATAGCAAAACTCAATTTTTTGCCTAATCCATCGCTTCATATTTGCCCAAAATTTTTTCGATTGGATTTAAATCAGGGGAATAAGGTGGTAAAAAAACAACCCTAAAACAGGCAGATTCAAGTAATTTCCTGATTCTTTTGAGCTTTATGAAATGAAACATGATCCATGATCACAATTTGTTCGGGTTTAACTTATTTTATCAAAAACTGCTCTACCCAAGCTTCGAATAATAGTGTGTTACAAGAACCGTTAAACCCCATCGAAGTAATCTCTTTATTGTTTACTAAACTCGCTACAATATGAGTTCTTTCGTAATATTTTCCGCTCTTTTTACCAACGAGTTTTTCACTTTTTTTGAGCCTCATCCTTTATTTGTGCAAATGGTTAGCTGTTTAGTTCCAAATTTTTATGGTATAACCTATAAGGAACTAAAGGAGGCTAATGTATGGAAAGTATACTGCATAACAATGCCAAGACGACGCTTTGAGTCCGAAAAAAAATACAAAGCTCTGTAGAGAGCGCTGCTAAAAATAGCAAAGCGTTTGGCCCTGCACAGCCAAAGCGTTTTATTTGCAATAGAAGCAAGAAATTGTGT
The DNA here is from genome assembly GCF_000469665.2 of Holospora obtusa F1. Taxonomy (GTDB): domain Bacteria; phylum Pseudomonadota; class Alphaproteobacteria; order Holosporales; family Holosporaceae; genus Holospora; species Holospora obtusa. Next base: position 2,635 of record NZ_AWTR02000077.1, on the reverse strand, counting down.
GTGAATTCAGATGCGTTTCTAAGCTTCCGCTTGATGATGTTTATAGTGCTTTGAAAGAGAAGATTTCTAATTTCATGGGCTCTAATCTGCATTGATGCCTCAAAAGACTAAATATCTTACCCAAAAAAGAAGAGTCGGCTCCTAAAAAAAAGAAATTTATCCCTTTAGATTTATTCATATTGACAGTACAGAAGGTCCGCACAGATCAAGGGAAATTCTACATTTTTGTGGCTATTGATCGGACCACAAAGTACGTTTATGTTGAGCTGCATTCAAAGATGTCGGTTAACGAGTCAAGTGCATTTTTGAAAAATCTGATCGCTCATTGTCCTTTTAATACCATTTTCCAGTTATAATCTGATGTAATCGCATGAGCGTATCGAGGCCATAACATGTGCAGGGATTAAAAGTAATAAACGATGACACTGAGGATTTGAGTTCATTAGATTATAACTGGGAAATAATATTAAAATAGCTAAAATTCTCATAGACAATGGGGCGCAACTTACCTATGGACTGCTTGCACAATACCTGAGGCCAAAAAACAAAATGCCCCCTTTGATATTATCATGTTAGAATTTGAACGTAAAAAATCTAATTTTAATCATAATTCTAACCATATGTTGTTGGGACTAAACAATTATCTATACTATTTTTAAAGAGTTTGAGCGAAATCCGTCAAACTCTGATCATAACCAAAACTACATGTTATTAGGACTGAACAACTATTTTAATAAAAAATCTAAAAAAGTTACCTGCTCTCTGACGTAAGTAGCGCAAAGATGGCTCACGTCCATGTAAATGGGATTCTCATGTGCGTCGCAAACATGACACACATGATGATCACACAAAAAATTTTCAGGATAAATTATTTTTGCTCCACTTTTTTTTGCAATGTCATGTAAAATTTTTCGTTCTTTTAAATGTGCAGACATCCAATCACTTCTTTTTACATGATTCCAAGAAAATTTCCATTTTCCCCAAATATCTCTTTTAAAAAAACTTTTGGGATCAAAAGCAACTCCAAAAGGAATATTGAAAATAACATAGACCTTTTTTCCCTTAGAAACGAGTTTCGTAAGAAAAATTTCAAGATCTTTAACTGCTTTATCTAAAATATAGCTTTGTGATAAATTTCCTTCATTGTGCGCAGAGCGATATAAATAATCTTTTTGAGTTCCGTTTAAGTAAAAAAACCATGAGCAACTCACGACGACTTCTTTGATTTCTTCTTGTTGCGCGTACATCATAGCATATTTTACGAACCTCATTTCCGTTTCTGATCTCCCAACATTAGGAATAGGGCACGTTGAGCTCCTTGTAGCAAATACAACAGACTTTTTATTTTTTCCTTTTTTCATCAATTCATCTATGCGCGGTGCATATTGTTGCATATGACTATCTCCAAGAAACAGGATGACGTTTTGCGCTGACCCTATGCTGTAAAAAAAATCATTGGTTAAAAAAGGGTCATGAAGTGTAATACGATACATCTCAGGAGTTGGATATTGCCAATCTTCAAATCCATTCATAATTCTGTATGCATTAGGGAAAAGATAGCTAACTTTTGGCTTCAAAATAGATCGGTATCCCGTATATCCGACGCTTGCCAATAATCCCATGGGTATCAAAAGCGCCCATACTATCGTTGAAGAGGTATGTTTTCTGAGGGGCTTTTCCAGGTATTTATAGATGATATACCCAAAGAAAATAACAAAAACAAATATCGAACCTTTTTCTAATAAACTAAGTTCATAATTTGATGGAAAAGAATGAATAACTTTTAAAAAAGATATACATGGCCAATGTAAAAGATACACAGGATAACTGATTAATCCAAAAAATACTAACAAAGGATGGGATAAAATTTTTTTATTTACAAATGTATCGTGAGAAGCTAGCATTAAAAAAAGACTGCTGATAACAGGGAATAAAATTAGGATAGAAAAATATTTATGACTGTTACTCAAAAACAAAAGAGAGCTTATAACAATCAAAAAACAAAACATACTTCCAAATTTTACTGTGAATTTATGAATAGATTTTTTTTGTAAAAACAACATATAATATGCCCCCAAAGCCCCCATAGACATTTCCCAAATTCGAGAAAAAATAAAATAAACCTGTAAACTAGGGTTAATTGACGACAAGCGAAGATGTATAAAAAATGAAAACAGAGTACTTATTGATATACATAGTATGATAAGTGTATTTTTTGAAATATTAAGATTTTTTATTTTTTCTAATTGAACAATACTCCATAAAAAAATGGGGATGATTAAGTAGCGAGATTTAGGAATGAACAGCGCAGGTAAGCAAAAACATAACATTGTGCTCTTATAACGCAAAATATTAAAAATTTTTATTTTCTGTGATTTATTTATTTTCTGTAATTTAAAAAGACTCCATAAAAAAAGAGGCCAAATAAAATAAAATTGCTCTTCAACAGAAAGTGACCACAAATGCAATAAAGGTTTTTGTTCTGCAGCAAGATCAAAATAACCCGTTTCTCTGTATAGAGTCATATTTGTCATAAAAACAGAAGAGCTTAATAAATGTTTAGACAAATTTTTAAACTCATTAGGAAACAAAACAAACCATCCATACCCTATACACAAAAAGCAAGTAACAATGA
>NZ_AWTR02000078.1 GCF_000469665.2 Holospora obtusa F1 | reverse complement strand
CTCCTGACCTTGTGCAAGCTGAAAAACGACCTGATTTCCATGGGCATAATACGGTAAGTTTTCGCTGCCCCCTCTTTCATTGTCCCCTTCCCAATCATGGCTCCTGACTTTATGTAAATTGAAAAACGACCTGATTTCCATGGGCATAACACGGTAAGTTTTCGCTGCCCCTCTTTCATTGTCCCCTTCCCAATCATGGCTCCTGATCTTGTGTAAGCTGAAAAACGACCTGATTTCCATGGGCATAATACGGTGCATGAATTTTGGTTCTTAAACACCACAAAGGAGCGTTCAATGGCTTGATTATACTTTTTTTAGAGTCTGCGCTGTGTTGATAGGCCCACACAATCGTTGCATCGATTATCTCGAACTCATGATCAGCGTTCTGCGACAGAATTTCAAAGACCTTTTTTCATACGCCCTTTTGGCTTTAACGGGTAAAGCGGGTGTGGGACTTTAAAATCTCCAAACCTCTGAAAAGATCACGCCAAAGAATTCCTCCGCGGTAACGGTATAAAACAGCCTCAACAAACAGGCGATTTTTCCTTGACTGTAACGCCCACATTCCCTATTTTTTCAGCTAAACTATTCTTTATCCGATCCCACTGATCATTTCTCAACGTATAACATATTTCCTTTGAATTCTTATTAAATTCTCAAAAATATTTATTTTTTATTCTTCACAAACGCTCACAGGCTGATTGATTTGTAAAGTTATACGTTGTTTTTGATTATTTTCCAGCACAACATGAGAAGGCCTCACTGTTATGACATACCATCCATGTAACGATCTTTGGGAAAAATGATCCAATCGATGATCATTAATCCAAACGATCCATTCTTGAGTATCTGAACGTAAAAAAATCCCCTGGAGCACGAAGATAATTTTTGAAGCTTTTACTGGCTCAGAAACGGACGGATGCTTTTTTTCAAAAGTATACGGGTGATTAAAAAATAATGATAAGCCTAACATCCACATCACCCTGCTTAACCTTCTGGATTAAAATAATAATAACGTGCTGTATAAGTTCCGTTGATATACGTGTTTACGTTTTCTTCATATTTTCTCAAAGAAGATAAAGAATCTTGTTCTTGATCGAAAAACTCATCTTTTTCTCTGGATAAAGAAAGATAAAGAGATTCAATTCTCCCTTTATGTTGTGTGTATAAAGTTTTAAAAAAATTCCAAAAAATATCATCATGCTGTATTCTGAATTTTATCGTAATCTCAATAAAAGGTTTAAAATCAGAAGGCGTTTTATAGATGACCTGAATGTTAGAAAAATGCCGAGCATGCTGTTGTATTTCTTTGGAAAATTCTAATAATTTTTGAGAGTACAAAGGGTTTTGAACAGTCCATGTAGATGCGCGCACAAGCGTGCGCTGTGCTTTGGTTAACTGAAATTCTAAAATTTTTATTTCTGAAAAAGTAGTGTATCCCCAGACTAAAATTCCTGCTTGTAAACATACCCCTGTACTCCAAAGCAAAAATCCAAGTCGAAATTTTATACATTGTATCATTTCTCCCATCATATATTAAAGATCCATAAAAAATGGAGATTCTCCTTCATAATAGTCTAACTCTTCCATTTCATTTAAAGATGATGAAACGTGTTCTTTCCACTGAAATGCGGATTGAGAAGGTTGATGTTGTCTCCAAGCAGTCATGAGTAAATTTTTTTGTAATATTTTATCAGAGTTTAAAAAATTAAACCCATAGCTGCTTTTAGTTTGTGTCCATTCAATTTTTTCAAGAAAAGTTTTGTCTGGAATCATAGATTCCAATCTTTGAACGTAAGCCATTGTGCTAGCACACTGTTTGTGGCAGGCATGTAGCTTTGGTTCTGCGTTTAAAAATTGCTCCATTGTCCATGGAAGAGCTTTCCATTGCTGAAGCACCTTAGCATATTCATTTTTTAACTCTATTTTATATTTCCAATTCCAGATAACCACTGATCCGCTCACAATTAAGGGAAGAATTTGTATCCAAGAAAAACGCCTCAGTGCAGGTTCTAAGATATTGAAAAAAAATGGTTTTCCTGGACTTTTTAATGCCTGATATGTGTGTGCCTGGGCTAATACAAAACGGTCTAAAACGCTTTCACAACGTGATACTGGAAAAATAGAATGTTGTTCCATCCATTTTTCCAAATTAATTCCGTAATAGGATTGCTCTTTTGAAACATTTCTATTAATCTCTGCAAAAGGTATTTCTTGATCTCCTAAACATACAAATTCTAGGGAATGTGTGTGAAAGGTTTCTTCGACATGATGAACAGTTTCTTGAATCCATTGTGTTAAAGAATTTTGAGACATTGGAAATAAAATTCTTAAAAAAACAAGAAAATTTTTGTAGTATACTGCAAAGATGCTGGAACTATTTAGTCGTTGTAGAATAAAACATTGAAATTTTTCATAGGAAGTATCAAAATAAGTCTTGATGTTTCGAACAAGCTCAAAGGGGTAACTATGGTAAAACAGTGCAACACATTGAGTTTTTAATTTTTGCTCAATCCATTGAGGAAGAATTGCGTGTGTAATTTTTAAAGCGCCTATGCACTGCTCTTTTCGGTTAACAGACCATAAATTGTAGTAACCATCTTTGGAAAATTGTTTCGTTTTTTCTCTAAACCATTGCATTCTCTCCCATCTAGTTAATCCATCGGGAGCTCGCTCCCACCGAAAATGTGTTGTAGAACTAAGATCCAAAAGATGTAAAGTGCGATTCCAAGCTCGCAATGTGCGTAAAAATAAAGGTAATTCTTCTAAAGAATGTTCTCCTTGAAAAAGAGCTTTCCCTAAGCACACATCGTATACTACAGCGCGGTGGGACTCTATAATGCAAATAATTTTATCCACGAGAAAGCTCCTCTAGCACATCATATAACGGAATAAAGACGCTTTTTACAAAGAATAGTAATAAGCATGCAACGATTCCAAGAAAGAAAAGCGGGAGTTTACGCATCCATCCTTGAACACGAAATGAAAGACGAAACGCTAATAACTCACTCACTTGCGAAAGCGCCTCTTGAAGGTGCCCGCTATCTTGCCCATAACGCAAAAGAAGGATACAATGTTTAGGAAAGCGAGACCATTTAACACAGCCATCAGAAAAATCGCCTCCTTCCTGAATGAAAATTTTGAGATTGAGTAGCGCTTCTTTAAAGTAAAGAGAGGTCATTGCTTCTTGTGTAATGGAAAGCGCAGAAAGTAGAGGTATTTTTGCTTTTACAAGTCTGGACAAAATTTCGAACCCGTGAGCATATTGAGTGTCTGCGTAAAAAGGGAGGGTACGAAATAAAAAATTTTTTAATTTTTGTTTTGAGTAAGGAAGATACAGAATATAAATTCCCAATAATACGATTCCTATGATTACTGACCCCAGAAAAAAAATTTCCCAAGGAATATTTGTAAAAAAAATTAATATTTTTGTCCATACGGAAAGCTTGCACTGCTTTTCTATTAAAATTGGAATCAAAAATTGAGCAATTTCATGATATAAAATGTATCCCGTTCCAATACAAGCGCCTACATTTATAAGAGGAAGCCTTAGTATTCCTGCGATTTGTTGATGAAGTGATCGACGCTTTTCCAAGTATAGCCGACCTTGTTGAATGCCTTGTTGTAAATTCCCCGCCTCTTCACCCTGACGAAAAAAAGCAATCACTACGGGAGAAATAAGTTCCGAATATGTGCTCCAAGCTTCAGAAAACAGTTTTCCTCGAGCAATTTGCATTACCACATCTTGTAAGATCATTTCTAAAATCCCCTTGATTTCCAAGCTCTTTAACGCCATAGACAAAGGCTGCCCGGTGCTTAAAGCCCATTCAAGCCCCGTCAAAAGATGAATGAAAGAATTTTGATGTAAACGCAAACGATCTATCCAAAAAAATCTTGGATACGCTCGTAAAATTGTTAAATTTTGTCCGTTCAGCGCAGAGCACAAAGCTGAATAGGAGTTATAGACTCCACAACCGCTATATCGTATTCCATATTGATTCACAGCTTTGTAATAATAAAATTTTTTATTTTTATTTTTCATACAACTCTTAAATTCCTAAAACTCGTTTAAGTTCATCCCAACTGGTCATTCCTGTTCGCACAAGATGTTTTCCCTGCATTATTAAATCTTCAAATCCTTTTGCATACAAGGCGCGTTTAATTTCTGTATAGGGACGTTGTTCTAAAATCATCGATTCAATCGTTTCATCCATGACCAAAATTTCAGCAATAGCTTTGCGCCCCATGTATCCCGTCCCTTTACACCATGAGCATCCGACAGGCTGAAAAAAAGAACCTTGAATGTCATGAGCATGCACTTCTTTAGGAAAATCTTTTTGCTCAACGCAGCATTTTCGACACAACAAGCGAATGAGTCGTTGAGAAATAACACCGTGAATTAACCCTGCAGCAATCGTTAACGGAATACCAAATTCTAGCATACGGTAAAACACTCCCAATACATGCGTTGCATGAATGGTAGTCAAAACATGATGTCCTGTCATGGCAGAACGTATTGCCATTGCAGCAGTTTCCGCGTTTCGAATCTCTCCAATCAAAATAACATCTGGATCTTGGCGTAAAATAGACCTTATACCTTTGGCAAACGTCATGGGGCCGTCTTCTTTTACTTCTGTTTGACGAATACCAGAAATTTTGTATTCTATAGGCTCTTCTAATGTCATAATGTTTAATATTTCTGCGTTCATTTCTTGAACCATGGCGTAAAGCGTACTCGTTTTTCCGCATCCTGTGGGGCCAGTGATGACGAGCAATCCTTCGGGCTTATGTAGAAATTGAGTAATCCCTTTTAAGGTGGGTGCATTGTACCCTAATTCTTTTAAAGAGCGTAACTCTTCATGGCGATTTAAAATTCGTAATACAACATTTTCTCCGTAATATGTGGGATGAGTTGCGCTACGAACATCAATGGTCCCAGTGCTTAGAGAAAATGAAAAACGACCATCTTGAGGGTTGCGAGTTTCTGCAATATCCATTCCAGACAAAACTTTGATTTGTACGCAAGTTGCGCTCCAAAAACTTAAGTGAAAGCAACAAATTGTTTTTAACAACCCATCATAACGATATCGAACACGAACAGAAAATTTTTCTGGTTCAAAATGAATATCTGAGACGTTTTCGTGTACGGCATTGTGTAAAGTATGATACAAAAATTGACTAATCACTTGGTCGTCCAAATGATGTTGGTCGGAAAACAGATCGTGAAGATCAACTTTTTTTTGAAATTGTTTTAGGGCGTTTTGAATTTCAGAAAAAATTCCCAAAGCCCACTGAAAAGGAACTTTCACACAACACCTCACTAAATCTTGCAAAGATAAGTCTTGCGCTTTAGGTATCAACATGTACAGCGTCTCTTTAACGCGAATAGGAACAATTGAAGCTTGATGCAATAATTCTAGAGGAACAGTTTCCCAAGCAAATCGAACGCACGGATTTTTAAGACTAAAATAAGGTAAATGGTGAATGCAAGCAACCCACTCTAACAATTTTACCTCACTTAAAATTCCCCAATCTAAGATTAACTTTTTAATATCTACTCCAGAATGTTGATGTTCTAACAGAACAATTTTTTCTTGATCTGAAGTCAAAATATTGTCTTGTCGTAATCTTTTGAGTAATGTGGTTTCTTCCCGTGAAAGCTCTCTAAAAGATAAAAATCTCATAAATTTTTGTAGTGTTTGTTCAATTATGATTATGAAGATAACGTTCTATTCAATATTTTGTCAATAGAACAAATAATAAAAAAAAGTTAAAATTTTACGCTTTATTTAAAAATCAAATAATAAAGTTTATTTTTGTTTTTTGTATTAAAGTTTTTTATTACAACGTTTATAAATGGATTTACTAGTAGATATTTGCAAATGTTAATTTTTTTCAATATTGTTTTTATGATCAATTTCATGTAGAATGTTTCCAAACTTTAGAAAGGAACTAGTTTTATGTATCGATTTAGCGTTTTTTTCATTTTTTGCTCATCTTTCGTTCATATCCCTTGGGTAAATGCTCATAAAGAACAGCAGAGCGCTTTGGATACAGAAAATGTAAAGGCAACGGCGATCAGTTGTGTTCAGAAATTTGGAACACAATTGGTTCAATTTCTTTCAGATCACGCTTCTTTTTCTGATATTCATGATTTAATTCAAAAAACGTTTGATATGAAAAAAATGGCTCAGCGGTGCTGTCCTGTAAAATATAAAACACTAAGCCAAGATCAGAAATCATTATATGAGGAGCGATTTATTGAATCTGTTTGCAGGGCGTACTACAACATTCTCAAAAAATATTATACACCTAAAGGAAATTTAGAAGATCATTTTAAAGTTGATGCACATAAAAGTAGATGTTATCCCGGAAGAGAAGGTATGAGTTGTACAGTTGTTACCGATGTGTTTGCTTCAAATGGCGCCCGGATCTCTGTGAAATGGCTAGTTAGAAATTCTTCTGAAGATGAGGGTAAAATAGCAAATTTTTCCGTTGAAGGAACAGATATGGTGGCTGCAACGAAGCGTGATATGAAATCCTTATTTAAACAAAAGTGTGGAAGTAATTTTAAGGAATTTTTGGAAAAAATTGTTGAATCAGACCACACTGCTTCATGATTAGTGTTCCTTTAATTTTAGTCATCCCAGATCTTGAAAAAAATGGCAATCAAGAAAAATATTTTATTGGAAAAAACTATTTATCGGCTATTTCAAAGCATGGAGGAGCGCCCATTGTTGTTCCCTACACAATGGAAAATGTAGAATTTTATATGCAATTGGCGCATGGAATCATGATCACAGGGGGTAGCTTTACAATTGATCCAGAATTATTTAATCAATCGATGAATTGTGATCTTCCTATTAAGCATGAACGCACTCAAGTAGAGTGGGCGTATTGTCAGGAAGCGCTTGAGCGTAAAATGCCTATTTTGGGCATTTGTGGGGGAATGCAGCTGATGAATATTGTTTTTGGGGGAACATTAATACAGGATTTGTCCAAAATACCGGGCGTGTTTAATCATAACGTTTCCGATGATAACGCGCATTCTGTGCAAATTGTTTCAAACACGTATTTAGCTCAACATTTAAAGTGCACAACTTTAGAAGTCAATTCTTCCCATCGCCAAGGTGTAGATCGTTTAGGAAATAACATACGTATCAGCGCGTTGTCATCTGACGGAATTATTGAAGGAATTGAGCACACGTATCATCCGTTTTGTTTAGGTGTTCAGTGGCATCCAGAATATGATCAACAAGATCAAGAAATATTTTCTGCGTTTATTCAAGCGTGCAGAATTTTTCAATTGCAAGAAAAATAGCTGTAACCTGTTGTTTTGGTAAAAGTTTTTTGTATTTTTTTTTTAATGATCTTTTTACGCAAGTGAATTTAATCTTGATCTAACATGTTTTTCTAGGCTTCCTTTGATTCATTTTTAAGGTTTATGATGATGTTAAGCTTGAAGCTGTATTGTTTGTCTCGGTTAAATCAGACATGAGTTTGAATATTTTTACGCATTTGAACGTGTTCTTTACCATAGTCTGAACCCATGTTGTGCGATTTTTATTTTTGATTCTTGAGCACCATGTCCGCTCTATTTTGTGACCGTTATATAGTGCATTAGATTATTAGATAGATATTCGAAAAAACGCTGAAATGTTTTTGAATATTTGTTAATCTGGATGCATCTTAAAGAAAAAAAAGCCACTTTGAAGGAGCAAGCCTTCATATCTTTTCCGTGATTTAGTAATACGCAGCAGATCTAATGTGGATAAAAATATTTAAAAATACGCAGCATGGTCTAATGAGGGGTAAAACGTTTAAAATACGCAAAGAGTCTATTGATTTTTTTTTATATTGGTTTAAAATTATACTGGATTTTTTGTAAAGGTAGAGTTCATTGCTAGCGGTTTTTTTTGCTAATGTTCGACACACAGATAAGCATTTTTGGAAAGTTCTTATTTCTTCTATGATAGGAAATGCTTTAGAGTGGTACGATTTTATGTTATATGGGTATTGTGCTGCTGTGATTGGTGCGTTATTTTTCCCTGCAAATGATGCGTTTTCTTCAATGTTAGCTACGTATGGTGTGTTTTTTGTTGGGTTTGTTATGCGTCCATTGGGGGGGGTTTTGTTCGGATATTTAGGGGACCGAATAGGAAGAAAGCGCGCGTTAGTATGGTCTATTTATTGTATGGCTATTCCTACGGCTCTTATAGGTGCTCTACCTACTTATGCTCAGATTGGGTGGTTGGCTCCTGTGCTTTTAACAACTTTAAGACTTTTTCAAGGTATTTCTATGGGGGGAGAGTTTACTGGATCTATTGTTTTTGTTGTAGAGCACGCAGATTCTAGGAATAGAGGGTTTTGGGGAAGTTGGACCACATGCAGCGCTGCTATTGGAGTATTGATAGGGTCTTTTATTTGTGTAACCGTTGGGGCTTTGCTGAATGATGCTGAATTTTTGTCTTGGGGATGGCGTATTCCATTTCTTTTAAGTATTACAGGAAGTATGGTGGGGGCATTTGTGCGCAATCGGTTACAAGAGCCTCGAGCTTTTACACAGTATGGTGCGAGTGATTCTTCTTGGAAGACCCTGTTTACGCGCCACAGGAAGGCTCTAATTCAATTGATAGGTTTGGACGTTGTAGTTGCTGTTGGATTTTTTACTATCTGTCTTTTTATTGTAAATTATCTTCAAAATTTTGTTGGTATCAGTTATTATCAGGCAACTTGTATTACCACAATTGCAACATTAGGTTTTGCTTTTAGCATTCCAGTTTCCGGGTATTATTCAGATCATTTTGGGAGAAAGCCTGTATTGCGTTTTGCTTCTCTACTTTTAATGTGTATTGCAATTCCCGCTTTCTTTGCACTTTCTACGGGAAATTTGTACGCAATTTTTGTTGCACAATTTTTGTTAAATATTGTGTTTGGTGTTTATTATGGTGTTATTCCTTCTGCGATCGTTGAGCTTTTTCCTCCTTACGTACGTTGTCTTGGCGTATCCTTAGGGCATAACCTAGCTATGATGTTTTTTGGTGGAACAGCTCCTACGTTAGCAGTTTTTTTTATCAAGCAAGCAGGAGATCGATCTTTTGCATTAATTACGCCAGGAATATATTTAGCGTTGGCTGCGTTGATTTCTTTTGGGGTAACTTTTTGGATAAAGGAAACTTATCGAAAATCTATTAGTTAGGCTTTTCTGTTACAATGGCTTCACTCAGTAAATACAAGGTAAAAAGATATGCGTGAAACAGAGAATAATACCGTAGTTGTAAAAAAATTTGGTGGAACTTCTTTGAGTAATATAGAGTGTTTAAAGCGAGCAGCTCAACTTGTGATGGATGCAAAGCTAAGAGGAGAAAGTCCGTTAGTGGTGGTCTCTGCGATGGAGGGCGTAACCAATCAGCTTGTTCAGTGGGCAGAAAGTTGTTGCCTTCAAAGCGTAGACGGAGTTGCAAAGGGTGAGCTAGACACGGTGGTTACTTCAGGCGAACAAGTTACTGCAGGACTGATGTCTTTGGCTCTTCAAAATTTAGGATGTATGGCATCGTCTTTTTTGGGATGGCAATTGCCCATTTTAACAGACGACATACAAGGGGATGCAGACATTACATCTATTAATGTTCCCCCTCTACAACAGTATATGTCGATAGGAGGGGTCCCAATAATCGCTGGATTTCAAGGAGTTACGAAATTAGGTCGAATTAGTAGTTTAGGAAGAGGGGGGTCTGATACTACCGCAGTCGCTCTTAGCGCTTTTTTAAAGGCTCGATTATGTCAAATTTTTACTGATGTTGATGGGGTGTATAATGCAGATCCCGCATGTGTACAAAGTGCTCAAAAATTCGATCGAATTTCTTACGATGATATGACGATTTTTAGTCAGCACGGAGCTAAAGTTTTGCACGATAAAGCTTTAAAATGGGCAAAGCGCTATAAGGTTCCTATTCAAGTTTTATCCACATTTTATCCAGAAAATCCGGGAACTTTCGTATGTGAATCTGTGACAGGGCAAGCAAAAGGCGTTGCGCATAAGGGAGTATTGTGTTGGACAGTTCCTGGTCTTTCTCGTATAAAATCTGATCATTTGTTGCATGTGCTACAAAATCAATTAATTTCTGTATGGGGATGGCAATGGAATGGGACTGTAACAACTTTTTTCACTGAAATGTCTGCGAAAAACATGGTAAAACAATATGTCTTTCCAACTTTTTCTATTTTGCCTCATACTATGTTTACCGTTATTGGGGTTCCTTTTGAAAATGTTCCAGAAGAAAATAGAAAAAATTTACAAAGCATGGGGGTAGAATATATTTTTCGTTCTATAAATAGCGTAAGTTATGTCGTTCAAGAGCAGGAAACTCTGCAAGTTTTAAATGCATTATATAAAATGGTACAAGAAGGATGAATAACGTTCAAAACAAAATGATTTTTATAGAGAATTCTAGAAAAGAGTATGCCTTATCGTGGATAGAAGAACGCTGGAAAAAAGGTAAGGATTTTTTAGGAACTTCTACTGGAATTTTATGTGGAGCCATGACCTGGGTATCTCATCATGAATTGGTGCAAGGGGTCTGCTGTGCTGGAGGGTTCGGAATTTTAGCGGGTGGATCAATGACTCCAGATCAGCTTTCTGAGCAGCTTCGATATCTTGATAACGCAAGATGTAGACCTTTTGGTGTTAATTTAATTGTTTTTCATCCAAAATTTCAAGAACTTGTCGACGTGTGTGGTCAGCACAAAGTTACGCACATTTTTTTAGGGGGAGGTCTTCCGTCTAGTTCTGTCTTTAAGTCATTAGCGTCCTATAATATTCTACCCGTGGCATTTGCTCCTTCTGTTGCTTTAGCGCAACGATTAATTCGTAGTGGCGCTCAAGCGTTAGTTATAGAAGGACATGAAGCGGGGGGACACGTTGGTCCGGTTTCTACTCAAGTTTTAGCTCAAGAAATTCTTCCTGTGCTTGGGAAGGAAGTTCCTATATTTGTTGCTGGTGGAATTGGGAACGGAAGAGGGATTATGTCGTATTTGTTCATGGGGGCGTCCGGATGTCAATTGGGGTCTAGATTTGTTTGTACGCACGAATCAAAAGCTCATGATGCTTTTAAAGAAGCTTTTATTCGTGCCCATGCTAGAGATGCGGTGCTTTCCTATGGAATTGATGCTCGTCTTCCTGTTATTCCTGTGCGTGCACTGTCTAATAAAGCAACAGAAAAATTTGTAGATTTTCAAAAAGATGTTTTAAAAGAAATAGAGGAAGGAATTGTTACGTTAGATGAAGGAAAAATGAAAGTGGAGCATTTTTGGTCGGGCGCGCTATATCGAGCTGTGGTAAAAGGAGATGTTGAGTATGGCTCTGTAATGGCAGGGCAAAGCGTTGGTATGGTCAAAGCTCGAGAGTCGTGTAAAGAAGTTATTCAAACGTTAACAAATGAAATGATAGAAGCGTTTAATGAAACGTGTATTTAGTTCATCAAATTATAGTAATTTAAAAAAAATTATATTTTCTAAGTTTTTATCATAGATTTCTTGTGCAAATGAACGCTAATTTTTTCTGAGTTTTTTGGATAGATGTATTTTTTTCGAGGCTCCTCTGTAGCCTCATGTTTGAATTCACGATATCGGAGATGCTGTCCGTGACTTCTACATTTATTACGATAGTAATCAGACATAACTTTGACTATTTTGATGTCTTTAAGCATTTGCTCCATCATAAAACGCGAAAAAGTACCGTGGTTTACGGCGTGTTTTTGACGATTTATAAGGAAAATTAGCATCTGGATATTTTTCGACACCTTTATCCTCTAAAGTTAAAAGATATTTTTTACCTTTAAACACCGTAATCGTGTGCACAGATCTCGGAAATCATTTTTAACACATGCACGAGGCGTTCTTAGCGCATTATTCGGATTTCTGTTTTAAGCGTGTAGAACTTCTTCTTTTCGGAATTTCAAAAAGATGTATACAAAGGCGTCATCGCAAATATCGTACTTTCTATGGATTAGCTATAGACATTCTTACAAAAAGTGCTAAAATAAAAAGGATTCATATTGCGGATATGGTGAAATTGGTAGACACGCCAGATTTAGGTTCTGGTGGCTTGCGCTTTGGGGGTTCGAGTCCCTTTATCCGCACCAATTTAATAAACTTAAGGGTACATTGGCATGCTAAAAAAAAAGTACAAGAAACACATTCCATTGTTTTAGATGGACAGTCTATCCAGACTGTGCTTAACGAAGAAGTTCAAAAGCTTGCCTTAAAGCAAAAAATTCCAGGATTTAGATTAGGTATGGCTCCTGAGAACATGATTTTTGGTATGTATGAGGAGAAAATTACTTCATCAGTTCTTGATAAGGTTTTAGCGAAAAAACTTAAGGATGTCCCTGCCTGTCAAGAAGCGTTGAAATATTTTGTACGCTTTGAGACTCCTGTTAGAATCAGGTATGGAGATATTTCAGACCTATCTGTTGAAGTAACGTTTGCATACGCATCAGAATTTTCGGAAATACAGTGGGAAGACGTGGTTTTGCCTGTGTTAGACGATGAGGTTAAAGAAGAAGACGTTAGAGCGTTTGCAGAAAGATATATTAAACAATTTAATCGTTTTGAGTCTCTTGACGTTTCTCGACCATCTGAATTAGGAGATACTTTGCGTCTTCGTATTGGAATTAAAAATCAAGAAGGAGAGCGCGTTTCTGTTATTAATGTTCCGTTATTAGAGGACAGTTTTCCTGAAGAAGTTGGGATTAAAGATTTTGTTGGTGTGGAATCTGGTCACAGTATGACACAACGTCTCAGGGTTCCAAAAAATTTCTCCAAAATGCAAGTTCCTTTTGCGGGAAAAAAGGTTGAATTTTCGTTGCTTGTGGAAGAAGTGATGCGTACAATTCCATGCACATTAGACGAAGCAAGTGTTCAGCATGCAGTGGGGTGCGATCTCAATACTTTGTTATCACGTGCTAAATTGTTATTAAAAAAAGTGATTCAGGCACTTTCTTACGAAATTCAACAAACTTTTTTAGAAAATAAAATTTTCAATCTTTCTGATATAGAGCTTTCGGATATATTATTAAAGCAAAAAGTATCAGAACTGAAAGAAGAATACCAAGAGAGTGAGGATTTTAAGCTTTTAGTTTCTTCAGAGGTTCGTGAAGATTGGTTTCAAGAAATAGCACGAAGCGTTTTGTTGATGAAAATGTTTATTCGTGACTATGCCTTAAAGCATACCGATACATGTGCACATACTTCAGGGGACATTTTGAATGTTCTTAATCAACTTTCCAAATCTAAATCAGGGGTAGGATCTTCTGAAGAATTGGTGCGCAGATATTTTTCTGATAAAGATTTTCATGATTTTGTCAATGATTTTATCTATGAGAAAAAAGTAATGCAGGATATTATTAGGCGTTGTGGACGTCAAAATCCTGAACATGTGTTGAGCTCTCCTTGGAAAGATTCTTCATTCAGTCAAAAAATTTTTTCAAAGCTTCGTAAGACGTTCTTTGAAGATATTTCGGTTTCTGATTATATTCAAAATCTTTCTTTGGAGGGCGTAAATTTACGTTTAGAGCAGGAAAATTCTTTCGAAGACGATCGATTTGTTCAAGAAGCATCCAAGGACTCTGAAGAAGAAAATCTTTCTGTTCAAGAAGCGTCCAAGGACTCTGAAGAAAAAAATCTTTCTGTTCAAGAAGCATCCAAGGACTCTGAAGAAGAAAATCTTTCTGTTCAAGAAGCATCTAAGGACTCTGAAGAAGAAAATCTTTCTGTTCAAGAAGCATCCAAGGACTCTGAAGAAGAAAATCTTTCTGTTCAAGAAGCGTTTAAAGAAAAAGACATTAATAAGAATATTTCGTTGAATCAAAACAGTGAATAGAAAAGATTTTGTGCGTTTTCGAAAAGAAATAGAGATACAAGTAAGGAGGGATCTATGGAGTTTAACATGAGTTATTTAGTTCCGATGGTGGTGGAGCAAAGTGGGAGAGGTGAGCGAGCATATGATATTTATTCTCGTTTGTTGAAGGAGCGCATTGTGTTCCTTACGGGGCCTATTGAAGATCATGCTGCTTCTCTTATTTGTGCTCAATTATTATTTTTAGAGTCGGAATCTCCTGGAAAAGACATTTTTTTATATATTAATTCTCCAGGTGGAGTGATTACATCGGCTTTTAGTATTCACGATACTATGCAGTATATTCGTTCTGACGTTGTAACCGTGTGCTTAGGGCAGGCGTGTTCTGCTGGATCTTTTTTGCTAGCGTCCGGGGCAAAAGGAAAGCGATATATTCTTCCCAATGCTCGCGTGATGATTCATCAACCATCTGGGGGGGCCCAAGGTCAGGCTACTGATATCGAAATTCATGTAAAAGAAATTTTGTACCTAAAAAGGCATTTGAATCAATTATATTCAGAATATACGGGAAAAACTTTGGAAGAAATTACTATAGCGATGGAAAGAGATAATTTTATGTCAGCAAAGGGAGCGGTAGAGTTTGGTCTTGTAGATCACATTATGGAACCTGGAATGCGTCCTGGAAGTTAGCGTGTTGAAGCCTAATTTTCTCGGGGATGTTTTCTTTAGGCCTTTGTGGCATAATAAAATAAGTAGATAACGAAAGGGAGCACTAGATGGATAAAAAAAATGGGGCAGAAACAGAAACCATTTTACGTTGTTCTTTTTGTGGAAAGAGCCAATATGAAGTGCAGAAATTAATAGCTGGTCCTACAGTTTTTATCTGTAATGAATGTATTGAGCTGTGCAACGATATTTTAAAAGAAGAAAATAGACGGAATCGTTTCTCAAATTCAGGAGATAACAAAAACAGAATTCCTGTGCCTTGGGAGATTAAATCAACTTTAGATGAATATGTTATTGGGCAAACGAGAGCAAAACGCGTTCTTTCAGTTGCTATGTACAATCATTATAAGCGTATTGAGCATGAAAATCTTTCAGGAAATGATGTCAAAATTTCAAAATCAAACATTTTGATGGTGGGCTCTACAGGATGTGGAAAAACATTGCTTGCGGAAACATTAGCGAAAATTTTAGATGTTCCTTTTGTTGTAGCAGATGCAACAGCATTAACGGAAGCGGGTTATGTGGGAGAAGATGTCGAAAATATTGTACAAAAATTACTTCAAAATGCAGATTATGATATTGAGAAAGCCCAAAAAGGTATCATCTATATAGATGAAATTGATAAAATAGCCAGAAAAGGAGATAATCCGTCTATTAGTCGCGACGTATCTGGAGAAGGAGTTCAGCAGGCGTTACTTAAGCTAATTGAAGGGACAAGAGCTTTAGTTCCTCCTTTAGGAGGGCGTAAACATCCGCAACAAGAGTTTGTTCAAGTAGATACTTCAGAGATTTTGTTCATTTGTGGAGGAGCGTTTTCCGGATTAGATAAGATCATTCTAAATCGTTTAAAGGGACAGTCTATCGGATTTTTATCTCATTCTACGCAAGAGCAGGTTAATTCTCAGGATTTGCTAAGTCAAATACAGACAAAAGATTTGGTGGATTATGGTATGATTCCTGAATTTGTTGGTCGATTACCTGTTATTGTTTCTTTAGAAGATTTGGATGAGGAAGCATTGATTAAAGTTTTGACTGAGCCTAAAAATGCTTTGGTGAAACAATATAAAAAATTGTTTGCCATGGAAGGGGTAGATCTAAACATTACTCATAACGCTCTTAAATCCATTGCAAAAGAGAGTTTGCGTTTAAAAAGTGGAGCCAGGGGATTGCGTGCTATTTTAGAAAAAACTTTACAAGATACGATGTATGACCTACCATCTTTGCAAGGATTAAAGGAAGTTATGGTTGATGAAAAAGTAGTTCTAAGTGGAAGTGCTCCTTTGATGACGTACAAAATTGAAAAAAATCAAAAAATTTATTGATCAACTCATGTTGTATTATTTTTTCTACACGTAATATTGATCGAGTGTTTTTTTACTTTTTCAAAATTTTGTATAAATAAAGACATAGGTGAAGTCTTTTTTCTGGGTATCGTGCATTTCTCTTTCATAACTGGGGAGATTTGCAGTTTTTTTTGAATGCTATAAAGAAATACCGCAGTAATCAGGGAAAAGAAAAATATCGAACTAAAGTCACAATTTTCGATTACTATCAAGTGTTAAGGTTTTAAAAAGCAAGAGTGATTATCACAATGTAGAGGTAAAATTTTAAATTTTTAAAAATACAGTAACAAATTTGATATCAAAGGTATTGGGTAGAAAGATTTTTAGAAAGCTTTGTATGCATGAATGGAAATGCCATCGCTTGATCTTTTAAAATTCATCTTTTTATCATAGTATGTTCTTTATAAAGATTTTTTTAGTGTATTGTGTTTTTGTGTAAATAAGCTATAATGTACAGTCTATAATATTTTTAAAATTATAAAAAAATTTAAATGAATTATAAAAAAAATGATTATATTTTCGAAAAATCTCAGTTTTTGGGATTTTTGTTAGGGTATGAAGATATCGTACAACAATTTCAAAAAGCTTTCAAAGAAGGGCGTCTTCCACATAGTTGGTTGTTTCTTGGAGAAGATGGTTTAGGAAAAAGGACTCTTTGTTACGCGCTTTCTTGTATTGCTTTTGGATATGAAGGTTCATTGAAGCTAGAAAATTCTAATCATTTAAGAGATACTGTATTGTATCATCAAGTTATTAATCATTCTTATCCAGAGTTTTATGTAATTTCTTTACCTGTCACGTTGGAGCAAATTCGATCCATCAAGAAGCGTCTTGTTCAGACAGCATTTTCTGTTTCTTGGAAAATTGTGATTTTACCTCGTTTAGATAGTTTACGTCACGAGTGTGTTAATGCATTGCTAAAGATTGTTGAGGATCCTCCAAAAAAATCATTATTTTTGTTTACAGCAATCCATACTGATTTTCCTTCTACGTTACTTTCTCGATGCTGTGTGTATCCTTTGCGCGCGTGTAGTAAAAAATCTTTTTTGTCTCGGTTAGACATTTTATTAGAGCATTTAAAAATAGAGAATTTAAAAGTTTTTACAGAAAATACAGAAGGATCTTTAAAAATATTTGAAGAATGGCTATATATGTTTACTCGCGGAAATCTTGGAAAAGCAATACGACTTTTGAGCAGCGGAAAAGTAGATTTGATCCAGCGTACATGGAGCTTCTTGGACGATTCTTTTAATGAAGGGCCTTGTTTATTACCCTTAGATCTTTCTGGGCATTTGTATCAAAATATTGATGTATTTCAGGAAATTGTTTTCCTTTGGATGGCTGATAAGTTATTTTCCTATGCACAGCATCAAAAGCGTTTTTTACTTTTGGATAGGCTGTTATGCTCTATTCAAATATGGTTTCAGCAAGCGAAAACTTTTCACATGGATTCTGCGTTTTTTGTACAAAAAATTATTTCTAATGTGGGATTGATTTCTCAAAAATGGGTATCTTAAAAAAATTTAGGGAAAGGTGACTTTATTTTTAACAATAGCTCCATTGTATAAGTAATCATTTATTTTCTAAAAAAATTTTTCTTTTGAGAATCTTTACGTATATATCTAATCCGTTTCAAAATGGCATCATTGTTGTCATGATAAGACTTCCGTAAAAAATGATATAGCTGGAGCAGTATAAAAAGATTACAAAAATGAGTTGTAGAGATCGCATCAATGCCTTACTATGTTTAGCTAAGCTCACGTATACTAAATTAGATTAAGATCTGAAGAATAAGGTGGTAATTAAAGTATGAAAATCTTCTGTAATTGAGCTTTGCATGTCTTTTCCCTTGTAAAACTATAGTGTTGCCCATAATGAACACGCTGCTTACTGAAAGATTTGGAAATACGTCTTGCTGTATCTAGAACGTAAAAAACATGAGTATTCACATCCTCTATTGATTAACACGTAGTTAGTCAGGACTTTCCAGATATTATGCCCCAATCGTGAGTGCTGTAGAAATTTTGTAGAATAACCATGAGTTCCTTAAGCCCCGTGCTTACTTAAGTTAGCTTTTTTCAATATTTTTTGAGAATTTAAAGAAAATGTGTGTTAAATAAGACGTTATGCATTGAGGGATGATCAGTGAAATCGGATAAAAGAGGAGAGTTTTATCTGGAAAACGAGATGATCTGACAGCCAAGAACAATCTTCTGTTTGTTGAGACTGTTTTATACGGGTTACCATAAATGAATGCCTTGACGTGCTCTTCCAAAGAAATTTGGAGATTTTAAAGCCCCACACCCGCTTTACCCGTTGGAAAAAAAGGATGTATAAAAAAAGGTTTTTGAAATTCTGTCGCAGAACACTGATCATGAGTACGCGATGATGGCAACGATAGCCCATCAACACAGCTCAAGCTCTAAAAAAAAGAGCATAATCAAGCATTGGACGCTCATCGTGGTTTTGATCGCCAAAATTTAAGCACTGTATGATGCCCATAAAAATCAGGGGTCTTTTCATTTTACACAAGATCAGGACCATAGGGGGGCGATGTGTTGATAGATCACCTTGTGAAGGCTGGTGCGTTGATGAATCACTTTGTGAAGACTGATGCGGTGCTTTTCGATAAAGTATACGATGCCGATGAGAGGGGGCGACGAAAACTTAAAGAAAAGGGACGCAAGGCCGTGATTCCACCTAAAAAAAACTGTTTTGAACCTTCAAATTGTGATCAATATCTTTATAAATCCCGTCACTTGATCGAGAATTTTTCTACTAAACTTAAGGCAGTACAGCTTCGTTGCCACAGGCTATGATAAAACGTTTTCAAATTTTCTAAGCGCTGTTCACTTGGCTTCAATTGTCGTTTGATTTAATTGAGGATAGGCTCTGGTATATCATGAGCAAAATCACTTTCATCTAAGTGTATAATTGGCCCCTACTCTCTTTTTAATATCGAGCTACTTTTTGATAAAATATAAACTTTTTTATTTACTCTCCTTTTTGCTTCATCTAAATATTGCAGCGTTTGAAAGTCCAAGCCTTGATGCCAC
This sequence comes from Holospora obtusa F1, assembly GCF_000469665.2. Lineage (GTDB taxonomy): Bacteria > Pseudomonadota > Alphaproteobacteria > Holosporales > Holosporaceae > Holospora > Holospora obtusa. The sequence goes on along the minus strand of NZ_AWTR02000078.1, from coordinate 3,190 downwards.
AACAGAACATGATCGTTTCTCTTTTTCTTTCAATTTTAGCATTTTACTTCCGAACTCTAATAAATAGATTATAACATTTCTATTTACATCTTTCGTTATATACGAGTATATTGTGTCATACCTCCATTATAATTGTAATTTTTTTATACTGCTTTATCTGTAATATCTTTGATCTATTCGTATTTCATATGCATCTCCAGATTTTTTTTAATTTAATGTTTACTTTCCCAAGAATTCTAATAAACAAGTATTTTGCACTGTTTAAAGCGCCGTCAATAATCAAAATTTTTTCCCCTTCCTTTACATTTTTTTAGAGTAAAAATAAGTTAAAGATTCCGAAATCTTCTATCCAAATCCTTACTTCAAAACAGATCGTACACAAAAGCTGGACCTTATAAGCACAAAGCAACTGTACAAAACGCACCATCACACTTTTTTATTTTTTCAGAACCAAAACTTCTGTAACGCATGAAATTTTTTATCTCTTTATTTGTTGCGTCTCAATAAAAAAAAATTGGACGAATATGCAATTTTTTTCTCAAAAAATAGACCACATTTCAAATTTTGTGCTCTTTTCCCTGAATAAATCTAATAAAATTTTGTTTATGAGAAAAAAGAATGACCCCCCCCATACTTAGTGCTAAATAGCCAAAAAAAGGATACGGAGAAAAAATAACTCCACCTACTAAAACTACTGCTGCACAAACAGAACTCGCAAGAAAAGCATAACGCGTCCATCGAGTAATTAGGAGCCAAAAAATAATAGAAACTATGACTAAATAAGGAACAAAAGGAAACAGTGAACCAGCTCCCGTTGCAATCCCCTTCCCTCCTTTAAATCTCAGAAAACAGGACCAAATATGACCTAACACACAACTTAACGCAACAACCATTGCCAGATTAGGACGTTCTAAAACTTTTAAAATATAATATACAGGAACCATACTTTTTAACACGTCTGAAAGGGCAACCAAGATTGCCCCACTCCACCCCACTGTTCTATAAACATTTGTAGCTCCTGAATTTCTCGACGCTACTTTTCTGGGATCTATTCCTTTTAATCCCATAGAAATTAAAACACCAAAAGGAATACTTCCCAGAACATATCCCAAACCAATCCACAATAAAACAGAATACCCGCAACAAAACACGTGCTTATTTTTTCCTAAGATTTTATCTGAAAAGAACTTCCACAACTACAGTGAGCTTCAGAATTGGGATTTGAAATCACAAACTGACTCATCATAAGTGTTTCCTCATAATCAATAGTACTCCCTTGAATATACTTTAAAGAAAGCGTATCTGTGATCGCACACACTCCATCTTGATTCACATAGATATCTTCAGAATTTTGTGCTGAATGATCCAAAGATTCTAAAGAAAATAGGTATTGAAATCCCGCACACCCCCCACTTGTCACTCGAATGCGCAAAACCAAAACCTCTTTTTTGAACTTTGACAGCTCTTTTAAGCGCACAATGGCACGATCTGTAAAATATATTCCTTTCATGAAATATTTTCGCTAGAGGACGATAGTACATACTAAAAACTTACTTGAATTAAGGAAAAAAGTCTATAGAGCTCCAATATTTTTCAAAAAAATTTTAAAAAATGATTTAAAGTTTAAGATTGTTTGAAAAATCGTTAAATACACTGATAGTTGTTAAAGATACTCCGAAGTTTATGGCTAATACTACATAAAAAAATCATGCATTATGAGAATAAATCGTTTTGTGTTCTACGCACTTATCTAAGCCATAAAGTAATTTAAAAAACGTCACAAATCCTAAAAAAGATAAAAATTTTTTATCAAATCTTGAAAATATTCGTCTAAAAGCTTAATTTCTGTTGAGAAAATATTCAATTAAGTGACGCTTTTTATACATAGGCGTATCATAATAGCGTAAAATTTTACGATTTCGTTTAGATAGGATTACAGGAGTCGATTTTTGTTCGCTGATGTGCTCAATGAAAGCATTTCTGTAATAAGTTTTGTCAGCTATCCCTTTGTCCGCTTTAAACTTTTCGATTAGATTTTGATGCTTAAGGTATATCACCATCTGTTATAGCTAATACGGAATAAAAACAGCATAATTATTTTTGAGTTTAATTGGCAAAGATAAATGAAAAAATAAAATGAAATATTTTATACATTTTCGTAAAAAACATTAAAGCTACAAGAGGATAGAAAATTTTTTGCAAAGCTAGAAAAAAGATTTAAAATTTCCACCACAAGTATCAATAGATGGAAAAAAGAGTCAGAACCCAAGAAAAACAAAAACACCCCATGGAAAAAGCTTAACAAAGAAGAGCTGGTACATAAATTAAGAAGCATCCAAATTCTTGAAAGAACGCAGAAATGTTTAGGAGCTTACATCATCCCAAAGCGAAGCCAGAAAGAAAATTTACGTTTTGCACAAGAGTAACGCGATTTCAAAATGAGGGGAGAGTAATAATCGACGAAAGTAACTTTGCTCATGGATTGCCAAGAGCGCATAAAAGAGCGTTGCCACGATAAATTATTGATTGGGAAGCAAGAACCAATTCTATCAGTGCGGTAAATAAGAGGTACTTTTATAGCTATTGGATTGTTATCTGGATTTTTGTAAATACAAACAATATTTACATGTTGAGCAGATCAGCTCTTGTTACAAAATTTTCCTACAGATGCGTAATTGTCATAAACAATGCCTCATTTCATAAATTTAACGAGATAAAAAAGATGATCAAAGATACCGCGCATACTTTAACTTACCTCCATATTTTTCAGATCTAAAATTTTATCGAGAAAAAGTGAGATAAGGAAAAGAAAATTCGTAGCTAGATTCATTACTTCTATTGATAAGCCTTTTAATCACCACTCGCTATAACTCTTTTATACCGGATTTGCTATATAGAGTATTTGTTTAGTTCCAAATTCTTATGGTATAACCTATAAGGAACTAAAGGAGGTTAATTTATGGAAAATATACTGCATAACAATGCCAAGACGACGCTTTGAGTCCGAAAAAAATACAAAGCTCTGTACAGAGCGATGCAAAAATAGCAAAGCGTCTGGCCCTTCACTATTAAAACTGTTTTGAAGAGGAAGAAAGCCGGTTGTGTTCAAGATAAATGCTCTGGCCCTGCACAGCCAAAGCATTTTATCTTCAACAGAAGCAAGAGATTGTGTGTGAATTTAGGCGCGTTT
>NZ_AWTR02000079.1 GCF_000469665.2 Holospora obtusa F1 | reverse complement strand
GTTAAAAAGGCAGACTTCAAAGTACGGTTAATGGAAGAATTGTTAATAAAATAATTAATTTAATACCTTTCTAATCACTATATTGTTATTAAGTGTTGTTTTTAAAATAAAATAGCTCAAAAGTACTTTAGCTTTTGAGCTTAAGTTTTGTTGTCTTGGTAATTTCTTAATTAGATTTGAAGCAGAAAATGTGGACACAAAAAAACAATTTTTTGTCATTTATTGCAACCATTTTAAAAAAGAAAGAAAAGCAGATAGCTGCGGATGTTTCAGGAGAAAAAAATCAACAAACATCTTCTAATTTGAATTCATTTTCATCTGAAATTGCAAAAAAATTTTTAGCTTCTTGGAATTTAGAAAAATTTGGAGAAAAAGAATCCCATTTCTTTTGTAGACTTATTGTAACATTTAAATTTTTAGAAAAGAATATTAGCATAAATAAATTCAAAAAATTATGGCCAGAAAATGATATCTAATATCTTTTCTGGCCTTACAAAAATAAATCTCTTCATTTTCAAAAAATAATAAATAAAATTATTATTTATATTTTTTAATTAAATGTTGGGAAATATTTTTTTTATTATTCATGTTCTATTTTATTCATATCTATTTGATTCATTTTATTTATTAAATCTTGATCATTATTTTGATCATTATTTTGATCATTATTTTGATTTATATTCACTTGCTCCATACTTGTTAATAAATTTTGCGGTATTGAATTAATTTGATCATTTTGTTGTAATAAATAGCGCAAAGCCTCTTCAAAATTCTTCATACGCTTAGAAAGCATTGAAGATATTTCTGCACCATTAGAATATTCTTCAATACCGTTTACCATGTCATACATATCTCTGTATACTAAAGGAAGATATTCATTTATTATATATTCTTTTTCCTCTTGATTTAATTTTAAAAAATTATCAAATGTGTTGTTTAATACAGGAGAGCTATTTTTATAAATCGCAATCTTCTTAGATAAAGGTAAATTATCATCAACATTAATTAATGTTTTTTGAATTATTCTATCAGAACTATTTATTTTCAAATTTTGACCAATTATACCAAAAGTTTTAGGAAGCAAAATTTCATCTAAAGGAAAATACATTCCTCTGATATCAATACCTCTAACATTAGAAACAAAAGAATCAGGATCATTTGCAAAAGACGTTTTTCGATTTGGTTTATCAGGATGCACATAAATCGGCTTAACTGTTTTAGAAACTTTATTTTTATGTATTTTTTTTGATTGCTTTAATTTTTTTTGTCTATCATCCTCTTTGTCAGAATCTTCACTCGCTTGATTACGGTATGGCCCTTGTTGAAAATCCATACTAAAAATTTGCTGACTTAAAAGACATGAAAGAATTATCCAATGATTATATTTTTTTATCATATTTTTTTATCCTTTATTTTTATATAATTTATTTTTATATACTTATTATAAAACTTTTTTTGTAAAAAATCAATGAAAAAATTTATTTATTTTTTTACAAAACAATGTGTATCGCTATCATCAAGTATAGCAATAAAAAAAACACCACAAAAGTGGTGTCCTTTAAGAGAGAGCTACAATAAAATTATTCCTGTAATTCCTTTTGTTTTTTTATATTTTTAGATAGTGTAGTCACGAGATATTAGCCCATAAAGCGATACATCGAATTTGTACTGCTGCCAAGAATGATCTGACATTTTTCGCATAACGGCTTGCAATACCGCGCCAGCGCTTGAGATGGAGAAATGCATTTTCAACAAGATGCCGCAACTTGTATAAATTTTTATCATAGCCTTTGTGAACTTTTCGGTTTTTTCTTGGAGGTATGACTACGGTCATGCCTTGGCTTTGGGCCTGAGCAACAATCGCATCGCTATCATAACTTTTGTCTGCGAGAAATACTCGGCTGCGAAGCCGCTTATCAATTGCCAAGCTTGCGTGCAATCAGCCGTGGTACCGTCTGTAATAATGATTCTGACTCGGCATACCATGCGCATCCACGGCCAGATGTACCTTTGTATTAAGCCCCCTTTTGAGCGGCTCATCTCTTGATTTCCACCTTTCGCACCGGCTGCATGAGGATGCACTTTGATGTGACTTGCATCAATCACCAGCCATTTATAATCCTATAATCCGGAACATCAACTCATTCTTCGAGCAATTTCTCCCAGATACCTTTGTCTCTTCATCTGATAAAACGACGGTGCGTATTGCTCCAGCTTCCATAATCTGGCCATGGCGCTCCTGTCCTTAAGATCCAAAAAATGGCATTAATACATTGGCAATTATCTTTAGCTCTCCCGCCCCAACCCCCTTCTCGTCCTGGTAAATGAGGCTCTAACACAACTCCATACGCGGTCTGAAATATCGTGGTGACGATGAGCTTCTGACATATAATACCTATGCATTCATGAAATAACTGCATCACTTATATCATATTTCTTATCTCGTGACTACACTATCTAACAAAGTTTACCAGAGTCGCTGATATTATTTGGACCCATCGTTTCATACTAGCTCAGAATTTTTCAACGAAAGATAAGCCTGAAGAATATGTATACCAAAACCACCACGGTTGATCAACACTTTACTGTTCTGTGATCAGCGAAAATTGTCCACAATCATCCAGAGCTGCGTAATATACTTTTTAAGGCTAGTCAGATTTTGATAGCATCACTACCTTATTCATCGATTTCTTGTATTTCATACGATTTGTAAAATTTTTTGATACTTTTTTCGTATCTATCATTTTCTAAATCATTGATTTTTCTGATAAATTCACGCTGTATAAACGCGTGTCCATAGTATATGTTAGTCAACGATTTCAAAATAGAATTTATTTTATCTCTATAGTTAATTTATTCTCGATCAAATAGCATTTTTAACCCTCCAAGTTCAAAAATACTGAAAGGATTCACAAAAAATTTTGGATTAGTCAACGAGCCTGAGATAAAAAATTGACCAGAAATAATCCCTTTTTCTTGCCCCAACAAGTCCCCTATAATCGGAATATGTGAAAAAAATGTATTAAAAAAATAAGCTGGGACGACTCCCCCTTTCAAAAAAAGAGCTTGAGTGCGAAAATTAATTTCTCCTTTTAAAAACGCTCCCAAATTAAATCCTTTGGCACTTCCCTTCTTTAATGTAAGCACCCCCTTTTTATAAAAACATTGAACAAAAATTTCAGAAAAATCTAAAGAACTGTGAAGCAATTCCGTTAATGCGCTTGGTGAAAGTAAGCTTAATATTTTTGCCATCCATAACCCCTGTGTTACGACGTCTCGACATACAATAATTCCTTGATATGCTCCATCCGCGGCTTGTGTTCCTGAGTATTCTCCAGCCCCCCCAGTATTTGCAATAATATTTACCCCTAGCAGTTGAAATATTCCAGAAAGTCCTTTAAAAACAAGACGAATATCGGTATGATTTTTTTTAGGAACTGTAAAAAAATGAACACTACTTACAGCTTTCTTACTGCGAATCAAACACCGAATTTCGCTTTTTAACCAGTGATACTCGTCTAATCCCATAGCATAAAAAGGTATAGAAGGTTGTCTCCAATTTACGCTTCCTCTTATTCCTTCTAATTGTAGTATTTTTTCTAATTTTAAAGTTTTTATATTAAGATCTAACTCTATTTTTTGTAATTTCTTTTTATCGTGTTTCAAAAAAAAATGTTTTTTTTTGAAAGAATTTGTTTCTACAGAAGAAAAATCTAAATATTTACAACACAATTTCACTTTTTTCAAATTAGGCTGAAGTTCAATATCTCCATTGAGTACGCCTGGTATGTCTATTTTCGCGCTCCCGGAGATATCCTGATTCAAAAAAAACTTTCCTTTTGATAGAACTCCTCCTTGAACATTAAACGTAAGTTCTTTTTTTTTTCCAAAAATTCGCATACGACCGTTAAGGGAGTTTTGGGACGCTTTACCCATTTCAACCAAGGAACAATCAGCTGAATGTGTTCTCCTTGAAGACTCGCAACCAGTTTTCCTTTTCCAGAAAAATACTCTATATGAATCGGAAGTAATTCTTTTTGAAAACAAGGATGTATCCATTTAGGAACCCACAAACAAGGATCAACAGACACATCCATCGTCAACTTATGATTCAAGGGATCTTTAAAAACTCCTTTCCATGTCCACATCGCAGGGTGGCGATTCATTTTTCCATTCCCACTCACACATAAATCATGCTGAGTTCCTTTAATATGAATCAATCCTTTTTGAAAAGGTAAAGACACTTCAAGTGCCGTTACATTAAAATACGTATCTTCTAGCCCACTTTCGTAGTCCAAAATAATATCTTGAAATTTTAAATTCAGTAATAAAGGGAATTTCATTCTTAAATGCGTATACGCTTTTCCTTTGGCTTGATTAATAGGGAGTGATTTGGTCACATTCAATCTTTTGCAATCCAAAATGTTTAACACATCTGCTACCCCGCCTTTTAATCTCAGAGCTAAAGTTAGTTTAGAATCCTTAGAAAGATCATAAATTCGAATTTGACCAGATTCTATAGATTGTTGTGAAAAAAATGCTTTTTCTATATAAAAATTAAATTCATTTAAGTTAAATTCCCCTCTAGAAGATAAACTCTTTATAGACGGCATCCCTGAAACGATTTCTAAGTGAGCGTTTTTTAAAAAAAGGCTTCCATAAAGATTCGTAACCATATCATATACCCCGGAAACACGCCCTTTTAGATTTTCGATAACTCCCCCCTTAAAATGTTGATCTATCCAATTTTTTGTATTTCTTACCCAGTTCTTATTCCACCAAAATTCCAGTGCCTGCGTTTTTATTGATCCTGAAGTTCTCCACTTTAACGTCCAATTATTATAATACTCCCCCTTAAGAAAAACGTTAAGTTGTTCCACACCAACGCTTCCCTTAAATCTTGCTTTCTGAGCGCTCAATTTTGCACTTATTATCCCATTATTTAAATAATATTTTTTTCCATTTATTAGAAGTTCTTTTTTATCCCAAGTTATTTTTACATCATTCCCATGGGAATTAAAGCTCATCTCCACACATAAAGGATGCTCTACCATGTTCTCAGAGTACTCTAACGCTTTTAGTAAAAAACCAACACCATTGGAAAATTTTGCGTACATGTATCGCTTTTCAGGAATATAAAACCAATGAATATCCCCCATTGCTCCCTTTATCTGCCCAAAAATTTTTTTATGCTTTTCTTCGGGAGTCCAGGAAAAAGAATTAATTCTTGATTGTAAGACTCCATTTTTTAGAATAGAAACTCCATTCTTAACCTCACAAATATCTATCTCCGAAATTTTTTGAAAAAGAGACGTAGCGGTACAAAACGTTGACAAAACATCTAAAGAGGTTGTTTTTTTCTGTACATAGTCAATATGAACATTTTCTGCTCGAATTCCTCTTAATGGGCGAGAAGATAGGAGCTTGAATTCAAAGCAAGCGCTTTCAACAAAAAGTTTTAACTTAGGTTGCCTCCATTTTAAATCGCGAACTTGAACGCAAAGAGATCCTTTCCATCTCCATACTATGGTAGCGTTTTTTACATAGATAGGGTACCCAAATCTCTGAAGTTCAGAAAATAACCAGTTTAAAGATCTAGGTGTTAAAACGTAATAGCGCCCTACAGCTAAAAAAAACACCCCCATTCCCACTAAAATAAAAATAGAGCGCCAAACGACCTCAATTCCGTACAACATTGAATGCACGAACAACTTACGGCGTATCATAACCTTCCAAATAGGTATTAAAATAGAGCTCCATACACACATCACTGACCATGGCCGCACACATCAAACAAGTGTCATAACCTGAATCTATTTGATTAATAACCCACTGCGATGCATAAAAATTTCTCTTTTTTTGTCGAAAATGTAAGGCCCAACAGGCATCTGTCAAAATTTTTCTGTATTTAACTTCTATAAAAAGTAAAATATTTGACTTAGAACATACCAAATCCAGTTCTCCAAAAGGAGTACGCAATCGTCTATATTTGCACGTGTACCCTTGGGATAAAAAATAGTCCAAAACCAATTCTTCTGCTTTAACTCCTTTTTGATAGGAAGTAGTTCCAAAAGCACTCTTAAGATTTAAAAAAGATTGTTTTTTCCCAAATAATACCCGTTGAACACATTCCAAATCAATACTCCTGCAAAAATTACATAAACTTCTATTAACGTATGTTTTTTGTATTTTCGATTATGCAGCTTTAAGTATATCGACTGGCTATACATAAGGCAACACAAAACATATAAAATAAGCTCTCCACAATAAACATAAAAATATTTAGAAGTATGCATAATGCACATGATTCCCCACAGTGCCGCACCACAACAACTTCCTAAAAGAATTCCATTGCATATTTTTGCAAAATTTTTTGTCATACATATTTCTTGATCCTGATAGAGCATGTAGTGCGCCCATTGCATACATCCAAGATACGTCATAGAAAAAACAATTAAATCATCTTTGATCCATTGAATACTTTGCATATAAACCAAAAATCTAGAATAGACGTACTGCTTTTTAACAAAAATCATTCCCATTAAAAACAAAAATACACTTTCTTGAACATATATTCCTTTTAATGACGTTTGGATTTTTGGTAAAATAATATACAACACTCCAGAAATCCATTGAATCCAATGAAGATGCTGCGATGAAGAGCCGACAGAAAAGCCTTTAGATTTTTGTAAAAAAGAAAAAAAACTATACATGATTCCACAAAAAAAGCTTAATGTTTCTTTAAACATTCCAGAACATAGCATCAATACTCCCCACACACGTAGTTTTTTAGGATCCATCCCATACGCTAAACTTAAGAAAATTGCACACATTAACGTCCATTTTAAATAAAAAGATGTGGTAATCAGTATTCCCGTTATTAAACTATATTGAAAAAACATCCTAACTAAAGGAAGAAGCTTTCTTTCTTGATTCATCCTATTTCTGTACATAATAAGGTACATCAAAAAAAATATATAAAGAAAAATTAAAGTTCCACTAAATGCATATAAAGGAGAGGCAAACATCCAGTATCCGCACCATATACAAGAAAATCCGCAAGTCCAAAACGCTATTTTGTAATGCTGGAGCAGAGTAATAGGACGAGAAGTCCATAAAATTATTGTCGTTGATAAAGGAAGTAATATCGTGCTTACGTAAATATCATAAATTCTCACAACAGCCATTCAGTCTAAAGCCCTTTGTGTTATACCATGAGCTTCATTAAGGTTGCTTTGAATAATAAGTCTGTGGATAAAAGTGTGCATAGTCTTTTTTTTTAATTTTTTCATCGAACAAAAACATATCCCCAGTTTTTACTTTTGTTTTCCACAGATCATTGGCAATCAAAATTTAAGGCATGACAACCCCTGCTATAGTTTTCCACAGAAAAATCTCATGATTACTACTACATCTACCCTTTATAAGAGATATTTATAATAGGATCAAATCCTTCATTTCCAAGCATAAAATATTATTAAAGTATAAAGAAGTTGCAAATTAAGAACCTTATATGTTATCCAATAAACATACGCTTCATTGTCTTTAACACAGTAAGACAAAACCAAGAAGGAGTGTTATGAAAATTTTTAAAAAGAAACCTGCAGAAAGAAAGACGATTTCTGCAGCATTTTTGAATACAGGGTATTCTTGCTCTACACTAGAGCAAACTTTTGAAGAAGCAGCAACAATAGGATATCAAAATAATCCCATTGTCTATCGGTGCATTACGTTGATTTCGCGAAGTATTGCTTCGGTAAAGTTGCATTTAAATAGTAAGTCATCCGAAAAAAAAATTTTGCATCATCCGATTTTATCTCTTTTAAATAATCCAAATCCTTTTCAAAGTTATGAAACATTTACAGAAATGGTCGTTTCTCATTTACTGCTGTCAGGAAATGCTTTTATCGAATACGTAGGAAATCCTCAAGGATATGGGGAGTTATACGTGTTACGTCCTGATCGAGTGCGTATTATGTATAACGAACAAGGTTTTCCAGAACATTACGAGTATCGTATTGGAAATACAACACATACTGTTCCCATTGATCGATTAACTGGGCGTTCTAGCATGGTTCATATAAGCTTATTTCATCCGTTTGAAAGCCACTGGGGACAAAGTCCATTAACAGCTGCGATGTCACTAGTTCAATTTCGCAATCAAGCTTTAGAGCACAATTTATCTATTTTAAGACGCGGAGGAACTCCCAGCGGAATATTAACGGTAGATTCTCAATACGAAATGACAGACGATCAAAAAGCTCAACTGCGTACAGATTTAGAAAATTTGTATGCAGGACGAGATAATGCAGGAAGAATTATGGTGCTAAGCAATGGTCTTCGATGGGAAAAGACAGGGTTTTCTCCCCAAGAAATGGCATTTTTGGAAGGTCAAGGGGAGGCTGCGAGAGGTATCGCTCAATTGTTCGGAATTCCTCCTACGTGCATTGGTATTCCCGGAGATGAACGCTTTGCAAATTATAAAGAAGCTAGAGTTCATATGTGGGAAGAGACTTTAATTCCTATGACTAACCTTGTGATTTCTAATTACCAAAAATTATTGGGAATTATCGATCAAAATGTAGAGTTAACATACTCAAAAGATGAAATAGATGCTCTTTCCGTCAAACGAGAAGCGTTGTGGGAACGTACAAACAATGCTGAATTTTTAACCATTAATGAAAAAAGACAGATCATGGGGTTTGCTCCGTTACCAGATGGAGATGTTCTTGCAGCAGCTTAATGTATTATATTTCGTTAGCAAAAATAACGGTGGGTAAATAGATGGGTCAATTATGGAGAGTAACAACACCTTTTTGCACAAAACTGTATCAAGGGATATTTTCTGGATATGCAAGTACGTACATAAAAGACAATGCAGGCGACAAAATAATGCCTGGAGCTTTTCAAAAGACACTTTGGAATTGGAAAACCAAGAAACACAGGTTTCCGCATATTTATTGGGAACATGATATAGAAGAACCTATCGGAATTTGCTTAAAGTTAAAAGAAGATGAAAAAGGTTTGTTTCTTGAAGGAAAGTTTCTTCAAGATTTTCCAAAAGCAAAAGAAGCAATGAAGAGTATCCAGCAAGGAAAGAGAGGGCTATCTATTGGATTTTTTGTTCAAAAATGTCTTTTTGATCAAGGAACAAGATGTATTACTGAATTGTTATTAAAAGAAATATCTTTAGTTCAATTTCCTTGTAATGAAAATGCTCGGATAGAGGAAATAAAAAGTTCTTCTATCAGCTATATCAAAGCAGTTGAAAATATTCAATGTTATTTGCATCATTTACGTTTTTACACTAATTTTTAGTTTTTAATTAAATTATCTAATTTATTTAACTATAACTTCTGTTGGGGGAGATACTATGTCTATTCAAAATACATTACAATGCGCGCTTACTGAATTGGGTCAAGCTTTTGAAACATTTAAAGAAGTCAATGACGAGAGATTAAAAGCTTTAGAGCAAAAAATTCCCTTTGATGGATTGCAAGAAGATAAGCTTCAAAGACTGCATCAAGTTATGGATCAAGCTCACCATACGTTACTTCAGATGCAAAATACGGTAAATTCTCGACCAATTTTAGATATTCCTTTAAAAGATAATAACGCTTTGCAACACAAAAACGCCTTTTTATCTTACGTATGCAGTGGTCATACGGACGGACTCAGACAAATGGAAAGAAAGGCTCTCAATCATGTAATTGATTCAGAAGGTGGTTTCTTGATGCCACAATCTATGGTAAAAACTTTGTACTCTAATTTAGTGGAAGATTCCTTTCTTCGAAAGCTTCCTATGATGGTTGAATTAAAAAAAGGAAGAGCGCTTGATGTTCTTCTTGACGAAAAGCAAGGAACTCCTATTGTGTGGGGAGAGGAAGGTAAATTAAATCCACCCTCCCAAGATGACACTTCTGTGTCCTTAAAAAGAACGCATATTCCTTTGTGTACGATGTCTCAACGATCTAGGGTTACACAATCCTTGTTAGACGAGGGAGTGGTCCATGTGGAGTCTTGGATGTTAGAAGAGGCTCGGTTAAAAATGATGGATGCAGAAAATCAAGCGTTTTTGTACGGAGATCCAAGTAAGTATCAGCCAGAAGGAGTTGTGTTTAACGTACAATCAGGAAAAATTTCTAAAAATAGTATTGATGGAAAATTACCTTTGACACCAGAGCAAGCAGACAAGATTTTACTAACGTTAATTAGTAGCATTCCTACGTATTTTTTAAGAGATGCTGTTTGGATGGGATCTAAAGAAATCATGCATTGGGCAAGAAGCATTAAGACATCCCAAGGGTATTTATTCTGGGTTCCAACTAAGGTTTCTGAAAAACCTGTATTAATGGGGTATGAATTTTTTGTTACGGATCTTATGGGACAAGAAGAGCAACAAAAAATTCCTTTAATATTTGGAAGCTTCAAACGAGGGTATCAGACAATTTATAGGGACGGAATTCGTTTAATTCGAGATCCTTTCACTTATAAGCCTCATGTTGAATTATACATGATGGCATATATTGGTGGGGCAGTGATTCATCCTCAAGCATTTTCTGCTTTGCAGATGTAGTCGTACTCAATTGGTGAGTACTCAACGATTTTTTTATAAAAGATAAAAATATCCAAATAATATATGTATTAGGATTAAATTATCAATGGACCTTCTTTAAAAGTTTAAAACTGCACATTTTTATTGGCGTAGAAGGTCTTATGTTTTAGAAAATATATTTTTTAATTTAAATTAATTAGGAGACATACGGTTATGATTATCGTAATTCGTCCCAATGAAGGGACCCCTATTGACTTGACCATATTAAAGAGCGTTCTTCCTGTAGGAAGTTATCCGTCTCAAACGATTTTAGAAACTTGGATAAAAGTTGCTGTTCAATGGGTAGAAATGAGGTTAAATCAAGCATTTTTAACACAAGATATACAGATTATAAGCAGAAACAATCGGATACCGCTTAGCAGAACTCCTTTTGTTCAAATTTTAAAAGTGGAAAAAAAAGGAAAATTATTATCCCAGTCTCAATATACATTGAAAAAAAATTCTTCTGGATTAGAAGAACTTATCGTCCCTTTTCAATGGAACAGTCCTTCTATTTCTGTCGAATACAGAGCTGGATATGGAGAGACGTTTGAATCAGTTCCTATTGTATTTAGACAAATTATAATGAATACAGTGAAACATTTGTGTGAAAACGCAGGAAATTTAACAGAGTTAAACAAAACTTTAGAACCTTGGCTTGCTGAAAGTCAGCGTGCATACAGATTATGGTGAAGTGATGAAATTGAATTATCATAGTTCTTGGAGATTTCAGAAAAAATTTCTTGAATACATACAAAAGGAGCTAGCTTCGTTTCAAGTTCCTGTCTTATTGTGTCATACATCTAATGCGCTTCCTTATATTTGTTTATCTTTAAAAACGCTACAAGAATTTTTCAAAGGAAAAGCCTGGTTTTTTATGGAAATCACCTTGCTTCAATCGCATTATTCTGCTGAGCTTGATCTATCTATTACTGAAAAAATGTACGAATTTAACGCTTATCCTGTCGTAATATCTGATTTCGATGAGACTAATGTAAAAAAAATTCATACTTATTTTGAACAACCCGTTCGGTCTTTTAAAGAAAATAAACAGAATTACTCTACACTTTGGACGGTTTCTTTAATGAGTCGTTGGATGATACCTGAGTACTGTCAGTCTTTTTGATCTTTTTTTATCCTTATAAAAAAGCAGGGATACGTTTGTAGTGAATTGTTTGGATAAAATCAATACGTTATTTTGTTTTCATCGTGTATTAAAAAAAACAACTCCTTTGCGTCAATACTCATTCTAAAGATTATTGAGAAAAAGGTAAAAAGTTCACGAACTAAAGAAAATTGCAATGTTTTTTCAATAATATACGAAAATTTAAAAAAGCAAATTGTTTTTTAAGAAATCGATGAAAAAAAATAGTTCTATGTTTTTATAAAATAGACAAACAGGTAGAGGAATGAGAACTTAAAAATTGAGATAATCAAAATTAAAATATTTTTGAATTATACATTAATATGTATAAAATTTTTAAAAAACAGGAGGGTAAGATGCTTTGTTTTTCTTGGATTTCTCAAGCAAAAGAATTTTCGTCTTCGTTTGTTCATAACAAAATAGACAGTTCTATTATTTCTTTATCCCTTACTCAGAAAGAAGAAGAGCCCGCAGCGTTAATATTGCATGTTCCACTAAATACTGTGACAGAACCTTATGGAATTTTAAGTTGGAACCCTAAAAATGTTCAAGAAAACGTCTGTTTATTTAAGGGATATGTGGAGCACATTCAGCAAGAAAAAGGGATAGCTATTGTGTATCTTAAAGCTTTTCAGGATGAATCATCATGGTTACGTATTGCAAAAGAGTTTAGATCAAAAGAAACTTTTTGTCCTTATTTTTTTGATGATGAAGATATGCGCCCAGAAAGCGTATTAGCTGATCAACTTTTTGTTCCGTACTGGTGTCCAGTTTCTGGAAAATGCAAACTTTCTCACGTTACGAGCTCTTTAGAGGTATTTCACCCCAAGGAAAACGTGCATATCATAAATTATTGCCAAAATCCAGGGATAAACAAACTAAAGATCGTGTTACGTGCCCAATGGATACAGCAAGTTCAGGGAATCGTAAATGTGTTTCCTTGGATCGAGAGCGCGTTTCCTAACAAAGAAGTGGCAACGTATACACCAGAAAGTTTAAAAAAAATATGGCCTAAATCAGGAACGTTATTAGGAAATTCTGGATATCGTGTATTGCATAGCGAGTTAATTGTTAATCAAAGAAAACATGAATTCTTAACACTTTCGAACCCAGATCGAATAGTACAAAGATATGTTTTTGACGGAAGTTTATGGATATTCTGGAATTTAAAGCAAAAACGAAAAGAAGTTATTCAAACGGTATGGCCTTCTGAAGTCCCCGGAAAATCAATAGAGTTACACTGGAATTTAGGTGCTATTACAAGCGCCCAAGCTATTGATGGCTGGAGCCCAGTTCGAGCTTACAAAACAGGAGACTATGTCAGATTTGGGCAACAAATTTTTGAGTCTATAGATGATCACTACTCTTCTATATTTCAAGAAAATGTTCATTGGAAGCTGCATGAGGAACGTACTAAAGAACTATTTTTTACGATACAAAGTTCATTTTTTTTAACGGAATTTGGAAAACGAGCATTTGATTTTGCATTGCAACGCGCGTATAAAATATGGCTAATGGCAGCGCGATGTTGTCATCTAGAGATTAAAGGATCTATTGAAGCTTTGTTAGGAATTACTTTGGAGCATCAATTGATACTGGAGTATCCAAAAAATAATACATTTAGTGGAAAAGTTACGCAGTATACGTTATCTTCTTGCCAAGGAATTTCCTCTATTTCAGTTCTTGTGTCTGGGCTTCATCCAAATTCATGGAAATCTTGTGATATTAAAAGCGTTTCCTATCAAGATGCTTCTTGCTATGCCATGAATTACTCTGATGGATGGTACGATGATCCTGAAAAAAAAGAAGGAAAAAAGGGAGCGCAGTATGCTGCTTATTATCATTCAAAGCCAAAAGATCTTTATGCGTATGGGCAATTTTTTTTAGGAGATCAATTGCTGGATAAAATTGATGTTCGCTGTGTTGACACGGATCAATTTCAAGCCTTAGAATCAACTACGAGTCACGTTTTTAGATCTCGTTTTTTACGCCCTACCTCTATACGTCTTCATTTTCGAAAATTAAAAGGGTGCGCCGCGCTTCAGCATCATATTTGCGTTAAAATGTTTCAAGGGTTAACGGCTTTTAGTCCATGACTGTTTAAAAATTTTTTATAATAATACATAAGATACTAAAAATTTTAGATTTTTTTTCCATATATCAGTATCCACTAAAAGAGGGAAAAAAATTCATAAGTAATTGGACATTCTCTAAAGGCCAATATTTTTTAAGACTTTGATACGCTTTTAGCTTATAGCTATTAATTTTATCTTCTCCGTACCGAAAAATATTGTACTTTACCATCAGATCATAGATATCGTTTGCATGATCTGATGTCGGAGAATCCCAGTACGTCTTTATCTTTATCTGAATATCTTGAGGAACACATTCTCGCAACCATAATAAAGGAGCTGTTACTCTAGATTGAAAAAAGTCTTGAAATCTTTTTTTGTCTTTTTTTGTTCCTGTGTAATCCTGAATATCATCTTGTAACTGAAAACATAGTCCTGTGAGCATTGCGTAAAATTCTAAAATTTTTGAGTGTGTATCTTCAACCTGAAACAACTTACATACAGACTGCGCAATAGCCGAAAACAGTGAGGAAGTTTTTCTGGATGCAAGCTGTTCATAATCTTTGATTCCTTTAGACCAAGACATAGATTCTTCTTGGATTTGCCCCAACGTCATTTCTGTAATAGCGTTTTGAACAATAGCAAGAAGTGAGCAATCATCTATATTTGAAAGATACCGCAACGCGATACTTAAAAGATAATCTCCTAATAAGATAGATCTACGCTGTCCCCAAGACAGATAAAAGCACGAGCGAGACCTTCGTATAATTCCCGCATCTAATACATCATCATGAAGTAAAGAAGCAACATGCAAACATTCTATAGTTTTACATAACGCCATAACTCCAGAATTGGCAAGAGGATCTGAAGAAAATAAAAAAGCTAACATTAGTACAAACTTAGGTCGAATAGATTTTCCCAAAGGCCAAACGACATCTCCTAATAAAGGACTGAGTTCAGGGTAACTTAGGTACACTTCTTGAAACAATTCATAACTCATACGAGATAAAGCGTCTCTTATATACGCTTCTATGTTGTACTGTTCTAAAAAATTTTTCATACTTTAAAGATTTTGCATAGCTTTTATGGAAGGAGTTAAAAAAGATTGCATCCAATTTTCTAAAGAAGCAAGATCTCCTAAGCTAATAGAATAAACAGAGTCTACTGTTTTTTTTAGCAGTCCAGTAAGTACAGATCCTGGTCCTATTTCTAAATAACATCTAGAACCGAGCGCATACAATGTTTGAAGCGTTTCTCTCCAACGAACAGGGTGTGTCAAATGAGGGATAAGCTGAGCTTTTATATAGTTGGAATCGAGTTGGGGAGAGGCGGTAGTATTCGTTAAAACAGGAATTACAGGATCAGAGAATTTAACAGATTTTAGGTATGCTTCAAACTTTTTTCCAGCAGAAGACATAAAAGAGCTATGAAATGGACCGCTTACGTTCAAAGGAATGCAGCGTGCTCCTTGAGATTGTGCGTACGTTAAAATACGGTGAACACCTTCTCTTTTTCCACTAATTACCACTTGACCAGGGCAATTATCATTTGCTAATTCGACTTCTTCATGACCATAATCTTGAATCAAATGATGAACCTGGGCAACAGAAAGCTTTAAAATAGCTGCCATAGTGCCGTCTGTTATTTCAGACATGGCTTGACACCGTGCTTGAATATGAGCCAGCCCTTCTCGAAAAGAAAAACATCCGGCAGCATATAAAGCGCTATATTCTCCCAAAGAGTGTCCTGCTACCCATCCAACAGAAAAGTTAGACGAAAAACAATGTTGGTAAACGACATCGAACAGTCCACAACTCAACGTGAAGAGTGCCGGTTGTGCCCACCGAGTTTCCATCAAAAGCTCTAAAGGACCTTGCTCTATAATTTTTACTAAAGACTGACCTGTGCAAGAAAAAAACTCATCAGCTTCTTGGAATCGATCCCTAATTACAGGAAAATGTTGCGCTAAAGCTTTCCCCATTCCTACATATTGAGAGCCTTGTCCAGGAAACAACAACGCGATCACTGCATCACCTTTTGATACCTCCACACATAACGTATTATACATTTTTGTTTTTTCAAATATAGTCATATGAAAAATATTTTTAAGAGCCTGTCCTATAGTTAAACGTACAAGTTTTAAAAGCAAACAAAGATTTGTTTAGTAGACCTGCTGCGTAAGTAGTTTTTGATAAGAAAGAGGAATTTTGTTTAATTTTTTTCTACATCAATAATGAACGACTTCACCTCTTCTTTATATAGCTTGTAATAAAGAAAAAGCATTGACACTCTTTCATTAATCTCAAGCTTATTTTCCTGGATATTTGGGAATTTTTGCATATCTTAGCGACATAGGTACTTAACTTTAGACCGGCAATCCCATATCTTTTCATAAATTTTAGTATTGAATTAACGTTGTTTTAATGGTAGTATCACAAGCGTAAAAAAATGCTTCATACAAAAATGAAAATTTTATTTAAAGGTAAATCTAAATTATTTTTTATTGTTTTTATAATGCACTCTTTTTATGCTTATGCGGGTCGTTACCAACAAACAGAACAAACAGCGCAAACAGTACAAACAGTACAAAATTTTACCTCTAAAAGACTTGTACTAGATGCAAAGCCAGAAGAGCATCGTGAATTCGAACTTCTTAAACAAAGAATCACTATTAGAATTAAAGATATCATTAGTAATGCTATAACATTACTTCCATCTCAAGCTCATACTCTTAAACTTAAAGAAAGTGAAATTTACAAAAATATTCCGATCATATTAGAAAATATAAGAAAAAAGTTTGGGCTTTCCGGTTTAATTGCCTATGAACACAGTGTAGCTCAATTTTGGTGCTCTTTTGAAACAAATACACCAAACGGATATGGCGGTATTGAACCAAAAACGATTACTCATGTTATTCAAGCTTTTTCTAAGAACGCAGGTCTTGATGTAAGTTTA
This sequence comes from Holospora obtusa F1, assembly GCF_000469665.2. GTDB lineage: Bacteria > Pseudomonadota > Alphaproteobacteria > Holosporales > Holosporaceae > Holospora > Holospora obtusa. The sequence goes on along the minus strand of NZ_AWTR02000079.1, from coordinate 860 downwards.
GAGTTAAGCATCGATACTGAAGCACATTCCACTTTTCTAGATAAAGAATTAGAGATTCTTTTTTCTTCATTCGAAGATGAGCATTCTAAAGGGGTCAAAAATATAATAAAAGAAGAAATTCAACAAGAAAAAAGTCTGTCAGAATATGACATATCTAAAATTTTAAGAGATAGCTTTTCATCTACTTTTCTTGCCAACCCCAAGAGTACAATCATCAAAGAAAATTTTCAAGATTTGACATGGATTGCGAAAACATGGACGTGGACGGAAAGCTTTTATAGATGTATATATAAAAATATTCAAAAAAGAAGAGAACATAAAATTAATCATTTTGTTGTTGTACAGGCATCAAGAGATCGTTCAGAGATCTCAGCTATAGAGGAAAGGTACAAAGAAGAAAGAGATTTTACTATTGATGCTTCTTCTGCCTACAAACAGTTTTTGTTGTCAACGATAACTGATAAATTACTTGATCTGCAGCGTATTTACGGAGATTCATCTTTAGTTGTTTTTAATTGTATAGAACAAGAGAGCCTCTGGCTACAAAAAATACCATCAGATATAAACTCAAGCTTCGATCTTGAAGACAAGTTTGAATTTTGGCTGGAGAGAACAAAAATGGTTATGACAGAAAGAATGAAGAATGACTTACACTCTCCGTACCAGTTTGGATGGGATCTTTCGTGTCTTTTTGCTCATAGAGTTTTGGAAAAATTTCAATATTCTGAAAATGAAGAATATTTAGGGAGCTTGATGTACAATATAAATCAATTAAAACAAGTCGGATTTTCTGAAGAACAATTGACCAGAATTTTAAAATCATCTTTTGAAAAACGGAATTCAAGAATCCTCTAGAGTTG
>NZ_AWTR02000080.1 GCF_000469665.2 Holospora obtusa F1 | reverse complement strand
ACGAGTCATTTGATCATGGCTAATTTCGCCTTGAAACATATTGGCTAAACCAGTCGATGTTGCATAGTGATTTTGACTTATCAAATAGTTGCTATAAATATCAAGAAGATCCAGTTTCATTTTTTGTCCTTAAAAACTTATGGACGAAAAATATGATTATTTCAAGCAAAAATCAACTATTGCTGCGTAACATCAGTTATTTATTCTAAAAACTATACATATTTGAATTATAATTTAACCGTTTTTATTGTATAATTTATCTATTCGCAAATCTAAACTTAATTTATTATAAACTATAATCTTAGGTTAAATTTTTGTACAAAAATTAAATAATACTTTGTGACAACGCTCTGCTCTGCTCAAAAAAATTTGGAGGGAATAAAAATTTTCTATTTAATTGAACGAGTTTCCTGAAATGTCAAGTATAAAGCCGAAGGAACAATAAAACCTAACCCCAAAAGCACGCTAACAGAAGGGATCTGATTAAAACATAAGAAACTTGCAATACAAGAGAAGACAGTTTCGCTATACTTGAAAGGCTGCAAAGCACTCATTTCGTAGGATCCTAACGCCTTTAGTAAGCAAAAAAACATCAAATTCGAGCCAATTCCTAAGATCAAAAGCATCGCCATTTCATGAAAGCTCGGAGTTTTCCAATTCCAAATTGCAATAGGTAGCAACCATAAAAAAGACCACATGGTAGGCATAAACATCGTTGAAATTAAACTTTCTTTTTGCGTCAAAAGTCTTTTATTAACAATATCCAAAACTGCAAACACAAATGTAGCTAACAACGCAATAAAGATAGATGAATTTGCTCCTGTAAAAGAAAAATTCACACTTACGGCCACTCCAAAAAAACCAAAAAACACAGAAATCCAGCGCGCGACGCTAAAAGATTCCTTCAATATTAAACTGGCCAAAATTGTACCAAAAACCGGAGTAAGATATCCCACGCTGATAACAAGAGGGATAGGAAGCTGAATTAAGCTATAACACCAAGGAAGCATCGCCAAAGCAAACAATCCTCCTCTTATCGCATGAACCTGTGACTTTTTAAATGAACTCAATCGGAAATCAGACAAAAATAAAGGTATCAGCGTAACAGTCGCAAAAAAAAATCTAAAAAATAAAATATTTATATCCTTAAGGTGCGAACCGCTAAGTCCTGAAAGCTTTACAATAACATCATTTACAGAACTCACTAGGCACATTCCTAACATCCAGAGCATACCTTTAAAAAACGAATGTACGTTCATAATTTTTTTTAAAATCCTAAAACTAAGAGCGGGCGAAGAGATTCGAACTCTCGACCCTAACCTTGGCAAGGTTATGCTCTACCCCTGAGCTACGCCCGCTTACTTTTAGCAGTCTAACAAAAGTTTTAATTTTTTACAAGAGGATATTAAGCCACATTTCAAAATAAAATTTTACTAAATTTTTGAATGAAGTATATGTTTGTTGAACAACATTTTAATCCCTTAAACTTTCCTAGCAATAACTTCCCTACCCTCATCAATTGTATCAATAGGCTAACTTTTACTAACTTTAATATTTGTCTGATTTTCCTTTACTTGCTTTCCTTAGAAATGCAGGAATCGTTAAATCTTCCCCTTCTTGCTGTTCAGTTCCTGTAGAATCAAAATTTTCTTTTACGTAAGGAATTTGATCTTCAACTCGACGAGAAAAAAATTTTTTAAACTTTGAAACACGTTTTTCAGAAGGGGCTTCATTAAAGGAAAAATCCGTAGACATTCCGTAAGGTTCTTCTGGTTCATCTTCTCGTAAATTTGAAAATGAAGAAAAACGCTCAGATTCAATCGTAAAATCTGCTCCATGTCGTCTTCCTAAGGCTGGAATATCTGCTAACTTTTGATCAAATAATTCTTCTTTAGAGAAGGGAGTGTCCCCTTCTAAATTTTCTAAAGAAGTACTCATTTTTTTTTCTTCTTCAGTTTCTTTTTTTGAAGAAACGTGTTTAGAAGGTTTATTATTAAGTTCTGCACGCTTGATTCCAGTGGCAACAACAGAAATTTGTAATTCTCCACTTGGAAGTGTATTGTCAAACGTTGCGCCAAAAATAATATTTGATGGCTGAAAATTGTCTGAAGCATCATCTTCGATCTGAGAACGGATAAAATGCAAAGCCGCATCAATTTCTGTCAACGTCATATCCTCTCCTCCAGACACCTGTACCATAGCTGCTTTTGCACGACGAATATGCTCAGTTTCTAATAAAAAGCAAGAAATAGCTGTTTCTGCGGCGCGCATAGCACGATCTTCGCCTCCTGCACGTCCAGTTCCCATCATCGCGTCTCCTTTATCTTCTTCTCCACTGTCTGCTTCACGCAAAATAGCAACAATGTCTGCAAAATCCAAGTTAACTAATCCGGGCTTTTCCATAAGGCTAATAAACATATCTACTCCGTCTCGCAATACTTTATCTGCCCAAGCAAACGCTTGAATAAAAGAAGTTTCTACTCCTGCAAGACGAAAAAGTTTTTGATTAGGCAACACTAACAATGTGTCTACACAGCTTCTTAATTTCACGATTCCTTCTTCTGCTACCGCCATTCTACGATGACCTTCGAAAAAGAATGGCTTTGTAACGACCGCAACTGTTAGAATACCTCGATCTTTGGCTGCCTTGGCTAAAATAGGAGCAGCACCCGTTCCCGTCCCCCCTCCCATTCCTGCTGTAACAAACAACATATCTACACCATCTAATCGCTTAATGACTTCTTCTAAACTGCTTTCCGCGGCAATACGCCCAATTTCTGGACGAGCTCCCGCTCCAAGACCTTTCGTCACTTCGAATCCTAACTGAATTCGATTTTCTGGAGGAACCAGAGAATTGCTCAACGCCTGCTGATCTGTATTGCAAGATAAAAACTCTACTCCCAGATGACGATGTTGCAAATCTTCTATATACTCTAAATTCTTTTCTCGCAGCATAGAATTTACCGCATTTCCCCCCGCGCCGCCAATTCCCATGACAACAATTTTAGGTCCAATTTTCTTATTTTCGAACATTTCCATAATGTTTCCCCCTGTATGTATAGACATGATTTTATTTTTTAAACAATGCATTAAGTCGATTCCAAAAAGACTTCGAGCGATGATTTGGAATCAGAGAAGACAAAGCAGAACATTGAAAATCATTAAAAGTTTCTTGATAAAAAAAAGTTCCACTGACTGCAGAAAATTCACCGCATACCCTGGGCGCTTGCTTTAACGGATACGATTTTGCAACACGCACTGGGCGTTCTAAAACTTGAGCAACCAATTCACGCATACCAGGCAATTGACTGGCTCCCCCCGTAAGCACAATGCGCTGACATGCAAACGGATGCGCACTGTACATTTCATCTAGTTTTGTTTTCATCATTCGACAAATTTCTTCACACCGAGCTTGAATAATATTAATTAAAAAAGAGCGTGCGGTTTGTCCCATGGTGTCCCCTCCCCCAAGAGGCGCCATAGGAATCATTTCCTTATGATCATTTAACGTTGGAAGCGCTGCACCATACAAAACCTTAATACGCTCTGCGTGCTGAATAGGAGTCTCGCACCCTCTGGCAATATCCTGAGTAATATGATTACCTCCCAACTTAACAAGTTTCGATCCCACTAACCGCCCTTGGAAAAAAAATCCCATTCCAGTTGATTGAGCCCCCATATCAATGACGGTTGCTCCTAACTCTCGCTCATCAGAAGTTAAGCAAGCAAGTCCACTACTATAAAGTCCCAAAAGCAACCCCGAGAGCTGAATTTGGCATCGTTTTAAACACTCAACTAACGTATTAAATCTTCCCTTGTGAACCCAAACAACATGGCAATAACACATCAAATTTATACCAGACATTCCACGAGGATCCTTAATTCGATCCTGATCATCCACACAAAATTCCAGAGGAATAAAATGTAAAGGAAGATAATCTTGATGACGAGACACAAATCTATTCCACAAATGATCTAGTAATTTTTGAGTCACCACTCCTTCGTAAATGGGAGATTTAAGTACATGATAGTCAGAATAAAAAAAATGACCATTTAATGTGACGACTGCTTGATGAATCTGAACATTAGATTGACGTTCTGCTTCATAAATTGCAGCGGTGATTTGAGATTCTAGTGCCCCTACATCAACTAAATTTCCTCCCTCAATTCCTTTTGATGCCGCATGACCAGCTCCGATAATTTTAACTTCTTCTTCTTTTTCCCAAGCTCCCGTCCAACAACAAAATTTGCTAGACCCAAGATCAATTCCTGTGATAAACCGACCTGTTAACAAACTAGGCATACTAAATTTTTTCATTTTTTTCCTTTTTAGCCCGCTGTTCCTCTAAAGATTGGGGGACATCTTTATCAAACTCTATGAGTACAGAATCTCCAGATCGCAAATCAACAACTTTCACATTTTTAGGAATTCGATGACGCAATGCTAAAAATCGTTGCAATCCAAAGCGGACATCTCCTTCTGGAAGTTTTACACATAATTTATGATCTACATACACATCCCAACGTCCTGAACGCAAAAAAATTGCCTCATGAACACTATTAATACGAAGTAACGATAACGATTTTTGTAAATCAAAAACATTTGAAGGTGCGTTTGTTCCAATAATTCTTAAAAGATTATTCCATTTCACAAGTTCTTTTGAGGAAAGAGAAAGTATTACTAATCCTTCTTTATCTACCAAGTATTTTTTTTGATCTGGCGCAACCCAAACAGCAATGGGCTCTCTCTCACACAAACGTATATATATACGATTGGGAAAAATTCGCTCAATAACTGCAGATCGAACCCAAGGTATATTTTCGATAGTATTCAATATCTTGGGAAGATTAAGAGAAAAAATAGATCTTTGTGGAATTAAATTTAAAGCACGCTTAATAACTAAAAGATCAGAACGCTTTCGCCCTTCTACAAAAATTTCCTCTACTCTAAAACCTGCCCAACACAATAAGCGATGCATACTATCTGAAGCGCTCCACCTGTATATTACTCCCCCAAAGATTACAATCATCCATAACGCAATCTTCGCACTATAAAATAACCACTTATACTCTGAAATCACGCGAAATGAAAACAATACGCTTTTCTAAAGAATGCCATTTTATTATCATTTATACAAGAGTTCTTTAAAAAAATCTGAAGCTTTTCTTAAAAAAATATTGCCTAATACACGATTCTTAGATTCATAAAAATTTATTTTTGATATGAATATTTATCAGTTTTAAAAAAAAATATTTTATGAAATCTATACATTAATTAAATTAACCGATCTTAAAAAAAATGAAATGACTAAAGTGTTGATAAGGGGATTATCGCGTAGGGTACTATAGATCTACTGCAAAAGTTAGCGTTGATTCTAGACTGCGTCGTCACGAGATTATTAACTAAAGAAAAAGGCATCTTAATTTACACAACAAAAAGAAATGAAAAAATATTTTGCGTATCATGTTGAAAATTCCTCTCCAGCGTTTCAGGTGAAGGAATTTATTCTTTACAAGATGTCTGAGCTTATAAATATCATTATTGTGTTTGCTTTGTTTTTTTCTATTTTTAATTTGGGGAAATAAAAGGAGTGATGTTATTTTTTCTTACCTCATCAACAATTTTTCTCATCAATAATTTTATAGGTATCCCATCTTTTATCTGCAAAAAGATTTTCAGCATTTTATTTCTTCCACAAGATAACTAGCTTGTTTTGCAATCAGAAAGAACGCCTGAATTTGACTAGATGCCCTTTGCATTCAAGGCCATATGTAGCTTCGTGTTGAGCCCCTTTTCTGCTGTATAAGAATGCACTTTTATACGGCTATCGCCATTCACTCATAGTCTGGGTCAATGCTCAGTTTTTCTAAAAAATTTTCCCAAATTTTTTCATTTTACCATCTGAAAAATTGCCTTCTGCAAAATCTTTCTGTGCGTATTTTTGAAATCTCCATGAGCCAAAAGGAAGATCCCGCCAAGAAGACTTTGTCAAAATCCGCAACACAGAGTTTAACGATTTTTTTGCTTTTCCTCCCTAACTCCCCTTCTCTTCCCGCTTAGATAAGACCCTAAATATTTTCAAAGATTCATTGGATACGTTGTGTCTTTCTGTGCTATTGCGTCATCTTTTTTAAAGAACAAAATTCCTGATTTTCATTATGTTATTTCGTGACGACATAATTTGGGCAAAAAAAATTTAGCCCATTTTTCGCTATCTACGGCCTGGAGTTAAGGTGTCAACCGTTTCCGAAAAGGTGTGCTATGTAATTCTTATCATCCTAGAGCGTATCAACATAAACAAATGACTTTCCGGATTTGAAAAAGATCACACAGTCAAAAGGAAAATTTTTTCAAAAAATGTATGGCAACTTCCACAGCAAGTCTAGTGCATACTTATTTTTTTCTTTTCAATGTATAAATATTTGATATTTAAAATTTTAAAATTTATTCAATATATTAAATATTAATTAACCACAGACATGCAAACGTTTCAAAAAAAATTTACAAGCCGTATCTATCAATTTAAGTTCAAATAGGTGCTTGACTTTCGAACAGAAATATACGATACTGTCTTTGGAAGGGGCCTTTAGCTCAGTGGTAGAGCATCTGACTTTTAATCAGAGGGTCGCAGGTTCAAGTCCTGCAAGGCCTACTTTCAATTATTTTAAATTTATTTTTTAGAAGTTATCTCTGCTTAAGTATTTTTTTTTTAAAATAGATTTTTTTGTTGTTTGATTTATACTATCTGCAAACCACTCATCTTGTATTATTTAGAATTTCTCGCTTTCCTGAGTGATTTGGAGCCGAGATAATTCCTTCTTTTTCCATCTGCTCTATGATACGCGCAGCGCGATTATATCCAATTTGCAACTGCCTTTGGATGTAGCTTGTAGATACTTTTCTGTCTTGATACACAATGGCCACTGCTTTTTGATACAGCGCATCTTGCTGAGAAAGAAGTTCTCCCGTAATCTTATCCTCTTCCTGAATCTCCATATTAATATACTCTGGAGAACCTCTAGTTTTTAAAAAATTTACAACTTTTTCAATTTCTTCATCGCTGACAAAAGGACCGTGTATGCGCATAACTCGACCAGCGGAAGCCATATACAGCATATCTCCTTGACCTAATAAACTTTCCGCACCTTGTTCCCCTAAAATTGTACGACTATCAATTTTTGAACTCACTTGAAAACTAAGCCTAGTGGGAAAATTAGCTTTAATGGTCCCAGTTATCACATCTACAGAAGGACGCTGAGTTGCCATAATAAGATGAATTCCTGCTGCTCGCGCCATTTGTGCTAATCTTTGAATCAATACTTCTAACTCTTTTCCTGCCACTAACATCAAATCCGCCATTTCATCAACAATAATGACGATGTAAGGTAAAAATTCTGTATCAAAAACCTGTTGTTGAAAACAGGGACGATTTTCTGAATCAAACCCCAACTGAACTTCTCGTGTCAAAGGTTGATTTTCTTTTTTTGCTTCTTGAACTTTTTGATTGTATCCCGAAATATTGCGCACACCTAGCTGAGACATTTTTCGATACCGAAGCTCCATTTCTTGCACTGCCCACTTTAAGGCTTCTAAAGCTTTTTTATGATCTGTAATGACCGGAGCAATTAAATGAGGAATTTCATCATAAACAGTAAGATCGATGATTTTAGGATCGATCAACAACAATTTACACTGTTTAGGAGATAATCGATACAACAACGACAAAATCATACTACTTATTCCAACAGATTTTCCTGACCCCGTAGTCCCGGCCACTAATAAATGTGGCATCTTGGCAAGATCCACAATTACTGGCTGTCCTGCAATATCTTGCCCTAACGCCAAACCTAGTTGTCCTTGAAAATCTGTGTAAAAAGGACTGTTTAATAAATCATGAAGATACACCATATGACGATGAACGTTAGATAATTCAATTCCCATAAGATTTTTTCCAGGAATCAGCGCCACACGCGCAGACAAAACACTCATAGATCGAGCGATATCATCAGATAAACTAATAATTCGGGATGACTTAACTCCCGGAGCCGGCTCTAAATCATACAAAGTCACAACAGGTCCGGGACGTGTATTAACAATTTTTCCCTTAATTCCAAATTCTTCTAACACGTTTTGCAAACGATCAATAGACCCTTGAGCAATCTCTGTTTTCAAAAGCCCTTTTCCTGGATTTCGCGTCAAAAACTCCAATGGGGGTAAAGCGGTTTCTGGATTGTTTAGATAAATGGAGGGAGCTCTGATAATTTCTTCTTTGATCTTAGAAAGTTTAGAAATTTTTAAAGGTTCTCGATCTTTTTTTGATTTTAGATCAGTGCTACCGCCTTGAACATGTTCTTGCATATTTTGCGCATCTTCTTTTTCTGACTTAAGACGAGAAAAAAAAATTATCCATTTTTTTAAAAATTCATCCCCTAAAAATAAACCTAAACTACACCCAATACCGTACACACATAAAACCGCTCCAACCCAAAAAGAAATTTTACCTTCTTTAATCCAAGTCCCCAAGCCTGGAGGATACATCTTTAGTAAAGCACCAAATTTTTCACTGAACAGCGTAGAAAAAAAAGAAACAAAAACGCTTAGCAAAAAACTCCATCTTAGCCAAAACCAAACAAAAGTTCCAAGCGCGATACTCACAAAAACGCAAAATCCAAAAAAAACCCAAACCCAAGCGCCCAATCCAAACCACTGAAAAAAAAGATCAGAAACGCACGCACCCCATACGCCCATCAAATTATCCGGAACTCCCCGAACGCATATATTCCAACTAGGATCATGAGGTGAATACGACAAAAAGCTGACCAATAAAAAAAAATCAAAAGCCAGAACTAATAAAGCAACTCCATCTCTTACTGCGTGAGATACAGAAGACAAAAAACTTGAATTTTTCCAAAACGCCATAAATACACAACGTATACTAACTTACGATACAATCGCAGCACTTTCAATTTTCTTCATAAGCGCACGCTTTAACGGATGTAATTCTTCATGAAGACGTCGTTTTGTGCGCTTTTGAAGATAAGCGTCTAACCCACCGTATTTGTCTAACGTGCGCAACCCTCTAGCAGAAACCATAAACGTCACCGTTCTTCCAAGTATCCTGCTTGTTAAACGAATTTTTCTCACATTAGGCAAGAAAAAACAATTTGTTTTATTATTCGCATGGCTGACTAAATTTCCCCGCAGCGCTTTTTTACCTGTAATAACACAACATTTTGACATGACTATAACCAAAAAAACCCTTTGGAACTAAGGATAAACCATATTCTTATTAGATGCAAGACCTTTTGAACTATAAAGGCATATAAGAGTTTTCAAAAGTAAATAAAGAGAACAGAATAACACCAAAAAACAAAATCGACCAACACACAGATTTACGTAAAAAACTCAAAAAATTTTATCATTTCTAAATAGATCAACGCTATTGAGAAACCAAAGTACAACGTAATGTTCCGTCTAAAAGTTTTGAAAGTGCTTTAGGTTTTAAAATAGAAAATACAAGAATTTTTTTTTGAAACTCTCGAGATAACGTAAAAGCTGTAAAATCCATTATCCTCCATCCATGCTGTATCGCCTGATCGTAGGTAACGTAAGGTAAAAATTTCGCTCCCTGAACACATCTTGGATCAGCATCATACACACCGTCTACCGAACTTCCCTTCAAAATTACTGGACAATCTATTTCACATGCACGCAACACACTGGTTGTATCTGTCGTAATATGTCCTATCCCTGTTCCCCCAACGCAAATAACGACTTCTTTTGCATTTAGTGCAGAGCGCGCAATACGGGGATCATATACCGTTCCTATTCCACTACACACTCCACAAGATAAAAGCCGACTAGGAACTCCAAGATATTCAAACATTTCATGTAAGGCAAGGCCATTCATTCCCGTAGCTAGCATACCTATACGATCTGCAGTGCTGCGATGACACCAAGACGCAGAGCCTCCTCGAAAAAAATTCCCCCCCCCTACAACAATAGTCCATTGATATTGAGACAATTCTTTAATTTGCAAACAGATAGATTCTAAAGTTTCAGGAACAATCCCAACCCCCTCGTTTTCAGAAGAAACTTTACCTAAAATTTCTCCTGAAAGTTTTAATAAAAGTCGTGTTCCCGGTGCAAACATTACGCGTCAGAACCTAAAACAAATCTTAAAAATTTCACAATCTTGACAGGTTTCCCATGAACTTTCTCTAATTCTTGAATATGGGACTTAACAGAGCGAGAAAGATCTTTAACATACTTTTGCTCTTCCAAAACTGTTTCTTCAAAAAAGCTTTTAATACGCCCAGAAATCATTTTGTCAACAATAGCAGGAGGTTTGTTACTCCCTTTTAGCTGATCTCGATAAATAGACTCCTCTTTAGAAATATCTTCTGGGGAAATTTCAGAAATAGACAGATACGTAGGAGAAAAAGCCACAATATGCATTGCAATACTTTCTCCAAGCGGTCTTAAAATTTCCTCAGACAACTCAGACTCGATAGCAACTAAAGCTCCCACAGCCCCCATGTTTTGGCGCGAATCCCAATGCACATAAGAACACACAACTCCAGGAGCAATTTCTAACACCCCAAGCTTAGAGCACCGAATATGTTCCCCCAACACTCCACTTTGCTCAAGAATACGTTCTTCTACGTTCAACGCACTATGAGACAGCAACGCTTCAAGGGAAGGAACACGATGATTTTCCACATCTTGCAACAAAGTCAAAACAAATTCTTGGAACCGTTCATTGCGAGCAACAAAATCAGTTTCACAATTCACCTCTAGCAAAGCGCCCACACCACCCTTAGCGTACGACGTAACCACACCATTTGCTGTTTTGCGATCTTGTTTCTTTACAGCTTTTGCAATTCCTTCTTTTCGTAGCCACAATTTGGCCTCTTCAATATCTCCCTTGCAAGCATCTAACGCTTTTTGACAGTCAGAAACTCCAGCGCCAGTTTCTGTACGCAATTGCTTAACTTTATGAATATGAGTGCTCATTACTTATGCTCCTTACTTTGTTTGAGAATTAGAACCTTTTGTTAAAGATTGAAGATTTTCCTCTATTTTCGTTCCATTTTTTTCAGAATCTGCTTGCTTAAAGCGCTCAGTCAATTGCGTTAACAACTGATCATCCAATCCAGGTTTTCCAACTCTAGATGATTTTAAAGATTTTCCAGATTTCTCCATTTCAGCCTGCATCCCTGCTAACACAGCATCACATACTCTTGAGCAATACAGCTCCACCGCGCTGATAGAATCATCATTTCCTGGTACAATATAATCAATTCCATCAGGATCTGCATTCGTGTCAACAATACCAACTATTGGGATCCTTAATTTTCGAGCCTCTTTTACAGCAATAAGCTCTTCCACCACGTCTACGACAAAGACAACATCAGGTAAAGCTCCCATTTCTTTAATTCCCCCCAGCTTTCTCTCTAACCCATCACGCATTCGAGTTAACTGAAGTTGCTCTTTCTTAACATAATTCACTATTTCTGGAGAAGCTAATTTCTCGTCTAATTCTTTCAATCGCTTAATAGAAGCAGATACAGTCTTCCAATTCGTAAGCATTCCCCCAGTCCAACGATGATCTACATAATACTGACCACATTTTTGAGCATAGGTCTTGATGAGTTCTCTAGCATGAGGTTTAGTCCCCACAAACAAAACTCTGCCCCCTTGCTCTGCAATACTGTAAATCGCTTTAAGAGCACGATCAAAAAGCATCCGAGTCTTTACCAAATCAATAATATGAACCCCATCATGTTTTTTATAAATATAAGGCTCCATTTTGGGGTTTCCACGACACGCTTTGTGCCCTAAATACACAGAGCGTTGAATTAAGTCTTGAGGACACAATGCCTCAGGTTTGTATGTCATGCTTACTTTTCCTTCCAGTTTAATCCAACACAAAGCTTCGTACGAAATGTACACTGGAAAATACGTGCTTTGCTGTAGAGATTACGACACATTACGTCTTGATTGTACCAAAATTTTATAAAATTTCAATATGCCTTGTCTAAAATACCTTAGCATGCGAATATACATCATTTAATTTTTACGCAAAATATATAAAAAATAAAAATTATATCGCTTATTTATTACTGAATTAATAAATTTTTCACAAAAATACATTAATCAATAAAATAGTAAAAAAATCTACAATACTTCTGATGCAAACCATATCTCGCCGAATACAAAATGCGTAAAATAAAGTGAAAGTTTACGAATATACCTTTGTATTTCTAGAAAGCAGACTTTAAGACTATACAAGTCAAAAATCGCTTTCTTCGATCACCCAGAATCATACTTTACGTTATTTTTAAGCCTAAACTTAATTTTACTGTACAGAAACTACTTCATAAAAAACGTTCTCATGTTTATAAAATATCTGAAGATTGGCCTATCCTCAAAAACTCCTTTTTCTTACCCCTTAAAGCTCAAATAAAAATTTATTTTAAAAAAAAATTGGTGTGTAACAAAAATATCCTCTAGTCATGACGCACTTAATATGCTATTCTTTAAAGAATAAAAGGGGGTATAGCTCAGTGGTAGAGCGTTACGTTGACATCGTAAAGGTCACAGGTTCAATCCTTGTTTCCCCCACCATATCAAAGATTTTTTCACATCCAAACAGCTCAATATAGAGTAGTATCATGGTTTAATGATATTATTTTGAACATAAAAGTATACAAAAACTCTAATGATTTTTGTTTAAAAATATTAAAGAAAAAAATTTTCTAATTCGATGATAATCATAAGATTTCTTGATTGAAACCTGATGCAAAAGAAAAAAAGATCCGTATAATCTATAGAATGCAAAAGATCATTTTAGAGGGTTTGTATGTTTTCTTTGTCAGATGTTACGGGATTAATTGCACAAATGATGCACGATCTTATTTCTCCTTTTAGTGCGATTTCTGCTGGAATCGAAATGATGCCCCCTCCTGGGGATGAGGTTTGGACGCTTATTTTTCGCTCAAAACAACAGTTAATAGAGCTTTTAGAAATATTCCGGGATTTCTTTGGCAGTCAGTCTCCCAGTGTTTCTGATGCAAAAATTTTATTAAAACGTATTTTCAAAGATCAATTTATATGTAACATGCCAAGCGATGCACTGATTGAAGTGTACCCAAGAATAACTTTTGGATTGTGTTTTTGGCTTGTAAAACAAGCTGTATCCAAAAAAGGAACAATTGAAATACGCAATACTCCACAACATATTGTATTTTCTTTAACGCAAACAGTCATTCTTCCAAATTGTAAACAAGATATCATTTTGATGCAAGGAAAGCCCGCAACCTCTGGAGCAGAATTTTATGCTTACTTTGTGTATCAGCTGCTAAAAGAGGCGTTTTTACAAGTACATGTTATTCGATCAAATCAGGGAATTATTTTGCATCTTAAGTCCAACGAAGAAACTTAAGACACAAATTTTTTAAGTTATTGTGCTTTTTTATCGAAAGTTTGATGAAGCAAATCGTTAACTTCTTTTGTCAACTCTCCAGGAGGAGCATCTGTATTAATATGGGAAGCAAGGCTTTCCCAACGATCTGCAAAACCGGAATAAGGAATACTACTTGCGCAAAAAAACGCAATCAATGAGGTATATTTTCTAGCCATAAAGCAAATTTTATTCGTATTACACAAAAATATTATAAAGTGAATACGTTACCAAAAGATTATTTAAAATACTTATTCAAAAAAACGGACATAAAAACTCTTTTTTTTAAAAAAAGCTTATTAACATCGAGCACTGAACATCACGAGTGCTCTTAACCTTTTCCCTTTCTCTCTTATTCGGCTAATAACATCAAAGGATGTTCGATATAATATTGAAATTTTCGAATAAACTGCGCTGCTAAAACACCATCCACAGCCCTATGATCTGCAGAAAGTGCAACATTCATAATTTTTGCTATAACGATACTTTGTTTTTCTACAATAGGCTTTTCTAACGTAGCACTCGTTGCTAAAATTCCCACTTGAGGGGGATTAATAATAGCTTGAAAATCTTCAATTTGAAACATACCAAGATTAGACACGGTAAATGTTCCGTTTTGATACTCCTGCAAAGCCAACTCCCCAGATCGTGCACGCTCTACCAATTTTTTAACCGTATTAGATAATTTAAACAATGATTGCTCAGCAGCATCTTCAATGATAGGAGTAATCAAACCTTTTTCCAAAGAAACTGCAAACGCCAACCTAACTTTTTCAAATTTAGTAATTCCTTGCAAAGAAGCGTGAGCATTCATTTCAGGAAACGTTTTAAGTGTCAACGCAGTAGCTTTTAAAATAAAATCATTTACCGAAACCCGCATTTCTGAATGAGTATGATTTAACGTCTTTCGCAAATCTAATAAAGCGTCCATCTTGCAAGAAAGACTCATATAAAAGTGAGGAATTTCTTGCTTAGATTGAGTCAATCGTTTAGCAATCACTCCGCGCATGCCAGAAAATGGGACAAACATTCCTCCACTTAAAACGTTATCTCTTTCTTTTGAACATTTTTCCAAAATTTGGGTATTTTTTAAATCCTCTAAGGTATTTGTAACAGGCTTTTTTTTTATTTCTCGATCAATATCAGCTTTAACGATACGCCCCTCTGGCCCTGTGCCCAAACACTGATTTAAGTCAATATGATGTAATTCTGCAATTTTTTTTGCTAAAGGAGATACGCGAAAAGGAGTCGAGCTTTTTTCTTCACAAAAGTCCGGTCCTATTTTTTTTTCTGATGTCTGTTTATCAGAAGGTGCTGATAAGTCTTTTAACCGATTAGCATCAAAAGCGCTCCCCAAGCTTTTTACTAACGCATTTAAATCATGTAAAACATCTTGTGATTCTTTAAAAATTGCCAAAGGTGTTCCAACTAAAACCCCCTTTGTTCCATCAGGAACCAGGATATGAAATAGTTCTCCAGAATCAGTGGCTTCAAAATCCATAATAGCCTTATCTGTTTCAATAGCCAACAACGTATCCCCATTTTCGATAGGATCTCCCAAAGATTTTTCCCACTTCACGATATCCCCCTGTGTCATAGTCGGAGACAAGGCGGGCATTCTAAATATGATGGACATGAACTCTCCTTTTTATATCAAACACAAGTCAGGTTTAAAAAAATTATAATGATGTGTATACATCCTTATCAACGGATTCTACGACTTTCCTTTACATAAATACTTTACCACATCCACCACGTCTTGCGCATGAGGAAAGCATAATTCTTCTAAATTTTTTGCATAAGGAAGTGGAACGTCTTTTCCAGACAATCGCATGGGAGGTGCATCTAACTCATCAAAAGCAAGCTCCACCGCAAGCGCTAAAATTTCACTACCCACACCACATACAGGCCACCCCTCTTCCACCACCAAACATCGATGAGTTTTCTGAATACTACGACGAAGCGCATCTGTATCCAAAGGTCTTAATGTGCACAAATCTAACACCTCAACAGAAATACCTATCTCAGACAAAATATCAGCAGCTTGTAAACATGCCTTAACCATAAAAGAAAAACAAACAATTGTAATATCACAACCTTCTTTACGAATTTTTGCTTTTCCTATAGGCCAGATATCCTCCCCCCCTTCTTTCAAAGGAAAAGATTCTCCATACAAAAGCTCATGTTCTAGAAAAACTACCGGATTATCGTTGCGGATTGCTGCTTTAAGAAGTTTTTTTGCACTTTCTGAGTCATAAGGAGACATCACAATAAGACCAGGGCAATGCGCATACCAACTCGCATAGCATTGAGAATGTTGCGCCCCCACTCCTGAGGCAATGCCATTTGGACCTCTAAACACAATCGGGCACTTAACTTGCCCTCCAGACATATACAAAGTTTTGGCAGCAGAGTTTATAATGTGATCAATGGCTTGCATAGAAAAATTAAAACTCATAAACTCCACAACAGGACGCAAGCCTGAGTACGCGGCCCCAACAGCAAGACCTGAAAACCCATATTCAGAGATAGGCGTATCAACAATACGCCCAGACCCAAAGCGTTCGCCAAGTCCTTTACTTATTTTGTATGCTCCTTGATATTTATCAACTTCCTCCCCCATCAAAAATACATTCGGATCTCGTTCTAATTCTTCTTCAAGCGCTTGACGAAGCGCCTCTCTTACTGTTACCGTAACCATAAACAAAACGTAACTTAATTACCTAAGAATTTGCCACACTTCTTTTTTTAGGTCAAGTTCAAGACAACGTTTATAACCATTAGATCGTTTAATGATTTGAAATGTGAGAGGGGTAATCGATTTTTTTCAAAAAATTCATAAATGTATTTTTGATTTTGATTTATATTCGAGTAGAAAAATATTAAAACAAAATTTTAAATCGTATATTTGGCTTATCTTTTTCAAAAGTGTAGATGTAGACAGTAAAGAAAAAAATATTTTATAGTTTCTATTGGTTGTTAGTTGTGCTAAAAAAATGAAGTAAGTTTTTGTAAGAGATTTTAGAATTTTTTTCTTAAATTAACGAATAATTTAAAAATTAAATTGAATGAGCATCAAAAAAGGAGAAAAAATGAAAATAGAAGCAAATGAATTAAGAAATGGAAATATTATTGTGATCCAAAATAAATTATGGCTTATAACTCGCACTCAACATACGCAACCAGGAAAAGGTGGTGCGTACATTCAGGCAGAAATGAAATCTTTGGGAGAAGGTAACAAGCGCTCAGAACGATTTCGATCTAACGAAAATATAGAACGCGCTCACCTTGAAGAAGCCAATGTTCAGTTTTTATACAGAGAGCGCAACACATACGTATTCAGTCATCAGGAAACATACGAACAGTTTTCCGTGACAGAAAAGGAATTGAATGGAGATTCTGCTTTTTTAGAAGATGGAATGATATTAACTGGAATTTTTTATGAAGGAAAAATCATGCTGGTTAAGCTTCCATCTCAAGTCACTTTGGAAGTTACAGAATGCGACCTTTCCTTAAAAGGACAGACAGCAACGTCTTCTTATAAGCCTGCAACATTAAGTAACGGACTGCATACTACAGTGCCTCAGCATATTGAAAGAGGTATGCAGATCGTAATAAATACGGAAGACTGCAGTTATGCGGAGCGATCTAAACGATGATTTAAAATTTTGGGACACAAAAAGAGTTCTTAGAATATTTATAAAAAACGTCGAGTTAAAAAAATCAGATTGAGAGCGGTGTTTTATGATTTTAAAAAAGATTAAAACAAATTTGTGATTCAACAAAAAAAGGAGACTAAACAAGTAGTTCCGTATGCATATTTCCGTTATTACTCTATTTCCCGAAATGTTTTCATCCCTTAATACATCCGTGCTTGGACGCGCTTTAAAAAAAAATCTTTGGCGCTTAGATTTAATTAATCTTAGAGATTTTGGGATAGGAAAAAGAAAAAATGTAGATCGCGCTTGTTACGGTGGCGGACCAGGTATGATATTGCGCCCTGATGTCGTACATGAAGCAGTCACTTATGCGTACGGTCTTAACAAAAACAAACCCCATCTTGTTTACCTTTCCCCTAGAGGCTCTCCCGTCCATCAAAAAGATGTTCAAGCGTACTCTTATCTTCCCTATCTTGTGATACTATGTGGTCGCTATGAAGGAGTTGATGAACGGGTATTAGAATTTTGGAATTTTCAACAAAAATGCATAGGCACGTTTGTGGTATCGGGGGGAGAGATTCCAGCGATGATGCTGATCGATGGATGTGTACGATGCGTTCCTGGCGTTCTTGGAAATTCAGAATCATTAATTAATGAAAGTTTTCAAGAAAATACATTAGAACACCCTCAATACACCTATCCTGCACTTTGGATGGGAAGAGCTGTTCCGGAAGTATTACGTTCCGGACATCACAAAAATATCAAAATATGGAAAAAAACTCACGTTCTTCCTGAAAAATCTTAAAATTATGGTCCATAATGCACTACACCTGAGTATCTCATAGTTAGAAAAAAGAGGGAAAAATATCCGCAATACTTTCACCCTCCCTCTTTCTATGTTTTTCATAAATAAGCCTTTTTATTTTTGATTAAAATTAAAAATTGGACTTTTTAACAATTGAGTGCAGTATACTGAGCACTAAAAACAATCAAAACGTTTTTACGTGAATGAACCAAAAAAATATTTAATCCTTTTTAGTAAGCTTATTTACAAAAAATTTACGCTTATTCATTTTATCACTTTTTGACTGCTTTATTTAAAAATCACACAAAAGAAACCTAAAATCTACTAAAACCCTTCCGATTCTTTAGTTCATTTCACAAAATTTTTTTATGCTTCGCAACAACTGCTACATGTCATACACTCTGGAACGCAGACGCTAACAATTTTTTTAGAGCATACACCACAAGGATCTACAGAGGTAATTGTTTGAGATCCACAACATTTATTATCTCCAGCATGTACTATGCCAGAAACGATTAGCATCAATGAAAACAAATATTTATACATAATTTTCTCCTATTTACTATTGTTTTTGATTTATTTATTCAACCTAAATGAATTCTTTTTATTAGTTACAAGTATTGCAGCTTAAGGGAACGCTAATACGCTGCTCACACTGCACAGGTTCTTCAGGTAAGCAACAAGATTGCACCACAGGAGAGCAACACGTTGAAGGATAAATGACCTTTGAGCAACATTCTCCTCCTTTAGCAAACACACTTCCCCCAATCATCAATGTAGAAAATAAAAATAGTTTTTTATTCATTGTTTTTTCCTTTTTTCATGCTTCAAAAAAATTCTATCACTATTGTATTAAAAAAATATGATACAACGTTAAGATAGATACACCAGAGTAAACAATGATAAACTGCGTTTTTAGGAAAAAACTCTCTACCAAAAAAGCCCCTTAAGTAAAGACCTGAATTCGTAAAAGCTTAGAGAGCTTTTATCCGTAATCTAAAAGAATATTAAAAAAAGATTTATGAATACTACGAAAACGTTAAGTCTTGAATATTCGCTTTAATCTGCCCGAATAATACTCACATTACCTTACAATTTTTTCTAAAAAAATTTTACATTCATCTTCATGCATTTAACTCATCACCCTATAAACGCACTTTTTCATGGGATTTGAAGCTCTTTCTTCAACGACAATGATGGAGCACCCTTCTTTTTTATTTATTTATCTATCATCTTGACAGAACACATTTCAAAAATTTTGTTGAAATGAGTCAAATTTTTTTTGCATTACCCCGCACCTATAGTAAATTTAAGTTGAAGTTTAAGAAAATAAGAGTTATTCCCAGAAGAAAATTCTAACATCATATAGTCTAGAACCTTTCTCTTTGATTAACTGAGTCTCGTACTTTATTTGTTCACAACACTAAAGTTAATTTACTCTATACATCATCTTAACGTTTTTAGATTGTCTTTGTTCTCCCCCCGCCTTTTCAGCACAAACGCAAAGGGGGGTTTTTATAGGCCCTCTTTGAGAAATCTCTCTATCAATTTTTCAGTCAGTTTACTGCGCTTATCTTTAGGCGCAACGCCCCCACCACACTTGAGATCTTTATCTTAAAACGACAAAATGTTGGGTCGCACATTCATTTATAATAACTTAAAAATTTACAAAATATGCCTTAACCTAACCTGTAAAATAAACATTTTTCTTACATATACTTATGGAACATCCTCTTTAATAAAATGCATGTTTGTGCTAGACTAAAGATGAGCACTAAGTTCGAGTACATATACAGTAAACTAAGTTTAAGTTTGAAAATAAGTGAAGCACAACACTCAGTTAATCTAAGATAAAAGTTCTAGGCTATATGATGTTAGAATTTTTTTTTAAAAATAGTATTTTCATTCTCAAGCTTCAACTTAATTACTATAGTGTAGATTTACGACAAAAAATCGTAGCCTACCTGAGTAAAAAAAACGTAAAAAGCATCATAAATTTTTACAATCAGAAATGTTCGTTAAGAAAAGATCTTTTTTATTTAAGTCTGAAAAAGGCTTTCTAACCAAAAAAAAGAAATTTGTGTCGGTTTCTTGACAAAAATTCCATTTTTGAGATCGAAAAAAAGAGTATTTATATCCTTGCTGTAGCCACCCAATGCATCCTAATTCTTGACATAGTACGTTTAATTCTTTTGGTTGAATAAATCGGTGCCAATCGTGAGTTCCTGAAGGAATCCATCGTAGAACACGCTCTGCAGCAATAATAGCCTTAAAATAAGACGCAGTTGTACGATTAATAGTAGATCCTATAAGGTATCCTCCAGGCGATAGCAACGTAAGCCAATTCCTCAACGTATCGTACAAACACTCTATGTGCTCTAAAACCTCCATAAATAGTAATACCTCAAAAGGCTGTGCGTAGGTGTAAAAATATTTCGGCAATTCATAAGTGATATGTGCGTTTGAATAATGCGCATGGGAGCGCGCTTGTTTTAAACTATCTTCGCATGTATCCGTTCCTGATACAAAAGCGCCTTGTTTCCAAAGCGCTTCACTAAAAATTCCTCCGCCACACCCTATGTCTAAAATTTTTTTTCCGCCCAGAGAAAAGAACCTCTTTAAGAACTCAATTCGTAAATCACACAGCTGATGTAAGCATCGAGCAGGGCCTTTTGTATCCCACCAATCGTTTACCATTTATTAAGCCTATCGAATTTTTAACGCCGTCAAAGAAGCTATTCCTAACAAGCAAGAAATAATCCAAAACCGCATAACAATGGTCGATTCTGACCATCCACGTTTTTCAAAATGATGATGCAAAGGCGCCATCAAAAAAATTCGGCGCTTAGTATGTTTAAAATAAGCCACTTGAATCATGACAGAAACAGTTTCTATTACAAAGATTCCCCCCACTATTCCCAGCAACAATTCTTGCTTGATAAAAAGAGCAATAGCTGCTAGCGTCCCCCCTAAAGCTAACGCCCCCATATCTCCCATAATAATCATCGCAGGCGGCGCGTTGTACCATAAAAATCCTAATCCTGAACCTAATAGAGCCGCGCAACATACAGAAAGTTCGCCTGTCATGGGAACGTAGGGAATTTTTAGATAGATAGAAAAAACTGAATGACCAGAAACGTAAGCAAAAATTCCAAGTACTATACAGGTCACCATTACTGGACCAATTGCCAATCCGTCCAAACCATCAGTCAAATTAACTGCATTCGACGCTCCTGTGACAACTAAAGCAGCCCAAAAAGGATATATCCACCCCAGTTCAATAACAAGATTTTTAAAAAAAGGTAAATACACACCATTGAGCAAGGTTTCTGTTGCAACGTTCATGTGCCTTAGAGCAAAAGATACTCCAATTGCTCCCAAAATACCGATCGCTCCTTGAAATACAAGCTTTTTTTTTCCACTTAACCCAGCGCTATTTTGGTAAACAATTTTTAAAATGTCATCCCAAGATCCCAATAAGCTTAAAGATAAGAAAGTAAAGGCCACAAGCCATACATAAGGATTGGACCAATCACACCACAACATGACACTTCCAGAAAACCCTAATAACAGCATCCCCCCGCCCATTGTAGGAGTATTTTTTTTATACAAGAGATGTGTTTCAGGCCCATCAAGACGTATAGGTTGCCCACCTTTTTGTACTCGCTTCATCAAACGAATAAAAGGCTTTCCAATGTAAAAAACTATAAAAAAACTACTCATCAACGCCCCAATAGACCGAAAGGTTAAATAACGAAATAAATTGAAGAAAGACGCATAATGAGTTAAATGGCTCAAATAAAAAAACATACCAGCACTTAAAACAAGATCTCAAAGGACTAAGGGTAGTTATAACACGGTTTTATCATCTTTTACAAACTATTTTTCAAACTTTGTATAAAGCGTACTTAGTCCAAAATTTACATTTTTTACTTAAAAAATTTCGTACATAAACAACACACTGAAGCAATATTTTTTCATCTTGAATTCGTATAGAAAAATAAGTATTAATAAGTTTTATAATTAATAAGATAATGTCATAATACTTTAGAACAAAAAAATACACGAAAAACAGCATCAAAAGAATAAAAAAACTTTTAATCACGCTTGATCACAAAGTTCACAAGCTATCATTTATGAAACATGACGCTGTTCTCTACATCTAAGACAATATTTTATACTCCACTTAAATCTTATTGAAAGATTTTCAGCTAACATGAAACGTGAGAGTACGATTAAGAAGTGCTTTAGGCCCAAAATCTACGCAACGTTTAAGTCTGTTTCATGTTATAAAAAAACAAAATGCGTTACTGAATATCAGAGAATTTTTCACTTTTAGTTGCATGAAAAAATTCTTTCCAATTTAATCTTTCCATGAGTTTTGTTTTCAATTCTTCTTTTGCAGGATATGATGCTAAGATTGTTTTTATAAATTCATCTCGCTGTACTTCATCCAAAGGATCTTTATCAAAGGAAGCGTGAATTTTTTCTATTAAAAAATTACCAATCGCCGTATTTTTTGTCTCGAACAGAAAAATAGTCATAGTTTTTCCAATATCTGAAGTTAAATCTCCACCCCAAAAATTAATTTTCTCTAAGCAAGTTTGAGCAAATGATTCGTTAGTAGCTCGCAAAATATTACGAAGCAATATTCCTGAAGAGTACCACTCCAAATGTTCATTTTTGTTCACATCTTTTGGAGTCTTGCTTAAGAGATGCTTGTTCATTTCATCAAAATTTAACTGATTCGTAAAGGCGTTAACTGTTTCGGAATAATTTGATATACTGCACGCTTTAAAAATTTCTTCAAGATTTTGAATATTTTCGAAAAAACACTTCCACGTAAACGCCTTCATTTTATCAGAATAGGTTGGATCTGACGAACTTTTTACTGACAATATTTCATTAATGTTTTCCAAATTTTCGAAATCTTCAAATATGTCACATCGCAATTTAGATAAAAAACACTCGACTTCCTTACTAGATTTTGAAAAAGGCATCAACCTTAATGCGAGGTCAACATTTTGCCAGAAAGTTTTTTCACCCTTTTTGATATTGAGTTTTGACAAGAGTTTTATAGCGACGGTTGTGTCAGCATTTTCAAAATTTTTTGCTTTCAATTGATGAAGTGTTTGGAAACACCATGTCATCACTTCGCAAACCACGTCATCTGAATCTTTAAAAGATGAAAAATTCATTTTTGATAACAAAATATTTGCGATTTCTTTGTTTGTGAAAATTTTATGTAATACTTTTTTTTGAATTATTTTATCATTTTCGTTAATTGTGACAAATTCACAGAGTTGATCCACAATCTGTGCAACCAAAGGATAATCTGAAGATATTACTAGATCTAGCAAGCATTCTGCGAACCGTCTATTAAGACCAAGAATTGTATTAATTTTATTAAAGTTAATATTTTCTATAATTTTTTTCTGCAACTCGAGATTTTTTCTAGGGGAACTCGAATCATCACTAAGATTGCCCGCTTGGTATCCGTGAATAATCTTTTCGATCAACCGAAAAATTGAATAACCTGAGAGCGTACTTAATTCAGGTTTTATAAAATCAATTACTTTTTTAGAAAGATCACAGTGACTCTTCTCTGACAAAAGAACAAGTATTAAGTCGATGAAATAAAGATATACCAATCCATTTTTTCGATTTAGATAAATTTTTTCTATAGCTTTTATAGATATATTAACATTATTTTTATTAGACACAATTTCTTCTATTAATGAAGAAAAGCAAGTGTACGATATTTTATTTACTCTTTCTTTCAAATCTACAGAAGCTAAAGTTTTTTGAGCAATTTCAGGGGAATTTTCTGAAGATAATATTTCTTTTATGAGCAAAATAAAATCAGTGTCGCTCAGTTCCTCGACTCTTTTTCTAAAATTTACAGAATCTAAAGCTTTTTGAGCAATTTCAGGGGAATTTTCTGAAGATAATATTTCTTTTATGAGCAAAATAAAAACGTTATCAGTACGTTTATTAATTTGCGCACCTAAATTTATAAAATTTAAAGCTTGGCTTGCAACTTCAGGAGTGTTGCGTTTAGACAAAATTTTTCGGATCAATAAAATAAAATTTTCATCACTAAGACGCGGCACTCTTTCTTTCAAATCTATAATTTTTATAGCTTTTTTATAAACTTCTAAAGAATTATTGTTAAAAAATAAATTTTTTACTAACGAAAAAATATTCCAATAATTAAATTTTTCAGTATTCTTTTTGTTCGTCATGCTTTTTGCAATTTTAGAGTGATTTTTATTTAACAAAATAACTTCCGTTAACAAAACAAATTTTTCATCATTCAGGCGGTCTACTCTATCTTCAAAATTTAATAAATTTAAAACTTTTATACACAAATCTTGATGATTGTTTTCACAAAAAATTGCATTGATTATAGTTTTGATAGAATTTTTGAGCACATTCGTTTTTTCTAAAGAAAATACAGTATCGATCTTTTTAGAAATTTTTTCCCAATTTATTTTTTTTATGAAATTTTCAGCTTTTTTTTTATCATTTTTGTTAGACAACACTATTTTTATATCGCGCATCATTTTTTCTAAGCTAATATTTTGAAAAGTTTCAAGTTCAAAAATCGCATGATCGAAGATATTTTGGTCATTTTTTTGAAATATCTGATTAGGTAATGCCTGCTTATCTTTAAACGAAAATCCTTGATTTAAAAAAAAAGTTAAAAAAAACAAAAAAATATATTTTTTTTCATTACGTGCTTTTCCATGTATTGTTCTTTTAAATATTAATAAATAATTCATATTTTGTCAATGATTTGTTAACAGAAAAGAACAAAAAAATAATATTTAGACAAAAATCTTTTTTCGACGTTAATTTTACTCAAAAATAGCTAAAGATTAGAACTAGTGTCGATAAAAATTTTCAATTAAGGTATACCGCTTTATTCATGTATACCTATTTTTTCTGCTTGTCTTTTATAAAAAAACTCCCTCTTGTAGTTTCTCCCATTCAAAAGACGTATTTTCTCTTAAAAAAACACGTCTTTAAAAAGAACACCAAAATCCTTTCATTTTTTCACACAAATATTAGAACTTTTTAAAAGCATAAAGCAATTTTTTTTTAAAAAATTTAAGACTTTTTGTCGTCAAAAATATACAGCTTTTATATTTTAAAATTATAATAAAAAAATCATCATTTTTACAAACAAAGCTATTTTTTTAAATATAATCTATTTGTTTTTTTGAACATGAAATTTTAAGAATTTGAAGCTTTTTTTTTAAAAAATAGTATGATATGATCGCTATCAAGGGGCCTGTAGTTTAGTGGTTAGAACCCGCCGCTCATAACGGCGTTGCACAAGTTCGAATCTTGTCGGGCCTAGTTTTTGTTAATCAAAAAGCAAACACCTCTAAAATTTGCCATTATTTTTGACGTATAAGATTTAATCTAACTTTCTTAAGGTGATTTAATTAAATTTACTGTTCTTTAGAAGAAATAATACTTCCTTCTTTCATTTCCAAGATGCAGTTTCCATAAGAATAGATCCTGTTATCGTGAGTAACAATTAAAATAACTCTTTCAGGAGACATTGCTAAATTTTTCAAAAGCGTCATAACATTTTGCCCAGCCCCTTCATCCAAAGCTGCGGTAGGCTCATCACATAAAATAAATCTTGGTTCATGAATCAAAGCGCGTCCGATCGCAATTCTTTGTTGCTGTCCACCCGAAAGCTGCTCAGGGTAGCAATGCGCAAACGTTTCCATATTTAGAAGAGTTAAGATCTTTTCTTCACGCTCAAAAATTAGGTCTCGAGACATTCCTTGAGCGAGAAGAGGAATAGAAATATTTTGTTGAACAGTAAGAGAAGGGACCAAATTGTAATTTTGAAAAATAAATCCCATATGATGACGACGAAAAATTGTTTTTTCTTTTTCTGATAGTTTAGCCAAATCTTGACTAAACACCTTTACTGTGCCTGAAGTAGGAGATAAAATTCCAGAAAGGATGGAAAGTAAGGTCGTTTTACCACACCCAGAAGGACCTGTTAATAAAATGATTTTTCCCCCTTGCAATCTTCCGTTAATATTTTTAAGGATCCATTGAGTGTGCTCTCCTGATTGGATTGTCTTAGAAATGTTAGAAAATTCAATACAATTTTTCAGATCAGAAATCATTTTACGCTCCTCTAAATACCATCATGGGATCTGCCCTAAAAAGCCTTTTCAAACTAACAATAACGGAGAGCAAAATCATCGCTGTAATCATTACAAAGCTAATCATTAATACTTGCCAATGCAAAGAAAATCCTTTAAATGCTGGAGCATTTCTTTGAGACCATAAAAACAAAGCCGTAAGTCCTACGCCAAGACCGTATCCGATACTTCCTACGCACCCTGCCTGAACTAATGCCATACGAGCCAAAGTTTTGTTAGAGACGCCCATCACTTTCATAGAAGCGAATTGTTTCAAATTCTCCATAAAAAATAAATAAAACGTTTGCGCAGTAATTGCCCCCCCCACCAAAGCTCCCAACAAGATCGTAATAGCAAAATTTATTGGAATCCCTGTACGTTTTAAAACATATTGAATACTTTTACTAGAAAATTCGTGCTGAGTAATTGCTTGAAGTCCCGTTTCTTTTGTGATTCTTTGCGCTAACACTTCAGGCGTAATACCGACGCGTTCTTTGACTAGAATGAATGATAAAGTATAAGATTTATTTCCTAACATCGATTTTATCGTAGAATAAGACACATACAACAACGGGAAAGAAAAAAAAGTAGGTCTTGATTCGCACACTCCTTGAATAGAAAGTCGATGATGGTGCATAGTAAGAGTCTTTGGAAGCTTAATATCAGAAAAAGACCAAATCCTTTGATACCCATTCACATCTAAAATACCAGCTAAGGGGTGACAAAAATACTCTAATTTTCCTTGAATTATATCCCTATTCATTCCCAAAAAAGTAAGAGGATCTATTCCAATTACCTGAACTTGATGCAACTGACCATCTTGGGTCGTAGCAGACACTGTGCTTTTGTGAAAAGGAACTGCCCACATCACTCCTGAAACTGAACGTACTCGTTGCAAATCAACATCCCTCAATGGTTGTATTTCTTCTATATATGCACTTCTAGGGTCCATAACCCAAACAGAAGCCTCAGGAATGGATAGAATAAGACTAGAAACTCGAGACATAAGCCCAACAAAAATAGAAATTTGTTGAGTAATCAGTAAAGCAGAAAAAGTTACTCCAAAAATTAATCCCCAGCATTTAATTTTATCCCCTACAAGCATGGATAAAGCGATGCGATACATGGTAAAATCCATAAAAACAACTTGAGTTTAGATCTTTTTAGATGTTTTTTCTAGAGAGCATCATCAAAAAATAAACACTATGATAAAAATTTTTTATTTTTAGTGAATTTATAAAACCAAGACACGTACATAGTTCAGTTATCAGAAAATATTAGCTTTTTTTAAGGTTCTACAGTATCATGAAGTTGAAGTTTACGTGCAGGTAAAATGTTTCCAGAAAAAAACGCTAAAATCATTTAGCTAAGAATTTTTTTTTCGATCATTTGATGTCGGGATCTACTTCTATTCTCTAATTCACAAGTCTCAACTTAATTTAAATTATATTCCCCCTGAAATTCTGCAGAAGTACGAAACAAGCGCATCAAATTATTTGCAAAAAATACAGCGTGTATGTTCGTAGTTTTTCCAAAGTTCGCAGTATTTTTTTATCCATGCAAAGGGATCATTTGACTATCTAGGAAATAACTACTGTGAAAATTTGTTTGCATGTAGCTATTTGACTGAAGCGCCGCACAATTTTTTTGTGGAGTTTTCAAAGTTCTCACTCTCACATTCGTCAGTACATGTCAGTACATTTTCTCCGTTTATCCGCATTGATCCACAAGAAGCATTTGCAATGCACTATTCTTTGATCAGTAACATAAGCCCCCCAGTCGTAAACAAGATTTCATTCACTGATGTTACGCAGCAATAGTTGATTTCTGCTTGAAATAATCATATTTTTCGTCCGTAAGTTTTTAAGGACAAAACATCAAACTGGATTTTCTTGATATTTATAGCGACTATTTGATAAG
>NZ_AWTR02000081.1 GCF_000469665.2 Holospora obtusa F1 | reverse complement strand
TAGTCGCTATAAATATCAAGAAGATCCAGTTTCATTTTTTGTCCTTAAAAACTTACGGACGAAAAATATGATTATTTCAAGCAAAAATCAACTATTGCTGCGTAACATCAGCACTTAAGCAACAGGCGATACATGATTCTTCCCAAAAGGTAGACCGTTTTCTTGAGTTCGTTTGTCAATTATAGAAACAGTTATGCCATTTTAGCACGAATGAGATTAGAGATATATACACGTTTCTAAACGTTAGAAAACAAAAAATTTACGGTAATTTTTACTGAATACTTCAAAAGTCAAAAATTTAAAATATGCTTGTCGAAATAAAGGAATAAAAAATCTAACATATCTTGGGGAATATCACTTGTAATAGATATGTTATGGTGCGTCATAGGGTGAAGAAAAGATAATTGATACGCGTGCAGTCCTTGACGTAATAAATCTTTATGGGCTCGACCGTGCCCGTACATTTTATCCCCTACGATGCTATTTCCAAGGTGAGCTAAATGTACTCGAATTTGATGCGTTCTTCCGGTTTCTGGAAAACATTCTAAAAGACTATATTTTTTACAACAGGATTGCGCTGTAACGCGATAGCGTGTTAAAGATTGTTTTCCTTGCGTTAAGCTGACAGCTCTACGAAAAGGATGTTTTGGGTGTCTTCCTATACAAACTTCCACACGCCCCACAGGAGGGGTAGGACACCCGTAAACGATCGCAAAATATTTTTTAAAAACATGACGTTTTTCAAATTGCTGACTTAAATGTCGATGGGCAATATCGTGTTTTGCAATTAACAATGCTCCACTTGTAAATTGGTCTAATCTGTGAACGATGCCAGGGCGTTGGCACCCTGCTAATTGAGAAAGTTGATTTTGACAATGCGCAATAAGTCCATGTACCAAACTGTCTTCTTGATGCCCTGAAGAAGGATGAACAACTTGTCCTGCTTTCTTGTTGATGATCATAATATCGTCATCTTCGTACAAAATATCTAAATTCATAACAATAGGTTTTAATGTCAATGGCTCAGGAGGTAAAATATCGATTTTAAAAATTGACCCCAAGATAACTTTCATGGATTGATCTTTTTTGGATAAAAATCTTGTTGAATTTTGAACTTGCCCTTGCTCCAAAAGATTTTGAACACAAGCGCGACTGCAGTTTGGAAGATGTATTGTTAAAAATTGGTCTAATCGCATACCACAAAATTCAGATTGCACACAAATCGTATATGTTTGTTTATCCATTCTATTTTCCCTCCATAGTGTCAGATCGCACTTTTAACACAATTTTTTAGATCTATGTATATTTTTTACATCAATTAAACGAAAAAAAGTTAATATCCGAACACGCATCTTATTTGTTTGTATTTGAAAATATTTTATTTATTGTGTTAAAATTAGTGTTTTTAATTTTTTTACTCTAAAAATAAAGTTCAATCACCTACCCATTGTAGACGCACGTCCTTCATGGAATTTAAGGCAATACCGTCACGAATTGCTTCCATCATGCTATTCATAAAAAAAACATTATGTATCGTTAAAGCAGAACCGGCAGATATTTCTTTTGATTTCATTAAATGATGAAGATATGCGCGCGTATATCTTTGGCACGTAGGGCATGTGCATGTTTCATCAATAGGGCGATGATCATTTTTAAAACACGCTTTTAAGAGATTAATGGAAGCGCGTGAATGATACGCTTCATGAGCGGTACTCCAATAGTGAGGTCTGATGAGAGCCCCTCCGTGACGTCCTAATCGTGTAGGAATAACACAGTCAAATGTATCAATTCCTTTTGCAATTCCATCAAAAATGTCCTGAATTTTTCCAATCCCAAGCAAATGAATGGGGCGTTCTGGGCATAAATTTTCTAATGCCATATCTAAAACTTCTCTCATTTGAGCAGAAGTTTTGCCTAAAGATCCCCCAATACCATGACCAAAAAAAGGCATAGAATTTAAAAAATCTACACTTTGGCAGCGTAAATCTGGATAAATACCTCCTTGAGAAATTCCATACAGCCCTTGGTATGATCTTTTATAAGGAGCATCTTCCTTTAAAAATGCTGTTAAAGATCTTTTTGCCCAACGATGACTTTGCTCCATAGAAGCGCGTGTTTGTTCATAAGAAATATGGTATGGGGTGCACTCGTCTAATGTAAAAATACAATCTGCTCCCAAAGCTTGCTGGACATGAATAGACAGCTCAGGTGTAAGGCACCATGTGCTTCCATCACGATAACTTAAAAAAGTAGCTCCGTTCTCAGAAATTTTAAGATAACGCCCAGACCTGGGGGATCCTTTTATTTCTTGAGAAACGCAACCGTATCCAAGGCTAAAAATTTGATATCCACCCGAGTCCGTGTAAGTGGGGCCGCTCCACCCCATAAACGTTCCAACACTTCCGCTTTTAGCAATAACCTCAGCTCCAGGTTGTAGCATTAAATGGTACGTATTTGCCAGAATTACGGGAGTATTTAATGTTTCCATGGTCCAAACATCTACTCCCTTTATTGTTGCTTTCGTCGCACAAAAAAAGAAAGAGGGGGTTGAAATATTTCCATGAGCTGTAAAAATTGTTCCCAATCGACCATATGGTGTATTTTTTTTTACTGTGAATTTAGGAAACATCTTATGAGAAAAAAAATTGCATTTCTAGTATAATATCAGAATTAAAAAAAAACTTATACGTAGAGTATTAAATTTTTTATAATTTTTTGATATGCATCGTATCTCTGCCTTTTTTCAAAAACGTATGTAGTAAATTAGGTTCAACACAAGTTCTAAATTTATGAGAAAGAGAAATGGTAAAATTCACATTATAGTAAATTAAACGTTTAGTCCCAACAACATGTAATTTGGATTATGAATTAAAATTTGAATTATTATGCTCAAATTCTAACATAATAATATCAAAATGGGTTTGATATTTCAATGATTTCAGCTTTCTTTGATGATTATAATAAAGCACAAAAGTCATCATATGGAACTTCAGCTCATCGAGGTTTTTGTAAAAATAAGCCTTTGTTGCACGTTGTTTGAGGGGGCTGTTGATGACTTCGACCTTACCGTTGGTCCAAGGATGCTTGAATTTGGTGAGCCTGCGTTCAATGTTATGCTTCTTGCACATCACATCAAAGGGGGGCGTTTTGTTTTTTTGCTTCAGATATAGTGCAAGCAATTCATAATTAAATTGCGCCCCATTGTCTGTGAGAATTTTCGTTATTTTAAAAAGACAATGGGCGATCAGATTTTTCAAAAATGTACGTTATTTCTAGAAAAAAAAAAATTCTCAGATCTATATCGCAAAGAAATTTTCACTTAGATTGCTTATTGCCAAAATTTACTTTTATTCTTTAACACGAAACCTCAATTTAATTTATTAGAACTAATTTAAAGCTTTGAAGGAAAAAGTTTAGAATCGAAATTGGACGTATTTCTTTCGATATCAAAATGTTCAATAGTACGATTTTTTACGCAATAAAGATCAACGCTATTCCATAAAATTTACAATTATCGCAGGAATCGTGAACATCAATAACGGAAAAAGAAAAAAGAAACATTCTTTTGAAAAATGGATAACGATTTATGCAAAAGGTCCAACATCTTTATACGGATTATTTCTATAAAGTGCTTTTTTTATCTCTTTGATCATTAACTGTCGTCATAGCTTTTCCCAAAGCTCCGAATGCGTCAGCAACGTTTCCCAAAGATTTATTGTTAGTGTTATTCGAATATTGTTTTAACACATTGGCCCCCATCTGCGTTACTAAACCTCCAAAACTCAATTTTCCTTGTACAGGACCTGTAGAAATTTGAATATTTTCTTTAGTTTGTTTTTGATTGTGATCAAAGTTATTTTGATCACTAGATTTAGATGTATACGTATCATCAGGTTTAGTGTTCACGTAATTTTGTTGCGGAATCAGGCCATTTTGATTTGGAATAAATTGTGTTGAATAACCTTGTTGTATAGGTGTTAGTGGTGTGGTTTTAGGAAAATATTGTCCAGAGCCAGGGTAAGAAGGTGCAGAGCGATTTATTAGAGGAGCACTATTTTGATTAGGGGAAATAGTATTCAGCAACTGAACACTGTTTTGATAAGGCGGAACAGTATTGAGCAATGGACCGCTTTGATTAGGATAGATAGTTAAGTTCTTAAAATTATTGGGATTCGTTGGAATTGGTTGCGCATTTTTTAAACCATAAGAGTTTTGCAAAGGAGTGCGGACATTAAATGTTTGCTGTATAGTATTAGCATTAAATGGTTGCGCAGGACTGGCGCTAAATGGTTGCTGTATAGTATTAGCATTAAATGGTTGCGCAGGACGGGCGCTAAATGGTTGCTGTATAGTATTAGCATTAAATGGTTTCTGTGCAGTATTAGCATTAAATGGTTGCACAGAAAGAGCTCTAAAAGGTTGCTGAACAGTGCTGACATTAGAAGGCATAGTATTGGCTGAAAATGAAGTAATTTGAGGGGATTGAACATATGGGAAGGCGTACACCTCTACTACGCTTCCTATCGTTAAGAAAAAAATAATATATTTTTTATTGTTCATTTTTATAATTTTTTTATTAGAAAACATTAGTTAATTATACAAAAAAAATGCTAATATTTTGTTAGATTTTCTATGTATGAATAGTTTTTTCAAATCAATACAACGTTTTCATTACAGATATTTAAAAGCATTGATGAATGGATACTAACATCGACAAGTTATCATTTTTTGGAACGGATTAAATATGAAAGTTCGGAATAAAAAACGCTTCATTTTCAGTCTTTATATAAATTATTATATAAAGTGATAGGAAGCTCACGTTTTTGTTCCTAATATGCATGTTTTCTTTACTGTTTGTTCATATTATCGTTGTGTGTAAGAGTCTTGTTTTTTTTTAAGATTAGCTGCATAATCGTCGTAACAGATGCTTTTTTAACGTTGATTTTGAAGGTTTTACCTGTAGTATTTTTTTTGGTATTGTTTTTAGTGCAAAAAGCAAACTCTGTAGATCCAGAAAGTTCTTTTACTTTGCCAGAGCGCACAAAGGAAAGTGCGTTAGATTCAGCAAAAAAAAAGTTAGGTGCTTCTGAAATTTTGGGTGCTTCTGAAAAAGAAGAGAAAAAATCATCGGAAGTTAATAACCCTTCTACTGCTGTAACACATGCTCTTCCTGAAGAAGGTGAAGGTTTTAAAGACGATGCGATAGTTCCAGAGGCATTAGAGCATTTTTCTCCAGCAAAACCTGATGAAAATTTACAAACATTGCTTCCAGATTCATCTAAGCTTTTGGATCATTCCGATAAAGAAAAAAAACCGATACACTCTGTTCATATAGAAGGCATTCATCGCGTAGATCGTCAGGCTATTTTAGATCATCTTCCCAATCGATCTTATTGTACTCAAGGAGATTTAGATGTATTTGTTAAAAATCTTTTTAATAGCGGTTTGTTTAAAGAGGTCAGTGTTTCTTTAGAAAAAAATACTCTTACAGTGAGAGTTTTAGAAAATCCTTCCATATCAGAGGTGCGTTTTGAGGGAAATCAAAAAGTTTCCAGGTCTGATTTAAAAGAGGATACGACTTTACAACCCAGAGATATTTTTTCTAAAGAAGCTATCTCTAGCGAAGTGAAA
The DNA here is from genome assembly GCF_000469665.2 of Holospora obtusa F1. Classification (GTDB taxonomy): domain Bacteria; phylum Pseudomonadota; class Alphaproteobacteria; order Holosporales; family Holosporaceae; genus Holospora; species Holospora obtusa. The sequence goes on along the minus strand of NZ_AWTR02000081.1, from coordinate 3,287 downwards.
CGCGTTACTCAGTTGTACAGTAATAAAGGGTATTATGCAGCTAAGGTTTTTCCTTTGATTCAACGTTTAAAGCAAAATCGTGTCAATGTTATTTTTCAAATTCAGGAAGGAAATCGAAGCTACAATAAAAAAATTCGTTTTTTCATTGATTCTAAATCTCCTGGTTTTACCGATCGTACGCTAAAAAGTGTCATTACGAGTTTGGAAGATCGATGGTGGCGTATTTTGGGAGATCCAGCCGAAAGTTATGATAAAACTCGTGTTGAGTATGATTGTGATTTACTTCGTAAACATTATTACAGAAATGGATATCTTGATGTTCGAGTTACTGCACATACTCAATTAGCAAAAAATAGAGAGCATTTTTATATTACATTTTTTATTCAAGAAGGCCCCCAATACTGCATTTCTGATGTTAAAATTCAAAGTGAAATCAAAAACTTGAATTTGAAGGGATTAGAATCACATATTTCTTTAGGAAAAGGTGAGGTTTTTAATGCTGAGATGCCAGAAAGAGTTTCTGCGCGTATGGCACAAGAACTTGAATCAAGGGGGTTGTCTTTTGTAGAAATACGTCCAATTGTTGATAAAAATGAAGAAAAAAAAGAGGTTGCTCTTTGTTTTATAGCGCGAAAAGCTCCTGTTGTTTATGTAGGAAAAATCTTAATGAAAGGAAATTATGCTACAAATGATAGAATTTTTCGGCGTGTTTTAAAACTTTCAGAAGGCGATTCTTTAAGCATAAATAAGATCAATAATTCTAAAGAGCTTTTGGAAAATATGGATTTTTTTGAATCTGTAGAAATTAAAACTTCAGCTACTGAGCATCCAAAAATTCAAGATGTTGTTGTTGAGGTTAAGGAAAAAGGAACGGGAGATATTAAATTTTCCGGTGGATACAGTACACAAGACGGTATTATTGGGCAAATAGGATTAGAGGAGCGCAATTTATTTGGTCGTGCTTTGTATGGAAATTTCAGTGCTATGGTTGCTCAACATGGTATGGATTTTCGTGCTGGAGTAGCAAATCCATTTAGTTTTGGGCGTAATTTAACGTTAGGTGGTACCGTATTCTTTAATCGTTTTCGCAGCACAACGTCAGGTAATTTTTCTGGAGAGGGGGCATACAAGCAGAGCGCCGGTGGAGGAGACATTTATGCTCGCTATCCTTTATCTTCGACGCTTTCTCAATCTTGGGGATACAGTATGCATGCTGATCATGTAAGCCATTTTTCTCCTTATATGTCTCCTTATATTTTAGAAAATATGTACGGAAAGTATAATATCTTAAATGCTTCTTTGGAGCATAAAATAGACTACGCAAGAGCGCATGTTGAGAACGGAGAGTATGTGAGTGGAACAGGAGTTCAATGGAGCACTGTGTTTCACGGAGTGGGTGGGGAAATCAAGTGCCTTAAAAATATCGTTATGGCTACTCATTATATTCCTCTTGATAATGAAAGAACGTTTATTTTAAAGTTCGAAGTTCAAGGAGGTGTGATTAATAGGGTAGGGTACATGCGTTTTTCAGATCAATTTACTTTAGGTTTATTTTCTTTTCCAGGGTTTCGTTTTTCTGGACTTGGACCTCGCGATGAGCGTACTGGAGATGCTTTGTTTGCTCGATGCTATTATACCGCATCCATAAAGTTTTATTGGGGATTAGATTTTTTGGGCATTCCTAAAGAAACGCCTCTTAGAGCAGTGGTTTTTGGTTATACGGGATCTTTGTGGAATTCTATTTTTGGAAAAAGAGACAATGCTGCATATATTTTAAGCCAAAATTTTCAAAATCGCGCTTCTTATGGGGCAGGGTTAATATGGACACTTCCGATGGTTGGAAATATTGGATTTTTATTTGCAAAGCCTGTACAACGTAAAGATTGGGATCAAACACAGACGTTTTTGTTTGTTTGGGGACAATCGTTTTAAGTGAGCGGATATTGGAAATAAGCTTATTGTGTAGAGTGTTATGTTTAATGTGATGGTGTATTGTTTATAGATTTGAACTGAAGCTTGTTTAGATTAAAAGTGGTTTTGAATGTATTTAAAATTTAAAAATGATAAAAGTCGCTGTTTTTTCAGGAAAAAATAAAAATTTATAAAAAAATCAGTACTCATTTGTCGTGAAAGATACGATTATAAATTAGGAATTTTGTTTTTAAAAAAAGATGACGCAACGGCACAGAATACACGACGTATCCGACAAATTTTGGAAAATATTAGAGCCTCATCTACCGGGAAGAGAAGGGGGGTGGGGAGAAAAAGTAAGGGGCAGTCGTAAATTTATAAACGCTGTTTTATGGATTTTGATATCGGGTTCTCCTTAGCGAGATCTTTCTCCGGATTATGGAGATTTGAAAAATACGCACAGAAGATTTTGTAGATGATGAGATAAAGGAATTTTGGAAAATCTTTTAGAAAAACTGAGTGTTGATCCAAACTATGAGTGGCTGATGATAGATGTCACTCATATCAGAGTACATCCTTATGCAGCAAACGTTAAGGAAAGTAACCAAGGCATGGGTCGAACAAAAAGGTGCTCAACACGAGGCTACATATGTACATATGGCCGTGGATACGCATGATATTCTGGTCAAAGTTATGTTACGTCAGGTGCTGTTGCTGATTGCAAGCAAGTTAGCTGGCTTGTTGAAGGAATAGATGCTGAAAATTTTGTTACAAACAAAGAATATGATACCAATAAAATGCTGAAGCGAACTTGCAACGCGATTGCGTGAAAAATACTTTTTCATTTCTTGCTTTTGTTCAAATCAGATTCCTTTTTCTTTGATTGAATTTCTTTTGACGACACGGTTTAAGAAATGTCAAGCTGAATGTTGAACTGGGTTTTACGTTATACCATAAATAAGCGTAAGAATTGTTTTTTATCAGAGTAAAGCAAGCTAACATTTGCGAAAAAGCGTGTTGTTTTTAAAATAAAAAGTTAAGATCGTAGTTAAATTTTCGAGAGTTTTGACGTTTAGATAGTTTTATGTCAAAATACAACTATGTATTAAGGTCATCAGCAATGCATTGCAAAAAGTGTAATTCCGAAAACTTGCATAAGGAACGGTATAGTACGCAAGGTTCAGCGCTATAAGTGTAAGGAATATGATTATTAACTGATGTTACGCAGCAATAGTTGATTTCTGCTTGAAATAATCATATTTTTCGTCCATAAGTTTTTAAGGACAAAACATGAAACTGGATCTTCTTGATATGTATAGCGACTATTTGATAAGTCAAAATCACTATGCAACATCGACTGGTTTAGCCAATATGTT
>NZ_AWTR02000082.1 GCF_000469665.2 Holospora obtusa F1 | reverse complement strand
CTTATCAAATAGTCGCTATACATATCAAGAAGATCCAGTTTCATTTTTTGTCCTTAAAAACTTATGGACGAAAAATATGATTATTTCAAGCAGAAATCAACTATTGCTGCGTAACATCAGTAAATTACTATAATTGAGGACAGGCTCCAGTATAAACGAGTTTCGAAAGAGGTCTACTTAAAGAAAAGGGTCGTGAGGCCATGATTTCACCTAAAAAGAACTGTTTTGAGCCTTAAAATTATGATAAATATTCTTTATAAATTCCGTCACTTGATCAAAAATTTTTTTGCTAAACTCAAGGCAGTACCGCGCCATTTACACGCTATGATAAAACGTCTTCAAATCTTTTATCCATACACTTTTTTGGCTTCAACGAGTAAAGCTGGGCTGGAGATTTAAAATCTTCAAACCTTTTCGGAAAGATTACGTCAAGGGATGTCTCCACGGGTACGGTACAAAACAGTCTCAACAAACAGGTTATCCTTTCCTGTCACACCCTGGTTTTCCAGGTAAACTATCCTTTATCCGATCCTACTGATCATCCCTCAACGCATAACTCCTCATTTATCACACATTTTCTTTGAATTTTTATTAAATTTTCAAAAAATATCAAAAAAAGTCAACTTAAGTGAGGACAGCTCCTTAGTCTCGTTTATTATTTTTTAAATTTTACATAGGTGCGCAGAATTTAAAAAAAATTAATTTTTTATCATTTTTATTTTAGAATAATGAAAAATTGCACCTTAGATTGTGATACTAAAACTTCTCTTAAAATCAAAAGTTACTGGATCCATACGGATCATACATGCTTTCGTCGAAAGAATACTCTATCTTGTCCAGATGTTCTAACTGCTTGTCCCAATGCGCCTTAAGCTCGGCAATTTTTTTTTCGGATTCAGAAGGGGGGGAGGTAATATCTTTTTTTTCTTAAGTATCTTCGGTTTTTTATGTTTGCTTTCTGATTGTTCATTCGCTTTATTTGATTGCTTTTTTTCTAAATGACTTAATGTATCAGTATCTTTTTCTATACGGCCTGGACTTATGTTATTTTTGATTAGCGATACACCTTTAATGCCCTTGAACTGTTTAGTAAAGTCGCTCAAAGATAAAGATTTGTTTTGATTTTTATTATTTAACATTTGTATCTTTTTTTTAATTTTTCCGTACTTTCTTTTGTGAACGCAGAAAGCTCATTGCTGTTCAAAAGTTCATTAACGACATCCCGCTCTTCATCCTTTAAAGAATTATTGTCGGTTTCTATCTCTTTTTTTGCATACTCTAATAGATGCGTATTTTTTTCACGTAATTCTTGAAGATCAAAGATAGGCGAGTTTATAGTACTAAATTTTTTAATAAGAGCTTCAATGCTCTTCAACGCATCGACGTAAAAATTGAATATATCAAATGTGTTCCCATACTGAGATTTTATTGAAAAATTTTCTTTTTTTACGTTTATTTCCGCTAACTGAAGTTCTATATTTTTTAAATTATCTTTCGAAGAGAAATAATTTTGTTTGAGTTTTGATAAAATTTCGATTTGATTTGAGATATCTTTTTGACTTAATTTTTCATTTATCTGATTTTTGTGCTGAATTATTATATTGTCCTGCTCAAGAATTGAAAGTTCTGTGGCCATTTTAAAGAAAGAAAGAATAAAATACTTTACAAAGTTTTCTTTTTGTTTGATGTTTTTTAAGTTTTCAGAATTTTTTTCAGATAAATTCTGAACCTCCTTCACAAGTGTTTTTATAAAAAACTGAAAATGAGGAAGCATTATTTTCCAAACTTTTTTTCCTTCCTCTATCGTTTTTAGATCTTTTATATCGAAAATTAGAGTATCTTTATTGAAAACGCTTTTCACGGATTTTTCAAATTCCGAAAATATATTGCCATACACTGAGCTTCCCAGTATGCAAAAAAAATAAAACACGGAATATCGTTTTTTCATAGTTTTGATTATTTGTTGATTATATGAAATAAGTATGATATATTTTTTTTAATAAATTATGATAATCGTTATGCATAAAACGTAAAAATAAATTTGTTTTTACGGACTTATTTTTTTCGGTTCTGTTCATTTATATAAAATTTAAAAAATAATAAAAGAGATTAAGTAAAAGTAGTAACATTGTGATTATCGAGAAAAAAGGTTGCCATGAACACATATTACGTAAAACTATGATATTTAGAATCGATTTATAAATTTTAATCGTCGTAAAATGCATCAAAGTAAAAAAAAATAATAATGCGGCAGTTTTTAAAAGATGTTTGTTTTTTCAGGAGCGCTGTTTCGTGAATGATAGAGCTATGGTAAAAGGAGAAGTTATTCATAAGCGCTGTGAATACTGGTGCAGGAAAGGTATACGGAATAGCATGTTAGAATATTTTTATAATAGAGTTATGATAACGAAGCGTGATGCAAAGGGGATTCGCGCTTATCCGTGTGCTTTTGGTTATGAGAAAGGTTAAAACGAGCGTGAATGTTTGGGGAAAAGCAAAAGTGGTTTTATCACACAAATCTATGCTGTTGATGCTTTAGGACAGCCATTTTGGTTTATTTTAACAGCTAGTGATATCACTTAAGCATCAAAATTAATTGAAGATTTTAAAGCTGATACGGTTATGGCTGATAAAGCTTATGACAGTAAAGTTTTTGTTGATCACATCAGTGAACAAAAATCGACTCTCGTGATTTCACCTAAACAAAATCGTAAAATAAGACATTATGATAAACATAAGTAGGGCTCGCCTTAACTTAAGTTGACTTTTTTCGATATTTTTTTTAGAATTCAAAGGAAATGTGTGTTAAATGATGCGTTATGCGTTGAGAGATGATTAGTAAGATCGGATAAAAGAGGATAGTTTACCTGAACAACTAGGGGATCTGACAGCCAAGGACAATCTTCTGTTTGTGGAGACTTTTTTTACCTTTACCGTAAAGACATTCCTTGGCGTGATCTGCCAAAAGAGGTTTGGTGATTAAAGCCATCCACACCCGATTTACCCTTTGGAGCCAAAAGAGCGTATAGAAAAAGGTATTTGAAATCTTTGTTTCAGGACGATGATCATGAGTGCGCAATGATCGATGCAACGATTGTGCGGCCTCATCAATACAGCGCAGACTCCAAAAATTTGAATCTGCCCGTTGTAGAGTTGTTTTTTTACTACCTTATTGACCTAATTTAAATCCAATAGAGAAATTTTTGGCTAATGTGAAGCGATGAATTGGGCAGAAAATTAAGTTTTTCCAGAGCTTATATCCGTCAATTAATATTTTTTTATTTTATTATAATTCAACCGCTTTTAATGTACACTGAAAAAAATCACAAAAATTAAATGTATTTTCGCTATTCCTCACTTTTTTTAAAATACCCAATTCAATCTAAATTTTCATATTTTTAGCGCCGTAAATTTCAGAAGTGGGGTTACAAATGAGGTTTGGAGAACATACTCATTGGATTAAAAAATCAAGAAAAAATTAGAGCATTACTTAAAAAAAGATCTAATAAATAAAATTTTTATTTACAATTGTATGGTAAGATTTGGAATGAAATATTTTTGAAACCATGTTCTCTGGCGCTTTGCATATCTCCAAGTTTCTATAAGAAACATCGTTTCTGCCTCTACTCCGAAATATCCCAGATGTTGTGAAAATTTCAAGGCTTTTATTCCAATGGAACGACTTAAAGGAGAGTCAGGAATAAGGGGAAAATTAGAAATTTCTTCATACAGCCCTTTTGAACATGCCAAATGAAAACGTGCTTGTATACGTTGTTTTAACAAAGTTTTTTCGACCTGAATAAAAATTTTATACCATAAACATTGAGAAAGGTGTGTATTTTTTTGAAACGTTTGCCAAAAAGATAAAGGTTTTTCTGTAAAAAAATAGATACTTAGCGCTCTTAAAATGCGCTGTTTATCTTGTATCATAATTTTTTTTGCAGAACATTTATCGACTTTTTCTAATATTTCGTACAAAGAATGATTTGGATATTTTGCCAATACATCCTCTTCTTGTATGCGGGGAACAAGAGGAATGTTGCTTAATCCTGATTCTAGTGCATGGATATAAAATCCAGATCCTCCCACGAGTATAGGCAAAACACCAGAACGATGACATTCGTTAACTTTTTGAACAACATCAACGATCCACTGCATTACAGTTCTTTCTGGATTTTTGTTGGGCACATATTGATAAAGTTCATGAGGCACTTCTTGAATATCCTGGAGGGAGGGTTGAGCAGTTAGCAAAGGAAGCCCTTGATATACCTGTCTACTGTCTGCATTAATGATCACTCCATTATATTTTTTAGCTATTTTTAGAGCTAAATTACTCTTTCCAGAAGCCGTAGGGCCTGCAAGGCACACAAGAGGAAACGGATGATGGAGTAAATATTCTAAGTTTAAAGTGTCCATACACATAATATTAATACATACAAAAAAAATCACCTTAATTATACATGCATCTATTAGAATTTTCTATACTCAGATGATATTTTGTCGTTTACTCTAATAAATTACTTTTTGTTTTTGGGATCCAATTTATAGGAATTTAGCTTGAAAACGGGACAAGGAGATGCTATTTTTAAGAGAAGATGACAAAGAAACAATACAGCTTAAATCTAAGGGAGAGAGTAATAGAATATATTAAGCTTGTCCAAAATATTTAAAGTTAGCAAAAGTAGCGTAAGTAGGTGATGAATCAGGTGCCAAGAAACAGGGTCCATTAAAGCTAAAACACGCTCAGGCAGCAAGGGCAAAATAGACTCAGAGAAGCTAAGGGTTTATGTCGAAGGCCAATGAAGATAAAAAATGAGCAGAAAATAGCAAAACTATTTAATGCTAGTATTTCTGTGTATCGGAGGTTAAAGAAGCTAGGCTTTAGCTATAAAAAACTTTTACCTACTTGGCAAGCAAGCCAAGAAAAATGAAAGCGATATAAAGAAACTATAAAAGGCATACCGTCAGAAAATCTTGTATATGTATTGATGAAAGGGGTATTGAGATGACCATTTATGCAAGACAAAGGGGGGGGGAAGAAAAAAAGCTTGCTGCCAAAAAGAGCAGTAAATATTATAGCTGGGTATGTTAGTACCTATGGTATGTAATGGTTTTTGTCATACAAAATTATTTGAAGCTGAGTATCTCAGTTATTGATTAAGGAATTAGAACTTGGCAAATTGTAATAATGGATAATACTGGATTTCATAAATCACAAAGAACAAAAGAGTTGATCGAATCTGTAGGTTGTCAACTAATTTTTTTCTGCCATACTTACCCGATTTGAATTCAATAGAGAAATTTGGACTAATGTGAAAAGATGGGGTAAGAACAAAATAAACCAGTTTGATAAATTTTACGAGGCTATTACCGCATTCTTTTAAATCCTATTTTCATGCTAAATTATTATATGGAGCGAGCACAACAATAGGTTTTGAAAAGGTCTTATATCTTATTGAAATAATTTTTTGATCTATATTTTTTGGTGACTTAAATGCGTATTTCTCTAAAACTTATACGCACCCCAGTAGAATATAACTTAGAAAAAGCATATCAAGAAAACAGACGTCTCACCTTCTCTTGATCTGATATACATAGATTAATATGTGCAAAATACGCTCCTTTGTATTGCATTTTTAAGTAGCGACAAAAATGAATAAAAATCGAATTAATATTTTCTTCAACACTTCTTAAAGTTTCTTGATGCATTCCTTCAAAGTTAACAATGAGAGATATTTTTTTTCCTTCTAGCTTCTCGTTTAGATCTTTATATAACGTGATAACATCTGTAAAGCGATCTAAAAAAATTTTTATATAAGCACTGACCGTATACCAATATATAGGTGTGGCAAAAACGATAGTTTCAAAATTTTTAAGACAGCGTTGTATTAAAGGGAAGAAGTCATCACCAGTATTGCGACCTAAATAATCATAAGGTGTAATATTTAGTGTACACAAATCAACAATAGGAATTTCTGATGAAAACGGTTCTTCGAGTACTTGAATCATCTTATTTAACAACGTTTTTGTGTTTCCAAAAGCTCTTGAGCTGCCATTGAGCACAATACAGGAAGGAGAAAAAGTCATGCAACGACCTCCAAATGAAAATTATTTAAGGGATGGTGCTCCTTTAATACTTGAGATAATCGACGTTGTGTAACTTGTGTATAAATTTGTGTAGTAGAAATGTCTTGATGTCCAAGAAAAGATTTAATCGTAAAAAGATCTACGCCTTGTTCTAGCAAATGCGTAGCAAAACCATGACGAATTTTGTGGGGTGAAATATGCTTTGGATCAATATTTGCTTTTAATGCTAGTGCTTTTAATGCTCTTCCTACAGATTGCCGAGGCCAAAATCCTTTTTTTCCTGAAAAAATATAGGGAGAATTTGACCAAGGCAATTTTGAGCGCACAGAAAGGTAAAGAATTAAAGCGTTCTGCGCTTCTTGTGTTAAAAATACGATACGATCTCTCTCTCCTTTTCCTTGAAGAATTAAGGCACCTTTTTGCTCTGAAGTTTCTTGAAGTACTGAGTTTATGTCAACCACTAAAAGAGACAATGCTTCAGAAATGCGCATTCCCGTAGAGTAGAGCAACTCTAACAAAGCATACAAACGAATTCCTTTGACGCAGGTATCTTTTTTTGCAACCTCTATGAATTGATGCATTTCTTTTATTCCAATTACTTGTGGAATGGAAGAAGAGTATTTTGGAATTGCAATTTCTGATATAGGATTGTGAGCGATATACCCTTCTTGTAAAAGAAATTGATACAGTTGACGCAATGCAGAAACACGCCTTGCAACGCTCCTTGAGTTTAACGAATGATTTGAAGAAATTCGATGTATATACTCTAACATTTCAGAAGCACTAATGTTCAATATATTTATTTCTTTAGACGACTGAAGTATATCAGAGACAAGAGCGACACGTATTTTTACTTAAACCTTTTTCTACTGTTAACATCTCTACAAAAGACTCTAACCAATGTGAAAAATCTTTTAAACGATTCAAATGACCTGCTGCCACGCTAAAAACTAAACATTAACACTAAGCTTTTCTCTAAGACTTCCTTGTTCATGCAGTAAGGTAACGATATCACACCCGCCAATCAACTCTCCACGAGCATAGACTTGAGGAAAAGTGGGCCAATTTGAAAATATCTTAATTTTTTCACGAACAACATCATCTTTTAATACGTCAAAAAACCCAAAATCATCTGTATAAAATTTCAAAATTTCTACAACTTTTTTTGAAAATCCACATAAGGGAAAATCTGGACTTCCCTTCATAAACAGCATAATAGGACTAGAATAAATTAAATCTCGCAGATTATGAAACTCAGAAGAATCCTCAGAAAACGAACTATTCATAGCTCTAATACGTTCACCAATAAACTATCCCCCTAAGTTTATCATGTTTTAAAAATTATTCAAGCATGCGCTTTAGTACGATTCTTGTGAACTTTACGATGTAGTCACAATCTCTAAACATATTATTTACTGCATCCGATTTGTTATGCGGTAGAAAATGAGAGTACGTTTTCGGCATAATAGAGTCATTCCTCGTTATTAACTCATCTTACGTAGCACCTTTCAAAATTTGAAGTTCATTGAACATTAAAACATTGGCTTTTAACAATAGTTTTTGTTTTATTGCAAAATGATTCAATGAGGTTTTCACTTTCAATAATTCTAATTTGCAGTATGCAATGAGTGATGCAAATAGATGATTAGATTGTGTG
>NZ_AWTR02000083.1 GCF_000469665.2 Holospora obtusa F1 | reverse complement strand
TAAAAAACCATTTTTAGTCATCAAATTATGATAAATAATCTTTATAAATCCCGTCACTTGATCGAGATTTTTTTTGCTAAACTCAAGGCAGAACCGCGCCATTGCCACAGGCTATGATACAACGTCCTCAAACCTTTTTTCCATACGCTCTTTAGCTCCAAAGGGTAAAGCGGGTGTGGATGACTTTAAAATCACAAAACCTCTCTGAAAGATTACGCCAAAGAATTCCTCCACGGTAACGGTATAAAATAGCCTCAAAAAACAGAAGATTGTCCTTGGCTGTCACGCCCTTGATTTTTTCAGGTAAACTCTCCTCTCTCCGATCCCACTATCATCTTTCAACGCATAACGTTTTATTTAACACACATTTCCTTTGAATTTTCAAAAAATATCAAAAAAAGACAACTTAAGTGAGGATAGGCCCCAGTATTATAGCTAAATTTTGTGTATTTTACCATTGTGTTATTTTTTATTTATAATTCTCGTTATTTTACATAAACATTTTTACAGAATTCAATATTGACGCAACACGCCTAATATACGCTCATTTACTCTAAAATATACATGCTAGCGGCATTTCTCAATTTATTCTAAAAATTATATTGCATTAAGCATTTTTTTTTTGTAATATTTTGTTCCAGCTTGTATGGCAATAGGATAGAATTGTGTTAATTTTAGCAGATGGCTTTAATAAAAAGTATTATGAATCACTTAACGTTTTTTCAATAGCAAGTCTTATAGGATAGCAACATAAGGACCGGAGAGATGAAAATGAAAGTTTTGGTTATTGAAGATCATGAAGAAACTTCAAGTCTTATCAAAAATATTTTGGATGCACAATCTATTCTTGCAGATATTTGTGCAGAGGGAGAACCTGCTCTTCAAATTGCGCGGTTCTATCATTACGATGTTATTTTGGTAGATTTGTTGTTGCCTGATATTGACGGATATGAGCTTTTAAAAAAATTGAGAGAGTGCTCTCACGCTCCAGTGCTAATTTTGTCTGGGGAACAAGGAATCGATGCAAAAGTGCGAACGTTAGGGTTTGGTGCTGACGATTACTTAACGAAGCCGTTTATGGCAGAAGAGCTTGTAGCACGTATTAAAGCATTAGCGCGGCGCGCAGAAGGGCATGCGTGTTCAATTATACAAGTAGGGAAGTTGGAAATTAATCTTGACCATTGTTCTGTTACGTTTGATGGACATCCTGTTCGCTTAACAGGAACAGAATATAAGATTTTGGAATTATTAATGAAAAGAAAAGGAATCACTTTGGCAAAAACAAGTTTTTTAAACGCCATTTACAACGGCATGGATGAGCCTGAACTAAAAATTATCGATGTTTTTGTTTGTAAAATTCGTAAAAAATTAACAGACATTCACCCAAGTGGTGGAAACTATGTAGAAACAATTTGGGGGAGAGGGTACGTGTTGAGAGAACCAGAAGAAAGAGAAATAGAAACGCCGATCAAAAAAAGTGAAAAATCTGCATTTCTTTCCAGTGAATCTGCTTCAGTTCTAAATTTGAAAACTCCTTGAAAATAATTTCATTGTGGGGCTATATTTTACACTTTTGTATTGATAGAAAAGGTGGTACGATTCTTAAAATAGTGAATCCGTCTTTTAGGAGTCTTTGATGATACCGTTTTTTCCTTCTGTTTATACTCCGCTTTCAGTTGAAGATGTGTGTTGTCATCAATTTAGAAAAGAGCGAAGTAAAATTATTCCAGAAATTCTGAAACTTAAGCGTCAGCGCCATGTACAGCTGGGATCAGATTTAGGAGTTACGTTTGAACATAAAGTGTTAGTCTGGTTTCAAATTCAGGAAATGCTCTGGGCAGAAAATCGAACAGATGGAATAGAAGAAGAGATATTAATTTATAATCCTTTAATCCCACAATCAAATGTGATTACTATTACAGCTATGTGGGAATATTTAGATCCAAAGGTGCGCCATGATCAATTAAAAAAACTTTGGAATTTTGTGTCTTATTTGTATGTTTGCATTAATAATGAAAAATATTTTGCCAGTTTACTTCCCGAGGATACGTGGATTCCCGAAGGAGAAAAAGCATTAAGTGTAAATTTTTTGCGTTTCGTTATACCAAAAAATAGCCCTTTTCCGGATCATATTAGGATTGATCATCCCTGTTATTCTGCGTATGCTTGCATTCCTGAATCTGTGCGAGGTCAAGATTTTGTTTAGTTTTTTGTATTGTGAAAATCTTCTTTGAAAAAGTAAGCAAAAATTTTGCGTAGAGGGTGTTTTTTTAAATGAAACGTTAGGAAAATAGTTAGATTATTTTTTGGATCTTATTATTAACACAAAAAATTTTTTAAAAAAAATCAGATTTTGAGACCTAAGTGCACCAAAGTATTAACAGGTTTAAAAAAGTATCGAAATATTCTTGAAAAATTCAAAAAAATGGTCAACAATGGAAGATGAGTAACCGATGAGCGTTTGTCATATTGTTTAAGAGGATATTTATGAGCTCTTCATTTTTGATTTCTTTAAGTTCTGTTCGTTTATTGGTGCCTGAGATTCGTAAAGGAATGGTGTTGGGATCAATTTTTGGAATAGTTACGTTTTTTCCTTCTTTTCGTATGTCTTTGGCGCTGGGGTTGATTTTGTTAGCATTTGAAATGCTCACTTCTTTTAGTCGTGCTCAATATTGTGCATGGGTAGGAAAAATAGGCATGATGTGTGCTATTGCGCCTTATGGGGCTGAAATTTTATCGCAGTGGTATCGGACTCCTGAAAGCTTTGAGGTTTTTCCGGTAATTTTATTTTTTTCCGCGGTGTTGGGAAATGTTCTCGGTTCCATCGTGGCAAGATATACCGCTATGACAGGGCTTCCTCAATTAATGGCGTTATTTCATAGCTTAGTAGGCCTTGGAGCTTCTTGTATTAGCATGGTGTTGGCCCATGTTTATCTTAAAAATTTACAGTCGGTTTCTTTTTGTATTTTTTTTGAAATTCTTTTGGGGGGAATCATCGGTGCTATTACGTTTACGGGATCTCTTTTTGCAGTTCTAAGACTTCAAAATATTGTTACGCATACTCCATCTTTAAAAGTTTTTTTGAGTATGTGTTGTTTTGCAGTTTTTGGAACGTTAGGAAGCATTTTTTGGTTTTTAAATTATCCTTCTATGTGTGCTTTGACCATAAGTATGCTTGTTTCCAGTAGTTTTGGTATTTTAATGATTCTTCCTGTATCTGGTTCAGATATGCCACTTGTCGTATCTCTTTTAAATTCATGCTCAGGATGGGCGTGTGTTTCTTTAGGAATATATTCTAACAATCCGTTATTAATTATTGTAGGAGCCATTGTTGGCTTTTCCGGAGCTGTATTAACTGCCGTGATGTGCAAAGGTATGAATCGTTCCTTGGTAAGAGTGTTTACAGGGGGGTTTTGTAAAAAAAAGAAGGAGTCATCTTCTTCAGAAGATCGAGTGCAAGCGATTTCTGCTCAAGAGGCTGCTTTTTTTTTAAAATCTTCCGAGCGTGTAATGGTCATTCCTGGGTACGGTGCCGCTGTTGCTCAAGCACAAACGATTCTACAAGAATTGGTAATGTTATTAAAAGCCAATCAGTGTGAAGTTCATTACGGAATTCATCCTGTAGCAGGACGTATGCCTGGACATATGGATATTCTGCTTGCTCAAGCGAATGTTCCCTTAGAGGATATGCTGGAGATAGGAGAGGTAAATCGATATTTACCCGATACAGATATTGCTCTTATCGTTGGGGCAAACGACACGGTAAACCCTTTAGCGGAAGAAGATGCTTCATCTGAAATTTATGGAATGCCAATCTTTCAAGTGTATCGAGCAAAAAAAGTGCTCTTTATTAAGCGTTCTATGAAAGCAGGATATTCAGGTATAGGAAATCCATTATATCATCTTCCTCAAACGTACATGGTGTTTGGAGATGGGAAAAAAGTATGCGAAGACATTTTAAAAGCTTTTGCTCTGTTGTAAACAATATATTTAATTATAAAATTCCTTGGCATAGGTACGGAAGAACTTTGTGGGTAGTTTCTTCTATAAGTTGGATTTTGGTTTTTTTGTCTGCGTGTTTTTTTTTGATGATCTGTTTTTTTTATCTTCATGATCGTAAAGAAATTTTAGAAACATTTGTATTATGTGGTACGGGGTGTTTATTTTTTGGCGTTCTTGGAACGTTAGCATTTCCAGTTCCTCGCATCTCTTGTGTTACCCCTGAAACAAAAGCTTTGATGACTTTAATTTTTTGGGGGGTAGTGGCCATCATTGTCAGTGTTCCAATCTATGTTCATGTTCCAAATCAGGGATTTTCTTCTGCGTTATTTGAAGGGGTTTCCTGCTTAACGACTACTGGAGTTTCTTTAATTTCCTCCAATATTTTACTTCCTCCTATGATTGAATTTTGGTGTGTCTTTATTCAGTGGATAGGAGGAATTGGTATCGTACTTTTTAGTTTTTCTCTAATTCCCGCATTAAAATTAAATTCCAGTTTGATTTTATTAAGTGAATTTTCTCAAAATTTTGAAAAAACCACTCCAAGAACTCGTACGATGGCCTTACATATCATTTGTTTATACTTTGGACTGACGTTTTTCCTTGCAATGTTGCTATGGAGCAATAAAACATTACCATTTCGTACGTGTTTGCACTACAGTATGTCCTGTGTTTCAACTGGAGGAATTCAGGCAAGAAATGCCCCTATACTTATGCTTAATTTTTATGAAAAATTTGTGTTAATTATAGGAATGATATTGGGATCGATTCCTTTTATCGGGATGGTTCAAGGCATTTATCATTTCAAAAGTTTGCTTAAGAATGACCAAATTCGTGGATATTCTTTAGTGTGCGTTGCGAGTTTCTTTGTGATGTGTACAAATCGTTGCTTAACGTTTGACCATATATTTTACGCAGTATCTTGCATAACTTCTACAGGTTTTGTTTCTGCTCCTTCTTTAAATAGCTTTTCTTCATTGTGGTGTTTAGGATTGGTTATCTTAGGAGGATGTAGCGGTTCTAGTGCTGGAGGATTTAAAATTTTTCGTGTTCAACTTATGTATCGGATCAGTAAAAATAAAATTTTAAAAATATTGCGTCCAAAACGTTTTAGTATTTTGAAATACAATGAAAAAGCTATTCAACAAGAAGATGTAGTATTGCTTCTTACAAGTACGTTTATTTACGGTATAGTTGCAATAGGGGTGTCTTTATTATTCTCTGTTTTGGGGCATGCTCCAAAAATTTCTTGTTTAATTTCTTGTGGATTAATTACAAATTCTGGTGGAGAAATGCACTCTGTGGGTACTTATATTCAAAATTTTTCTTCTATAGAGCAATGGATTGGTATTTTTACCATGCTGTTAGGAAGATTAGAAGCAATTATCATTTTAGTTGTCAGCTCTTTGATTACCTTCAAGTAAACTTGTTTCCTACATATTTTAAGCGTATTGGATGCGTCATTAGAACTTATTTTTTATTGATTCCTTATTGGTGTTTAGTTCCAAATTTTTATGGTATAACTTATAAGGAACTAAACATTTATTTTTTTTAATCGCCGATACACAAAAATACTAGCATTAAATAGTTTTTCTATCTTTTGCTCATTTTTTATCTTCATTGACCTCAACATAAACCTTTAGCTTTTCTGGGGCTATTTTTCCCTTTCTTCCTAAGCGTGGGGGCTCTAATGGTCTCTGCCTTTTTGGTACCTAATCCATCAGCTACTTACGTTACTTCTTGGACATCGTGTCTTGATTGGTACCAAGCTTAATATATTCTATTACTCTCCCACTTAGATCTAAGCTGTATTGTTTCTTTGTCATAACATCTTCTTGTCCCGTTTTCAAGCTAATTTACTATAAAGATAGCTCCTTCTATATTCTCTTGGGTCTTAATCTTTCCGAGAAAAAGAGGGCTCAGGAAAAGTAAATTCGTCGCTCCACTCATCATTTGCTATTGACGATCTTTTTAACCGCCACTTGCTACAACTATTTGGATTGGCTATATGCTTTTTTTTGGCTGAACATCTCGTGACGACACTACCCAGCACAAAAGTTACGACTGATACTTAATATCAAAGTATACTGAATTTTATTAATTTCGAACTGAGATAGAATTTTGCACAAAAAGGGGACCAGTTTTTAGTGAATCTGGTTTATTAAAAGATGAACGTTCATCTGGGTATGTTTCCTGACCAATATGCTTAAAGTATTTTTTGTAAATATCCATCATGTTGTCATAAAATTTCTGAACGAACTCAGGACTAGTTTTGAAATTTTTAAGCTTCTTATATTCACTCAAAAAATCTTCAAAGCTTCTGGAATCATGAAGATTAAGTAATCTTTGATTTCTGGTCAATAAAGGAAGCACGTGTTGAACACGAACCCTAGGTTCTGGATGCTCCATTTGATCTTGTTGAGAAAAATTCATCCAAAAATTCCCAACTAAGTCTGATATTTCGAGTGCACATTCTTGATTCGTA
Source organism: Holospora obtusa F1 (assembly GCF_000469665.2). Lineage (GTDB taxonomy): Bacteria > Pseudomonadota > Alphaproteobacteria > Holosporales > Holosporaceae > Holospora > Holospora obtusa. The sequence goes on along the minus strand of NZ_AWTR02000083.1, from coordinate 18,043 downwards.
GCAAACTTTCTGCCATTTTCTTTTTTAATTACGCTCGTTAATGTTTTGTCAATCGGATCGCACACAGCGTACAGATTCGAAATTAGGAATGAATATGTTATAAAAATATAAGATACATTTATTTTTTTTATCATTTTTTATACTGTTTTGTTTATTACATCATATAATATACATTCAATTAAATTAAATATTTATCTATTTGATGTTCTCTTAAATAAAAAATTTTTATGAAAATCCTAAAAAATGTATCTAATACCTATTTCCCTAAATTAATTTAGCTAAATAATTTACAGAGCATGTTTTTAAAATACTCTCAATGTTTAGTTCCGAACTCTTGTGGTGTAATTTAACAAAGAACGCAAGGAGAAAAATTTATGGGAAAATTTATTGTATACCAATGCCAAGACAACGCCAAGAATCAGAAAAGAAATACAAGAATCTAAAAAAAGCTCCCCAAAGAGGGAAAGTGTTGATCGAGTTACAAAAACGTCTATATAGAACTATATTTATCGATGACTGCTAATATATCTACAATGTTTTTAAGAAATATTATTGAGTATTTTTCATTTTAAATTACTAGGTCCTGTCCTCAAATAAGTCAAACGACAATTGAAGCCAAGTGAATGGCGCGATATTTTCTTAAGTTTAGCAAAAAATTTTCGATCAAGTGACGGAAAAAGATATTTATCATAATTTTAAGGCTAAAAAACAGTTCTTTTTAGGTGGAATCACGTTTATTTTTTTAAGTTTTCGCCGCCCCCTTTCATCGGAATCGTACGCTTATCGGAAAGCACCGCATCACCTTCCTCCCAATCATGGTATTGACCTTGTGTAAGGTTGAAAAATGCCGAATTTTCATGGAAGTCGCGTGGTGCATGATTGGTGCTCAGACCCCCAGCGAAGCATTCAATGACTTGATTATGCTTTTTTTAGAGACTGAGCTGTGTTGATGAGCTCACACAATAGTTGCATCGATCACCTCGCACTTATGATCAGCGTCCTGCGACAAAATTTCAAAGACCTTTTTTTATACGTTCTTTTGCTTCAACGGGTAAAGCGGGTGTGGATGGCTTTAAATCACCAAACTTTTCCGAAAAGACTACGCCAAGAAATTCCCTTAGGGAACGGTATAAAACAGTTTCAACAAACAAGATATCCTTCTGCCACATCCCCCTGATTTTCTAGGTAAACCATCCTTTATCCTACCTCACTGATCATCCCATAACGCATAATTGTTTAGTTCCACATTCTTATGGTATAACCTATAAGGCACTAAAGGAGGCTAATTTATGGAAAGTATACTGCACGGAAATGCCAAGACGACGCTTTGAGTCCGAAAAGAATACAAAACTCTGTGGAGAGCACCGCTAAACATAGCAAAGCGTCTGGCCCTTCAGTTTTGAAGTGGAAGAAAGCCGGTTGTGTTGAAGATAAATCCTCTGGACCTGAACAGCCAAAGCGTTTTATCTGCAACAGAAGCAAGAGATTGTGTGTGAATTCATGCGCGTTTCTAAGCTTTCTGCTTAATAATGTTTATAGTGCTTTGAAAGAAAAGATTCCCAATCTCATGAGCTCTAATCTGCATCGATGCCTCAAAAGACTAAATATCTTACCCAAAAAAAAGAGTCGGCTCCTGAAAAAAAGAAATGTATCCCTTTGGATTTATTCGTATTGACAGTACAGAAAGTCCGCACAGATCAAGGGAAATGCGTTTTTGTAGGCCATTGATCGGGCCACAAAATACGTTTATGTCGAGCTTCATTCAAAGAGGTCGGTTAACGAGTCAAGTACATTTTGAAAAATTTGATCGCCCATTGTTCTTTTAAAATAACGAAAATTTTCACAAACAATGGGGCGCAATTTACCTATGAACTGTTTGCGCAACACCTGAAGTCAAAAAACAAAACGCCCCCCTTTGATGTGATGTGCAAGGAGCATAATATTGAACACAGGCTTACCAACTTCAAGCATCCTTGGACTAATGGTCAGGTCGAAGTCAGTAACAGAATCCTCAAACACTACGCAACAAAAGCTTATTTTTACAAAAACCTCGATGGGCTGAAATTCCATATGATGACTTTTGTGCTTTACTATAATCATCAAAGAAAGCTGAAATCACTGAAATATCAGACCCATTTTGATATTATCATATTGAAATGTGAACGTAAGACGTCAAATTTTAATCATAATCCAAACCACATGTTGTTGGGACTAAACAATTACGGAATTAGAATCTGGGCAAATTGTAATAATGGATAATGCCGCATTTCATCAATCTTAAAGAACGAAAGAGTTGATCGAATCTGTTGATTGTCAACTCATCTTTTTACCACCATACTCACCCGATTTGAATTCAGTAGAAAAATTTTAGGCTCATATGAAAAGATGGGTTAAGAACCAAATTAACCAGTTTGATAAACTTTACGAGGCTATTTCCGCATTCTTTCAAATCCTATTTTCATGCTAAATTACTATATATAACGTTTTTTCACAAACCTTAAGTTGCAATAGCCCATTTTGCAGATTCCATTAATCTTTTAGTATACGCATGTTTAGGATAATTAAGAACATCCATAGCAAGACCTTGTTCTACAATATGTCCTGATTTTAGCACAATTACGTGATGACCAATGCTTTCCACAACTTTTAGGTCATGAGTAATGACAATGTATCCGATATGGATTTGTTTTTGTAATGCCACCAAAAGTTGAAGAATTTCTTTTTGAACTGTAACATCTAACGCAGAGGTGGGTTCATCTAGAATTAAAAGTTGAGGTTCTAACAATAAACTTCTTGCAATACAAATGCGTTGCCGTTGACCACCAGAAAGTTGATGTGGATACCGATATAAGATGTCTGAAGAAAGCTCGACTTGAGACAAAATCTTCTGAACTCTCTCAGTGCGCTCTTCTAAAGACCACAAATTATAATTTTTCATGCCTTCCATCAAGCTATCAGATACACACATTCGAGGATTTAAAGCTGAAAATAAATCTTGAAAAATCATTTGAAAGTGTCGACGCTCTTGACGAAGTTGCTTGGTTGAAAAAGAAGATAGTGCGTTATTTTGAAAGAGAACTTTACCGGAATAAGGAATTAATTGAGAAATTGCAAAAGCAAGCGTACTTTTTCCTGAACCACTTTCTCCCACAATGCTAACTGTTTGGCCAGCATGAACATCAAAATTAATATCATGCAAAATTTTATTATGTTTCAAGATGACTTCTAAATTACGTACCTGAAGCAAAACTTTTGATGTATTGATAGCCGGATGCGTTTCTTGAACCCATCGCTCTGGAATACTACTCCATAATTTTCGCGTATACGGATGAGAAGGCGCTAACAATATGTGCTGAGCCTTTCCTTGTTCAACCAAACTTCCTTCTTTGAGAATGCTGATAAAGTGTGCAATCCTGCTGACTAAGGGAAGATTGTGACTGATAAAAAGAATTGACATCCCCTCAATTTCTTGAATATGCTTTAAGCGCATTAAAAGCTCTTTTTGCAAAGTAACATCTAGAGCGGTGGTAGGTTCATCGGCAATCAATAATTTTGGCTTTGCGGCAAGCGCCATGGCAATCATTAAGCGCTGTTTTTGACCTCCGGAAAGTTGATGAGGGTATGCTCCCATTTTCTGTTCAGCATGAGAAAACCCGACTTTATCTAAAACATCAAACATTTCCGATTCTACATCGTCTTTATGTAAAAAATCTCGTTTTCGATGCAATAATAAAACTTCTTTAAGTGCTGTTTTTAGAGGTTTTAAAGGATTAAGCGCACTACTTGGTTCTTGAAAAATCATACTGATATATTTTCCTCTAATATCGTACATCTGATTTTCCGAACATAGTAATAAATTTTTTTCTTCAAATAAAATTTTTCCTTCATAACTTGCGTACAGAGTTCCTGGAAGGAGTTTTAATATAGAAAGTCCTAGCATAGATTTTCCCGAACCGCTTTCTCCCACCAATGCTAGCGTTTTTCCAGAAGGAATTTCGAGATTGACATGGTGTAAAATTTTTTTTTGATATTTGGAAAGACCAGAGTAAAGCGTTAAAGAAAAATCTTGAATTGACAACAACGTACTCATGATGTTCGCCCTGGATCTAACGCATCTCTTAGCCCTTCCCCGGTTAATGTGACTAAAATAAGGATGATAGCCAACATGCACAAAGGATAAATTCCTAGCCAAGGCGCGTGTAGATTAGATTTTGCTTGCTGCAACAATTCTCCTAACGATGGTGTTCCCGCTTTTAATCCTACGCCCAAAAAATCTAAAGATGCAAGGGATGCGATTCCAGAATTGACCAGAAAAGGAAACTGAGCAATTCCTGTAGCCATAGCGTTAGGCAAAATATGACGCCACATCATACGAAAATCTGTAGCACCTAAAACTTTTGCAGATAATACGTAAGGAAGCCCCCTGGCTTTCAAAAATTCTGCACGAATTGCAGCAGACACAGGACGCCAATTAAAAAGTGCCATCACAATTGCTAAAAATTCTAAAGAAGGCGTTAAAAAATTAGCAATAATCATTAGCATAAACAATACCGGTAAACCTGACCAGATTTCTACTAAACGCTGAGTATATAAGTCAAATTTTCCTCCCCAATATCCTTGTATCGCTCCAATAAATATTCCCAAAATCGTTCCAAATACAGCAACACACAACCCAAATGTGAGACATATACGCGTTCCGTAGACAAGCCTAGCTAACAAATCTCTTCCCTGCTCATCGGTTCCTAAGACGTGAAGAGCGCAAGGAGCACTTGGAACGGGATGATTGGATTCCGAAAGACGATAAGGGCTATGACGATATGGAGGCCAAATGACCCAAGCACGATGCTTTTTAACAAAAATGTTAAATTCTGATGTTAAGTAGTCCATCTCCAAATCTTCTCCCTTCATAAAATACGTTTCGGGATAATAACGTAAGATCGGAAAAAAAACTCCTGTATCGCATACGATCAGTAAGGGCTTGTCATTAGACCAAAACTCTACTGTGAATGTTATTCCTATCATGACAATAAGTAAACGCAGCGCCCAAAGTCCTCGCTTATGAGACTTAAATCGCATCCAAAATGTATTCACGATCGTTTACTTCCTTCAAAATGAATTCTTGGGTCAATCCAGGTATACAATAAATCGCTAAAAACATGTAAAATTAATCCTGTTAAAGTAAATAAGTAAAGAGATCCAAAAATAATAGGATAATCTCGGTTCCCAATTGCTTCATAACTCAACAACCCAATACCTTCTAAAGAAAAAATCATCTCTACTAGAAAAGCTCCTGAAAAAAGTACATGAAATAGAGTTAAAGGTAAGTGCGCCATCATAACGATCATCGCATTACGAAACACATGTTTAAACAAGATCGTACGAGATTTAAATCCAAAAGCTTTGGCTGCAACGACATAATGCTTAGAAAGCTCTTCCAAAAATGCATTTTTAGTTAAAAAAGTCAGAGCTGCAAAGCCCGTTAATACCTGCGCACTAACAGGTAATACCAAATGCCATATGTAGTCTTTAATTTTTTCCCAAAAAGACAGTTGATTCCAATCCCAAGAAAACAATCCCTGAATAGGAAAATAAGAGAAGAAGCTTCCTCCTGCAAAAAAAATCATTAAAAGTAATGCAAATAAAAACGTCGGAATCGCATAGCTAAGCATCATGATCAAACTCGTACAAAAATCAAAATAACTTCCATTGTGTACAGCTTTTTGAATACCCAACGGAATCGCTATACCGTACATAAATAGCATAGACCATATCCCCAAAGATAAAGAAACAGGTAAACTATTTAGTAATAAAGTAGTTACAGACTCATTACGAAAATAACTTTTTCCGAAATCAAAAGTTAAATATTGTTTAAGCATTGTATAAAAACGCTTCCAAAGAGGTTGATCTAAGCCAAATTTTTGCTTGAGTTCTTGAATGACTGAATCTTGCCCGAAATCTGTGACAGTACTCCCACATCCTTTATGTTCTTGAGCAGAAAGTTCCATGCGATGAAGCATTTGTTCGACAGGTCCTCCTGGAACTAAATGCACTATCAGGAAGTTTAGCAAAATAATACAAAATAAAGTGGGTATAACTAACAAAAAACGTTTTAATATATAAGGCAATGACCTAGACCCAAGATGTTTTACATACAAACATACGGCATTATCTCAAATTTTCTTGAAAAAATCTATCCTACAAAACCTTAAACTGCTCTTAGCGCTACTTTATACAAAAACATTCTTACCGACTGAAACAATCAAAGAAATTCATCTATAACTTCATATTTTTTTAGTTCAAATTTTTTGGTGAGGTAAAATTTTTCATTTCTGTTTAGAATTTGTATCTTTTTCTACAAAGACATCTAATTCTTGCCCCGTAAATAATGGTTTCGAATTAGAAATAATGTCATAATAAACATGAAGTACTCTAGAATCAATGCCAGAGTGTATTCCTGGTAAATTACGTTTAGGATAAATATAGGGGTCAATTCTGTGCAATCTTAAGGAAACTTTTTGAGGAGTAATTGATCTTGTTTTCCCTAGGGCTGTGACTGTAAGAGGAAGACATTCTGCGTACATTTCATCAAATTCCACACATACTGTTAACTTTGTTAAATCCCCCATGATTACGACTTCTTTTCCTGGTAAACTGTACTGTCCTTGATGTAAGTTGGAAGAAAGAATAGTGCCATCGGTAGGTGCTTTTATTAAATGGCGATCTTTTTCTAGTTTTGCTTGATACAAAAGATTTTCACATTCTTTTCGTTTGGCTGAAGCTTGCCTTGCGTTGTAGACATTTAAACGAGTTTCATGATCTGAAAAAACCTTTTTTTTATATAACTTTTCAGCAATTAAAGATTTTTCTTTTATTTTTTTTTCTTGAATCAAAGCATTTTCATAAACTGCTTGCAATGCGCCGATCCGTGCATCAATTTCCTCTTGATTTAAAGCACACAAAATTTGTCCTTTTTTTACACGTTGCCCTGGAACAACATAAATACTTTCTATGACACCTTTTTGTTGAAACGCAAGATGTAATACTTTTTCTTTCGGTTCAACAACTCCAATTCCTGAAATTCCGTGAAAATAAGGCTGTGGATTCATTTCTCCAGTATAAGAAACAGGAGCTTTCATAGAATGTATTGCTAAATAAAGCGCTCCTGAAAACCCTAAAGCGGCTATTATCGCTATATATTTTAGATTGACTTTAGATCGTCTCACAAAAAACTCCTAAAAAGAACTTGTGTTTTTACTAAGCAAACTTTTGCTCTACCGTCTTTGATCGTAACAAATATTGACAAAAAAATACAGATAAAAAAATAATTTTTTTTATAAGAAAATAAATTTTATAATATTTATATCATTTCTCGTTTGCATTTTTATTTTTGTTTCTTTTTTTGTTGAAAATAAAATATGTTATTTATCATTGCAAATTGGATTTCAACGAATTTTTGATAGTTTTGATGTTTAGATAGATTTATGTTAAAATACAACTATAGTGTCGTATTAAGGTCATCAGCAATGCATTGCAAGAACTGTACTTCCGAAAACTGCATAAGGAACGGTATAGTACGCAAGGGGTCAGAGCTATAAGTGCAAGAAATGAGGTTATACCTTTGTTGAAGGTGGCAAAAGAGGCAAAAGGGAAACGGCTATCAAAAAAACCTTATGCGTTATTTTATACTCTTTAGCTAAGGCATCTTTTAATATGATAGATAAAATTCTTGAACATTTTTTTTCTATTATGTACAGGTGGGTGGTGGCAGAGATGGAAAAAATATAAGGATCATCGGGTTCAAGTCACATTCAAGCAATGAAATTTGATGAAATGTGGTATTTTTTCCAAAAAAAGTCAAAAACTTTGAATTATCAAAGCCGTTGATCGTAGCACACGGAGAACTTTACAGGGAATCGTGATGCTGCAACATTCACACGACTTTACGAAAAAGTCAAACATCTGAAAAATTGCTCATTTTATACTAATGACTGGGATGCTTTCTCTAAAGTTTTACAAAAAAACCGCCATAATATTGGAAAATCAGGCACTGTATACATATAATAGCAATACAAGACATCACCTAGGACGCGACGAGACGTACTAAAGTCCTTTCCAAGAAGGAATTTTATGGTGTACAGATCAATCAAGCTTTGGTGTGCGCTTACGACATCAGAAATTTTTAATCACTATCAAAAAACACTGCTATCTATCTTTAGGTGAAAGCTCTCGAATTTTTTTATACAAAAAATAGTTTGTGTATACGCAACGTTCAAATAGTATGAAAATAATTATAAGTAAAATATGAAAAATTTTATACTGTTTGTGCTGTGCTTAATTTAGTATTGAGTTTTTACGATGTTAAGATATATGGAGTGCGACAGTCCGGTTACACATACTTTTTTTGTTCACTCATCTAAAATTTCGATTGATCACTAACGCATTTTTACGAGATTTTAAAAATTTTCAATCAAATCCTAACAAATTTTTCATCAATGATATTTAGGCTTGAAAAAAAAACATTTTTTTTTTATAATCAAGAAATTATACCAGTAAAGCGAGGTTTCTAAGAAAAAAGATGCTATGCATTTTTTTTCTTTTTATTTGATATGAATAGAGAATCAATTTGGAGCGCCTTGAATCCTTATCTAGAAGACTTAGGGTACAGTTTAGTACAAATCATTCTGCAAATTAAAAAAGAGCCAGATCTGTGCATCATGATTGAGCATAAGAAAACCTTAGGATTGTCTTTATATGAATGCGAAAAACTTTCTTCAGGAATTCAACAGCTTCTAAAAGAAAAAAAGCTTTTAACTGATGAGCAAATTTTAGAGATCAGTTCTCCAGGGGTAGAGCGTCCTCTGGTAACTCCAGATCATTATCGCAGATATATTGGGTCCCGTATTTTGTTAGGAATACAAGGAAACAAAGGACAGAAATATGAGGGGATACTGCAAAATGTATTAGGAAGTGGAATTGTTTTGGCGTTAGATCAAGACGGTATACTTTCTATAGAATGGTCTTCCATTAGATTTTGTAAACTTGTGCACAAATTTGAAACTGAGAAGGAGACAAAAGGATGAGCATACAAAACATTGGTCCGATGCTATTGAAAGAAATTGAGGGATTAGCAAAAGAAAAATTTTTAGATAAAAAAGCGTTATTAGTAGTTTTTGAGTTAGCATTTTCTAAGATATATTTAAAGCATTATGGGTCTAAAAATGATATTAGGGTTTCAATTCATCCAGAAACTGGAAATATTCAACTTGCGCGACACCGTTTGATTACGGATGAAGTATCGTGTCCTTTTAAAGAGATTAATTCAAAAGATATTTTTTCAAATACTAAAGGAAAAGTTATTAATGGAGAGTGGGTAGAATATTTACCTTTATTAGAATTTTCTCGCTCTGAAGTAACGAGTATTTTAAAAACGTTACAACATGAAACTCAAGAAATGGAACGTAAAGCTCAGTACGAAGAGTTTAAATCTCGAGTAGGGGAAATGGTCAGTGTGACCGTTAAGCGCGTTGAAGGTCGTAATATAGTTGTAGATCTTGGACGCGCGGAAGGAATGATTTTGCGAAGCGATCTTTTAAAATGGGAAAATTATAGTATTAATGATCGATTAAAAGCTTATATATATGCAGTGCGTCGAGAAGTTCGTGGACCACAAATTTTTCTTTCCCGAACGCATTCTGGATTTTTGCACGAATTGTTTATTAGAGAAGTAGACGAAATCGCGCAAGGTTTAATTGAAATCAAAGGAATCGTTAGAGAGCCTGGGAGTAGAGCTAAAGTTGCGGTTTTTTCCCATAATTTTACAAGTAAAGGAAGAAATTTTTCTCCCGTTGGAACATGCGTTGGAGTTCGTGGAAACCGCGTTAAGGCTATTCAAGAAGAGCTCAAAGGAGAGCAAATTGATGTGGTATTGTGGTCTGCAGAAACACCAGAATTTATTGTTAACGCATTGTCTTCTGTAGAAGTTCTTAAAGTGGTGGTAGAAAAAGGAAGCAACCAATACACTGTTGTTGTGCCTGATGGGCAAAAAAATCTTGCAATTGGACGAGAAGGACAAAATGTTTCTTTGGTATGTAAATTAACTGGAGCAAATATTAATATCATGAGCGCTTCTGAAGAACAGAAAAAACGTTCTCAAGATCTTCAAGAGCGTATCAATCTTTTTGTTCAGCGCTTAGATTTGGACGAATTTTTAGCTCATTTTTTAGTTCTTCAAGGGTTTGAATCTTTGCATGACATTGCTTCCACTTCTCAAGAAGAGCTGATGCAGTTAGAAGGGTTTACTTTAGAAATTGCACAAGAATTGAGATCTCGAACGTTAGAAGCCTTAGAGGAAGAAGAAAAAAATTATAAAAATAAGTTTATTGAACTTCAAGGAGATCCTAAATTGATGGATCTGTGTACGCCTTATATGTTAGAATCCTTGATTTCTCATAAAATTTTAACATTAAAAGATTTTTCTGAACTCAGTCTAGGAGAGCTGGAGGATTATTTAAAAGGAGTGCGTCATGGTGTAAGCACTCAAGTATTGGGTGAGCTTATTATGCGCGCACGAATGTTATGTTCTCAGGACCAGAATTCTCTTTCTTAAAAAGTGCTCTCTTTTGTTTTGAATATATGATAGAAGTTAGCATTAGGTGTTGTAAATCTTTTTTTATTATTTTTTTATTACAATATTTATGTTAACCTTAAAAATTTAAAACAATGAGCAATATTTTAAAATTAAGAAATTTTTTTTTACCCGTAGCATTGATGTGTTTTTTTAATTATGGTAAATGTTTAGCAAAGGAAGGACAAGAAGATTTTGTACAATATTCTGGGGTGGTAAAATTAGTTTTGCAAGAAATTATTCTAAAAGATCTTGACAAAATTAAAGTAGATCTAAAATCTAGTTCTCCTGAAGAGGCTCGATCTATTGAAAAAATTCAAAAAATTCTAAATATGCTTATTTTGGAGAAAGGAGCAACAAAAATAGATCAAAAAAATATTAAAGAAATACAAGGATTTATTAGTGTTTTTAATAAAGAAAACCGTATAAATTCAGAAATTCAAAAGAAACACTCGCAGCTGAAGGACGATGCAGAATCTTTAATTGATAAGCGTACAGGTGTAGAGGAAGGTATGAGAATATTCATTAATGACGAGTTACAAAAACAAGTTGACAGCGTGCAACAAAGAATAGCAAAAAGAAGGCTGAAGGCCTCTGGTATCAGAACAAATATAAATCAGTCAGGAAGTATAAATCAGTCAAAACGTACAGATCTGTCAGAAAGTACACACCATTTAGAGGGTACGAGTTAAGTACATGTTTAGTTCCACATTCTTTGTGGTATAACCTATAAAGAAGCTAAAGAAGGGTAATTTATGGGAAATATACTGCATAGAAATGCCAAGATGATGCTTCAAGTCCAAAAAGGAATGCAAAAAAAACTCTGTGGAGAGCGCCGCAGAAATAGCAAAGCGTCTGGCCCTTCACTATTAAAACTGTTTTGAAGAGGAAGAAAGCCGGTTGTGTTCAAGATAAATGCTCTGGCCCTGCACAGCCAAAGCATTTTATTTGCAACAGAAGCAAGAGATTGTGTGTGAATTTAGGCGCGTTTTTAAGCTTACGCTTGATGATGTTTATAGTGCTTTGAAGGAAAAGATTCCCAATCTCATGAGCTCCTAATCTGCATTGATGCCTTAAAAAAATGGTCTAAATGTCTTACCCAAAAAAGAGTCGGCTCCTGAAAAAAAGAAATGTATCCCTTTGGATTTGTTCATATTTATAGTACAGAAGTTCTCACAAATCAAGGGAAAAGCTACCTTTTTGTAAGCCATTGATCGGGCCACAAAGTACGTTTATGTCGAACTGAATTCAAAGATGTCGATTAACGAGTCAAGTGCATTTTTGAAAAATCTGATCGCCCATTGTTCTTTTAAAATAACGAAAATTTTCACAGACAATGGGGCGAAAATTATCTATGAACTGCTTGCACGACACCTAAGGCCAAAAAACAAAATGCACCGCCTTTAATGTGATGTGAAAGGAGCATAACATTGAACACAGGTTCACCAAATTCAAGCATCCTTGGACCAACGGTCAGGTCGAAGTCACCAATAGCCCCCTCAAACAACGCGCAACAAAAGCTTATTTTTACAAAGACCTCGATGAGCTAAAGCGTCATATGATGACTTGTGTGCTTTACTATAATCATCAAATAAAGCTGAAATCACTGAAGTATCGGCCCTCTTTTGATATTATCATGTTAGAATTTGAACGTAACACGTCAAATTTTAATCATAATCCAAACCACATGTTGTTGGGACTGAATAGTTGTATTGTTCCGCTAACATGGATTTGTCAATATATCAGTTTTTACATGTTGTGTGATTCTTTCCCGATATCCTAGAAGGAGAAAACTCTTTTGAGAGAATACACAGCGATTTACGCAGGGGGGTAATGATCATGCTGATTTCATGATATTTTTTCTAAAATGACTTTAAGTTCATGATTGTTTTTGAAATATTTAACTAAAACAACGCATACTTTGTCTCTAATTCATAAGGAAAAACAAAAATGTACGCAGACTCTTTTAGAAAAACGTCAGTATTGAAATCTTCTTACTCATCTAACTGCAATCCAGGAAACACATTTTGCATTTTTTGCACCAAAGGATGTTTCATTAATTGCTCGGTTTGCTGAGCTTTGTTTTGTAATTCTTGCTGTTCCCAACTTATCACAGAATCTTCAGAAGGATGAATGTGTACAATGATTTTTTTTCCAGCCCAAGAAGATGCTGCTTCAGAAACACGAGCAATCCAGTGCGTTTCCGGAGGATGTTCACACAACCAATACAAATAAAGAGAGTTTTCACTTCCTTTGCAAAAATTTGTTTGCTTCATCAATTGTGCACTTAAAAGATCTTCTTTTTTTTGACCTAAAAAATACAAAAAATTACGAAAATCTTCACTACTTTCCATATTTCTAGGTTCAAAAGTTTTTTGTGAGTGCGATTGTTTAGCTCGAACTTCTTGATTGTGCTCGTGAGATTCATCAAGAGATTTTCCGCTCCATACATCCAAAATATGCTCTAAATTTGGAAGACTCTTCATATGAGCCATACGAATTAAGAGCATTTCCAACGAAATGAACGGAAACATACTTTTTTCTAATTCTTCAAATCCTTGAATAATGCACTGCCACAACGCAGTGGTATCAGAAATTCCAAAATAATCTGTTAAAGAGTCCCAATTTTCTTGGGATTTTTTTTGTACAGAAAATTGCTCTAATACGATGCAATATAATCCTTGAGCAATTTGCTCTAACAAACGTTTTGGATCTATTCCTGCATAATACAACTGTTTCACATGTTTTAATAAAGCTGGAATATCCTGCTTTCCTAAAAGAAGTAGTGTTTCATACACTTGGGAATACTGAGGAAGCCCTAACATATTTCTGATCACAGATTCATCTAATTCTTTGCCTGCCAGAAGAATTGAGCGTTCTAATAGCGAAAACGCATCTCTTACACTTCCCTCTGAATGTTGTACTAACAAATCGTATACAGGATCTTGACATACAATGTCTTCCTTTAAACAAATTGATTTTAGATAATTTTTTAATTCCCTATCTTCTAATCGTTTCAAATGAAATTGCTGACATCGAGAAACAATCGTTTTTGGAATTTTATGAGCCTCGGTAGTCGCAAAAACAAAACTGACGTGCAAAGGAGGTTCTTCTAACGTTTTAAGCAGTGCATTAAAAGCGCTTTTAGAAAGCATATGAACTTCATCAATAATGTAAACGCGATAAAACGCTCCACTTAATGAACGATAGTGGCAACTTTCTAATAATCCACGAATATCGTCTACTCCTGTGTGGCTAGCAGCGTCTATTTCTTGAATATCCAAATGTGTATCTAAAGAGCAACTTTGGCAAGAAGTACATAAACCACAAGGCTCTAAAGGGGTAATACTTCGTTGACGTACAAGTTCATGACAGGTTAACGTTTTTGCAATAAGCCGAGCCAAAGTTGTTTTTCCAATTCCTCGAGTGCCCGTGAGTAAGATCCCTCCCGGAATTTTAGGTTGACTTAACGCGTTCTGGATCATTTCCACAAACGGACACTGACCTACAACCTCTTTAAAAAAGTTTGGACGATATTTTCGTGCTAATACACGATAATGAGATAATTCTTGCGCAGACAACGGGTTATACATTCCTCATGATACATTACCATAGCGCCGATGACGTTGATAATATGTTGATATGGCTTGTACGAAATGCTCTTTTGTAAAATCTGGCCAATACGTTTCTAAAAACAAGAGCTCAGCATAGCTTAACTGCCATAATAAATAATTACTTAACCGAACTTCTCCCCCTGTACGAATCAAAAGATCTGGATCTGGCCAAGGATCTGTCTCCAAAACCTTTGAAAACGCCTCACAGGTAATGTCATCGACTTCTATCTCTTGTCTGGTGCACTGTTCAGCAAGCACCTTAACAGCTCTTACGATCTCTAAACGTGAACCATAGTTCATAGCAATTTGAAACCCCAGCTGCTTATTATGTGCGGTCAAGTCTTGCGCCCATTGAATAAGCTCTTGGAGACAAGTAGAGAATCGTGTTTTATCTCCCAAAATGCGCAAACATACGCCTTCCTCGTGAAGACGATATGTTTCATTTTTTAAATAATCTTGAAATATATCAAAAATCGTACCAACCTCAGACGCAGGACGCTTCCAATTTTCTGTAGAAAACCCGTATACGGTTAAATACCTTACAGAATTTTCTATGGCTGCTATCGCGATACTTCGCAGAGTTTCAGCGCCTTTTATATGCCCCACAGATCGATCTAACCCTTGTGCTTCTGCCCAGCGACCATTGCCGTCCATAATAATGGCAATATGCAAATCTGATTTCAATGATATTTTGCGTCATACTAAAAACTACACACTATTCTAGAGAATTTTTAGGAAAAAAGGAATACCTTAATTTATGTATTATTTTAAAACTTCTGAAAAATAACCTGCTTTTTAGAAAAAATATAATTTTTTATCAAAATACACACAAATATTTTTAAAACTTATTATTTAAAAACAAATAAAGATTATTTAAAAAATTTTATTCATTAATATTTTTTACGTTTTTATTACGTTTGGCGCTTTTATTTTTTACTTGCGTTAATTTTTTTTTAATGATACAGTATTTTTCGCAATACATTTTAACTTTTTTAAACTTAAAATGAAAAAATTTTTTTATATTTTATTTTTTTTTCTAAAAGGAACCTCGTTTGCAGGAAATCTTATCATCGCAAATTCTACTCAAACGTTTAATGTAATAGCAGCTTATCTCGCGTTTGAAGATAAAATTTTTCAAAAAAAGCATCTTTCAGAGAGTTTAATTTTTCAAAATCATGCAATTAAAGAAAACATTGATCACAGCCAAGGATGGTGCAATGGATACAGTTTGATGTGGTTAATTAATTCGTGCTTATTTCAAAACAAAAAATTCTGTGAGTTTAAAAAAATAATCGAAAAAATTTCAAAAAATTATGAATCCATTGTAAGAAGTTTGATTGCAGAAAAAAAACCAAGCAAAAAACTAATCAAAACGCTTGTGCTTTCTCCAAAAAAATCACAACTTTTTCATGAAATGCTCTCAAAAACACGACTTCTTTCTGAATTTCAAGAGGTAAGTGCTGAAAATGGAGTTTTTGCTGAGCTAAAAAATTCGTTATATCAAGGGTTAAAGAACTCAAAAAAAAGAGAAGATAAAACAATAGAAAGCCTTTATCGTGAAGTGTCTGATGCTTTAAAAAATCATCAACTCACTTCTCGTTTAGCTGTTAATTTTGTGATACCCACTCATCAAGAACAGAATCAAAATTACAAAAATTATCTAAAATGGGAAGAAAAAAATAATTTTTGTACATTTAGTAAAACATTTCTCAATACGCATATTTCACAAGACACAACGTTTTCCTCAAATATTTTGGATATTTTTCATAAATTTATTTCTAGAGAAGGGTTTTTACTCAGTAAACAAGGATATTTACTTGAAAACTCTAATTATTCTGATTATAGAGATTCTTTTTCATTTACATCAGACAGATACTCACTATTAGATTGTGATCTTTTTATTTCTCCCATTTCTTTAAATTTTACAAACGCTAAGTTTACCCCAGAAGACTTAAAACAACATTTAGAGGATGCCTTTTCAGATACAGGGAAAATTTTTATAAACTTTTTTTCAATCCACAAAATCGACGAAAAAAAAACAACATCCCATGCAACTGCAATTTATCGCAATGATTTAGGAGAAATTTGGCGCTATGATCCCAACGAAGAATCACCTAAATCCTTTGAAAATATAGACCAGCTGGTAGAAGAAATAAAAAAACTAAAAACTGATTATTATGGAGGAAGCCGTATTTACGATACAAAAGCGCTGGGATATTCGTTAAAAGATTTTGAAACTTTAAATGTACAAAAACGAGATGAATCTGAAGTTGATTATCCAAAATTATCTGCGATTTTTAAAGATCTTAATCCAGGAGAAATGTTTGATTGTTTCTTGTTGCATCACTCGCTAACATTTAGAGTTATGCGACACACTGAGAATCGCTATGCGTTCAAAATAGGTGTCGTGGATTCTTTTTCCGGAATATTGACCAATTATCTTTATACGATATATGTAAAGAGCTTTCGAGAATTTTTAACTAAACTCAAAACACAGTGGGACACTACATGTACACATCATTCCGTATTAAAAACAAAAATTTCCAAAGCTGAATGTGATTTTTATTACGCAAAAGACGCCCCTTGCTATGTGCTAAGCTCTAAATACCATTACAGTGACCAAAAATCGTTTATTTTTTCTCATCGTGGAAATTTGCCTGTTTATCAAAATTTAACTGAGACATAAGTTAAATGAATAAAAAGCAACAAACGCGATAACTCCCTCTTCTTTGGAGCTGTTCAACGGTTTGGAAGTAAGCACGGAAACGTTGATCCGAAGAATTTTTTAAAAAAAGAGGCACCTAAACGTATGTACACAGAAAAAATAAATTTTTGTTTCTTCTGTGTTTGTGTTAAGTTTATTTTTTTATGTACTTGTTTAGTTCCGAACTCTTATGGTGTAATCTAACAAAGAACGCAAAGGAAGAAATTTATGGGAAAATTTATTGTATACTAATGCCAAGACGACACCAAGAATCAGAAAAGAAATACAAGAATCTAAAGAGAACGCCCAAAAAAGAAAAAGTGTTGATCGGGTTACAAAAATGTCTATATAGAACTGTGTTCAGTCCCAACAACATGTGGTTAGGTTTTGATTAAAACTTTTTACGTTCAAATTCTAACATGATAATATCAAAATGGGGCTGATATTTCAATGATTTCAGCTTTCTTTGATGATTACAGTAAAGCACAAAATCATCATATGTCACTTCAGCTCATCGAGGTCTTTGTCAAAATAAACCTGTGTTGTGTAGTGTTTGAGGATTCTGTTGATGATTTCGACCTGAGCGTTGGTTCGAGGATGCTTGAATTTGGTAAATCTGTGTTCAATGTTATGCTTTTTACATATCACATCAAAGGCGGTGCGTTTTTGGCCTCAGGTATTGTGCAAGAAGTCCATAGATAAATTGCGCCCCCATTGTTTGTGAAAATTTTCGTTATTTTAAAAGGACAATGGGCGATCAAATTTTTCAAAATGCACTTAACTCGTTAACCGACATCTTTGAATGGAGCTCGACATAAACGTACTTTGTGGCCCGATCAATGGCCATAAAAAGGTCGCATTTCCCTTGATCTGTGAGGACCCTCTGTACTGTCAATACGAACAAATCCAAGGGGATAAATTTACTTTTTTTCAGGAGCATACTCTTTTTTTTGGGTAAGATATTTAGTTTTTTGAGGCATCGATACAGATTAGAGCCCATGAGATTGGGAATCTTCTCTTTCAAAGCACTATAAACATTATTTACTGATGTTACGCAGCAATAGTTGATTTTTGCTTGAAATAATCATATTTTTCGTCCGT
>NZ_AWTR02000084.1 GCF_000469665.2 Holospora obtusa F1 | reverse complement strand
ACCTTGAAACATATTGGCTAAACCAGTCGATGTTGAATAGTGATTTTGACTTATCAAATAGTTGCTATAAATATCAAGAAGATCCAGTTTCATTTTTTGTCCTTAAAAACTTACGGACGAAAAATATGATTATTTCAAGCAGAAATCAACTATTGCTGCGTAACATCAGATCCTAAAAAAAAGTAAAGATTCAGAACAAAACTCGTGGTGACAGGAAAAATAAGCTGGATATAGAAAACAGGCTGCTTATGGCGCCTTTAATACATTGGAAAATACCGGACACATTTTTACGTTAGCAAAAGTTAAGGCTTCCAGTGAAAGTACAGCATAAGATACACTTAAGTGGATAGAAGACACGCTCATTAAATATTCAAAATTCGTAAGGCCTTGCTTAGAAAGTGATATGGACTGGTTATAAATACGTTATTCACAATAAGTTAAACATAATAAACGTATCAAAAATTTCAATAGCAAACAAAAATATAGCTAAAGCTACATAAAATGATTATGTAGATGAGGTCTTAAAAAGCTTCTCTACCAAGCCCCCAATTTTTCGTCTTAATGCTTTCACTTGAGCCCATACTTAACTTTTCTGTCTCTTTGATCGACAAAATACGAAGCATAAAATCGAAGGAATACATTCGCTCATACCGAATCTAAAATTTTCTTTAGATTATAATTATTTTATGTGACTTTAGCTATAAAATTAAGATGTTTTTCTTCATCGTATAAAAACTTGGATTTTACTTAAACTGATATTTAGGTTCTCCCCATAAACTCTCTCTTTAAAAGCAAAGCTAAGGATGAACGTTAAAAATAATTTTGCTTGAAACTAAAATGGGTATAAATTGTCTATTCACCCTATATTCGAACTGTTTCAAAAAAAATATACAAAAGATCTAATATATTCAGTTGTTTTTTAGTAAATATTTTTTTAAAATTTAAAAAATGAAAAAATAAAAATTTGTATGTTTCACGACTTTATTTTTTATGGAAGAGATACGATCACGCTAGTTCAGAATCGTCTTGTATGGTTTATTCGAGCATCTGGTTTTGGCATGAGCATTCTAGTTCTTCGATTATGCTGGGTAAGCATCGCGCACCGTTCCAAACCCCAGCTTTCTTTAGAGCAATCCATGGAAAGACGTGTGTTATTAGATTCCCAAGGGAAAATTCTTGCTCACAGTTTGCCAAGTTTTGCTTTAGCGGCAAATCCAAAAAAAATTATGAATCTTAAGGAAGCCGTACGAGAGCTTCACAGCATACTCCCCTTTTTATCAAAAAAGAAACTTGAGCAGCGCTTGAGTTCAAAGAAATCTTTCGTTTGGATTTGTAGACAACTGTCTCCTAAAATGCGTCTGAAAATTTTGTCTCTTGGAATTGAGGGGTTAGAGTTATTTAAAACTCAAAAACGTGTCTATCCCTATGAAAATCTGTTTAGTCATGTGCTTGGTTCTGTTGATACAGATCAACAAGGAATTTCTGGAATTGAAAAGGGATGTAATAAAATAATTTCAGATCAAGAACGTAAAAAAATTCCCATTTATTTATCACTAGATACGCGGCTTCAATATGTTTTACGTAAAGAAATTCTCTCCTGTATCAAAGCATTTCAAGCACAAGGAGGAAACGGAATTTTAGCCAACATTCATACTGGAGAAATCTTAGCTATGGTTTCTCTTCCAGACTTTAATTCTAATGTCAAGCAAAAAGATCCTGGCTCTAACGCGATGAATCGAAATACAAGCGGAGTTTACGAATTTGGGTCTATTCTAAAAATACATAATTTAGCTTTATTTTTAGAAGAAAAAAAAGGAAATTTAGATAGCGTGTTTGATGCAACTCATCCCATAGCTATTGGAAGATTTTTAGTCAAAGATTTTAAAGGAAAGTGTCGACCTTTAACTGTGCGCGAAGGATTTTTATACTCTTCGAACATAGTAAATGGGAAAATGGCTTTAGAGGTAGGAGAAAAAGCGCAACAATCTTTTTTTTCCAAATTATCATTTTTTAATCCTATCAAATTAGAGCTTTCAGAGTATGCAATTCCCATTATCCCAAAAAATTGGTCTAAAGCGCGCTCAATTACTGCTGGATATGGCTATGGATTTTCTGTTACTCCTTTACACATTGTTCAAAGTCTTCAAATATTGTTGAACAATGGAAAACGTGTTCCGTTGACGTTATTAAGGCGTCATAACAAAATTTGTGAATCTCCATCTATATTCAAATCTCGAGAACTATCCAAAACACTTTCTGAAGTGATGGAAATGGCCGTAAACACAGGGCAAGCACAAAAAGTAAAGACTAATTATTGCAAAGTCGGTGCAAAAACAGGAACAGCAAATATATTAATTAACGGAAGATATAGAGAGCATCAAAATCTCACTTCTTGTGTTGCTGTTTTTCCTATGCCTGCACCATGCTATGTCTTACTGATCACTATTGATCGTCCTAAAGGAAACGCTTCAACACATTATTACCATACTGCTGGATGGATTGTTGCTCCTGTTGTGCGCTCTATTATTGAAAAAATTTCTGGATTTTTAGGAATTATACAGCTTTCTGATCGCACAAAAAATTTTAATAAAGCAAAATGAACATTATACAAAATTATTGAATAACAAAATTTATTGTTGTCGTATAATTTAAATAAATGTTATTTTTTTTACGTTAAACAAATGCATTGAAATCACTGATCTAAACAAATTTATAATAGACTTTGTGCGTAGGTGTAAATTTCAGTGAAATTTGTGTAAAATGTATAGAGGATTTCTGACAAGAGAGAGTCTTCATGTCAATGAGATACACCAAGCTGAGTAAGCAGTTCAAGACATTTCAGCATTTTTTTGAGATATCCGTGAAGAAATTTAATAAATAAATTGAAATTTGTTAAAAAGTATGTGATTTTTAGAGAAAAATTTTAAAATCATATAATCAAAAATCTTTAACTTTGATTGCTTAATATTAGGTATTTCTTCCATTCGTTAATGCAAAAATTTTGAACTTAACTGCACTATAAAGCGACAAAAAAACGTCCTTGGACAAGAAAAAAATACGGACAAGACAAAGAGAGGTTCAGATTGTGGAAAAGCACAACTTCCAAGACATCACAACATTTTAAACTCATGCTCGATTGCTACCGAAACAAACGTCACAGCGCTAAGCTTAACAGTATCGCCCATATCGCGTGACCTGAACAATAGGTTTGTATAAAAGGAAGTGCGGAAAAGATGCATTGAAAAAAACTCAGAACACATTAACTAACTGCTGATGTAAGGGGTCTCATGACCAACACAATTGTGAGATTTATTGGTGTGCAAACGTTATATCCTAGGGATCCCCCCTGAGGTAGAGTGTTCAAAACGGTAAGATCTTTCAGAAAAATGCGTTTTACGTAAATGATGAGCGGCTTGCACAGCTTCAGAAAATCCTGTCATAATGAGTTTTAATTTTTCTGGATACGTTACACAATCTCCTGCAGCATAAATTCCTGGAACAGAGGTTTCTCCTGTTGTTGAAGAGGTGACAATTAATCCTGAAGACAACTGAACTCCCCAAGATTCGAAAGGACTTTTTTGAATCTCCAAACCAAAACAAGGCAATAACATATCACAATCTACCCAGTGAGTTTTACCAGAAGAGTAGTGTAAATGCACCTGATGAAGATGTCCATTTTCTCCTTTTAATCCTATAATTTGACACGGAGCAAAAAGTTTTATTTTTTCTTGGGCAATACAGGTATGTAATTTCTCCAAAGAAGCATCGTGAGCGCGAAAACTAGTTCTTCTGTGAACAAGAAGAACTTCTGCGGCTTCTTGACACAATAGTAAACTCCAATCTACTGCTGAATCTCCACCACCTGCAATCATAACTTTTTTTCCAGAAAACTGAGAAAGATTTTCCACGCGATAAAACACACTTTTCTGTTCGAAGTCTTGTATGAAAGGAATTGAAGGACGCTTTGGAGTAAAGGCTCCTGCTCCTGTACATAACAAGATTGTGCGACATTTTATTTGAGTACACGGAGTAAACACAGTCCATTCATGTTCAGAATTTTTTTCCAACGTACTGATGGGGGTTTTTAAAAAAATGCTTGGATTAAAAGGAGCTATTTGCTCTGATAAGCGCTCTATAAGCTCTTTTGCCGACAAAGCAGAGTGTCCTGGAATATCATAAATAGGCTTTTCCGCGTATAAGGCAGAGCATTGCCCTCCAATATGAGGAAGCGCATCAAAAATTCCGACACGCAAACCCACCATGCCACAAGCAAAAACTGAAAACAATCCTACGGGCCCGGCACCAAGAACGACGACATCGTAATGAAGAGCTGTCATGATCAGTATTATATCATTTTTTATAAGTGTAGGCTTTTTTTATTTAAAAATCTATTGTCTTAGATATCTACAGTTAAGATGACGTAGTGCTATGAATCGTTTTTAAATTTTGTTGCACAACTTATCGTGTAGATTGTTTTTCACAGCTCTTGACTTAAAAGCACTTGGATATTACTGTGAAAATTTGAAAAAATACTAGAGTAACTTAAATTGAAGTTCACGCGTTTAAGCATAAAAGTGCAGTCTGATATTAAGCCATAAAAATGAGAATTTCTTGACTATATGATCTGAGCGCTTTTTCTAAACGTAAAATGCACCTTAATTTGATTATAGAGTCCAAAAATAAAGCATCTTTTTAAAAAATTAATAAAATTTTGACATTTTAATGTATTGCTCCTATATTAGACCTGCTGCGTAAGTATGATTTTATGCAAATTTTATGAAAAAATAAGGAATTAATAGTCTAAAGTAAATTCTCATGTTACTAAGATATGCAAAAATTCAGAAATATCCAAGAACATTTAAACGTTTTTTTACCTAACTCCTCATAGATTGGAGAAAATTGTCAGAAAAGTTTTTTCTTTATGGAAAAACGAGTGACAGGACGTTATCAACGTCTTGGGCATAAATAAGATTGAGATTAGTGAAAGAGTATTAATACTTTTGATTTATTACAGAAAGCTATATAAAATAATTATTTATAGATTTTTTATTTGTAATAGATAATTTATTCTGGATTATCCAAAAACTAAAGCCTGTCTTGGCCAAAGTTGCGGCTATTGGCAAAGACAGGCATTTACTTAAAGAAGAGGTGAAGCCGTTCATTATCGATGCCACAGAGCAGCTCCTATAACGACAGAGAATAATTTTTGAGCAAAAATAAATGCTGTTGTGTAAGAAATGAGGATCTTAGCCTCATATTAAAAGCACTTGAATTGAGATATAAGCTCCGGCAGAACTTAATTTTTTGCCTAATCCATCGCTTCATATTTTCCCAAAATTTCTCGATTGGATTTAAAACAGGTGAATAAGGTGGTGCCCTCTACAACCGGCAGATTCAATGAATTCTCTGATTCTTTTAGATTTATGAAATGAAGCATTATTTATGATCACAACTTGTCCGGGTTTTAATTTTTTTATCAAAAACTGTGCTACCCAAGCTTCGAATAATTGTGTGTTACAAGAACCGTTAAAAACCATCGGAGCAATCACTGCTTTATTAGTAAACCCGCTACAATATGAGTTTTTTCGTAACATTTATTGCTCTTTTTATCAACAAATTTTTCACTTTTTCCCTATTCTTTATCTTTACAAATGATTAGCTTTATCTCGATTTCATCAATGTATACAAGACTTTCAGCTGATATATATTTTTAGCTTCTTTGTATGTATTTCGTTTTTATTTATTTGATTTCCACATCGGTGAAAACTTTTTTATAGCTAAAAGCCCTGCGCGCCTTAACCCATACCGTTCCCCACTGAAACTCATGCCAAATTCACGGACAATATCTTCTGATTTGGTATCTGAATGATTGATATTGAATAAAAGACTCTTTTTTTATAGTTTGCTTTGCACCCACACGTCTCTTTGGGCGGCAACGTCCTTTACTTTTATAACGAAAATGCCATCTATTGATTGTCATTTTATTTATTCCAAAAACTCTAGATGCTTCTTTTTGACTGTTACCTGCTTTGAGAAAATTCATGACCTTTTCTCTTAAATCTATACAATATGGGCGCGTTGACATTATCTACCTTTTTAGACAAAATACACCGTATTTTGTATTGCAATTCAATTGTTTTCACCATGCATCGCCATTTCCACACGCTATGGTAAAGCGTCTTCAAATGTTCTAGGCGTCATTTACTTAGCTTTAATTGTCGTTTGACTTATTTGAGAACGAGCCCTAATATTTTTTCTTAAATATAGCTCATCTATTCATGAATCTCAAATTGAATTTACTATACTTCTTGAAAATTTTGTGTGGACGCAAGCTCTCTGTTCCCTTGATTAGGGTAATTTAAAATACATACTTCGTAAATTTTTCTAGGATCTGCTCTTTGGATTTCAAAAGAAAAACCAGAAGCATGTTGAATGACTTCCCCCTTTAACGGAACGCGCCCCAAGATATAGCATAACCAGCCTCCTAAAGTGCTAATACGATCTTTTTCTTCTGTGGAAAATAGTGTAAAAATTTGAAGCTCCTCTTCAAAATCTTCTAAGCTCATTCTCCCCCTTAACACCCAAGGATTTCGACTAATCACGGATACTTCTTCTTCTGAAGAAAGAGACAAATGCATACTACTAAACTCTTTTAAAATATGCCCTTTGGTGACCATGCCTTGAATCCCTCCATGCTCATCTACGATAAAAAGCGCAACGCCATGATGTTTGTATAGAACTTCCATCATTTCATGAATTGTCATAGATGCAGGAGCAAAAGATGCATGATTTAAATGACGATACCATCTAACATCTTGACTGCACGCTTCTTTTAAAGCAAGAACACTATGAATGCTGATGACCCCACTAATGTTATCTAACGTTTCCCTATACACAGGGAGCCAACGAAACCCAGTTTTTAGGAAAGTGGACGTAATCTCTGAAAAGGGAAGTCGATAAGAAACCGCTTGAATATCGCTGCGAGGAATCATAATATCTTCCACAGGAAGAGAAAAAAAACGTTCCATGGTTCCTTCTAAAGTTTCGTCTTTCACTGATTGCTGAGCGTCAGAAAAATAGTTCATAATATGTCGCAAAAAGTTCATAAAGGTCTCCAATCATAACCCAAATGGGTGCAAACGTTTTTTTCTAAAGCTTCCATAACTTCACGCTCTTTTACTTTCACGTGATCGTATCCCAAAAGATGCAGTATTCCGTGGATTAATAGGCGAGCTATGTACGCTTGTGGGTCAAAATGGTATTTTTGAATTTCTTTCGTAATGTAAGGAAACCCTAATAAAACAGTTCCTAACGGTAAAGGAATATCCATAGAAAAATTTAAAATTTGATCTAAAGAAAGCAAAGGAAAAGATAAAACGTTAGTTGGCCCAGGCTCTGGGCCGTAATGTTGCGTATAATGTTCCATCTCTTTATCGTGAATCAACAAAACTTCTAAAAACAAATCGAATCGTGCTGCATGACCTGCGTTCAAAAGCGTAGCGTTCAACACTGTTTTTACAAAAATTCGATCAATAAAAGGATACTCAAAAACAAAATTCCTTTGTGAATCAAAACTAAAACGTAAACTTAAATCTAAGCCGGTCAAAGCGACAATACCAATGAGCAGCACATAAATCCAAGTTAGACTACTGGAATTCAAAATTTTTTTCAAGAGCTTAGGAATTTTTTAGTATAAGTTGTTTTTTTTGCACTTTGTGCAAAATTAATAATAATATTTATATTTTAATTGATTGTTATTTAAAATATTTTTATTATTACAAATTAATACTTTAATGATCACACAAAAAAATATGATTTAAAATAAGCGTATACGCGGAATTTAACGTTTAAAAGTTAGGATTCTTAAACTTTTTCCCAACACTGAAAGAGTTTAAAGATCGAAATGAAGACAATAAAAAATATTTGACGTACACTCGATCCGATCATTAGACCGGATGCGTAAGTAGTTTTTGAGAAAAAAGGGCAGAGTCTTGTTTAGAGTTTATCTTTTTCAAGTTTTGTTTTAAGCAAGGAAAAATTCGTTTTTGAGGTTAACGATACCCGAAACACTATTAGGTTTACTACGGTATCGATCAGAAAGAATTTTAAAAGTTTTCACTTGAGCAAAAATATGTTCAACTTTAACGCGTATACAAGACAAGGTACAGTTGTATTCTTTTTCTTGTAGATCCAAAGTTTTATTTTTTAATCTTTTAAAGAAACTCCGTTCTGGATTAAACTCTTGTCCAAGCCTTGGCACCTCGAATCTACGTAAACTCTAGTGTGCTTAAGAAGCAAAGATCCGTGTTTATGAAGCGTAATAATCATGTCTGGAGTCAGGTGCGGTGTTTGATATATCAACAATTCGCCCCTTTCATGATTTCTTTGAGAGCGGGGTATTTTTCTTACCTCTATGAAAAGGCTTTTTGGTCATTCTGTAACATTGATAATGAACGACTCCACCTCTCCTTAGGTCAATGTCTATCTTTGCCAATGGCCACAACTTTGGCAAAAATAAGCTCTAGTTTTTGAATAATTCGGCATGAATCATCTATTCTAAATAAAAAACTTATACGTGCTTGTGTTATATTGCTTGTAATAGAGCAAACACATCAACACTTTTTCATTAATCTCAAGCTTATTTAAGCACAGGACGTTGATACTGTTTTATCAATTGCTTTCCACAAAGGGCAAATTGTGCAGACAATTCCCTAGAATTTATGAGGAGTTAGACCAATTGGATGTTTTTGAATCTATGATTATCTTAGCGACATGTGCTCTTACTTTAAACCATTAATCCCAAATCTTCTCAAAAAATTTACATAAAATCATACTTACGCAGCAGGTCTATTTAAAAATTTAAAAAAATGATTATTTTTACTTAAACAGATAAAAAATTTTTAAACGAACATAGATTTTGGTCAATATAAATCGGATATTCTCTAACGTTATTCTGATCAAAAATTTTATTCATTTCTTGCTGCCTTATACATCGGGTGCAGGACTCAAATCTTGTGAGTGCACCGTCTAGTATTAAACCATACACTCTCAAGTATGGTTTAACGTGAGTAAGAATATTTTTGTTCCAAAATAATTTTATTTTTAATTAAGACACCTGATTATTTATTTTTTTCAAGTTAATGATTTAGAGCGTCTTGAGAAGAATTTTCTTTTCTTTTGTTGGTATTTACCTTTTTTATTTTCTAATAATTCAGCGATCTCCTCCAATAAACGATTCATTACGTTGATCTTTTTTTCTTGTTTGTTAATAGAATTTATCAAATCATCTTGAGATTTAAATAAATTATTTTTTTCTTCGACTTTTTGATCTAATATCTGCGCTAACTTTTCTACACTAGATTTAACAGAAATGTACGAATTTGGGTCATTCAAAAAATTAGAAGAAATAAAGCCTTGATTTAACGAAAAATTCGCATATTGAATCACCTCTTTAGCAAGATCCTTAACATCAGAAGTGTATTCATTACTTTTATCTTCTGATACAAGATGTAAAGTATTTAACAGGTCGTCAACGCGTTTTTTGCTTTCATCTGTCAATTCTGATGATAATATTGCTTTAAGCGTCGCGACTTTTTGTTGCAAGAACGCTAAAAGCTGACCACTTTTTTGGTGAAAGGGCTCAAGCTTTTGAGCTGTTTGGCTCAAATTGCTCTTTAAGGTCTCTGTCTTATCCACTTCTTTTGCGATTAAACTTTTAAATCTTTTGCGGGTCTTTTTGTTTATATTTTGGGGATCAATTGAAAATTTATTTGCAAATTTATCTAATAATTTTGTTTTTTTGTTCAGCCCTAGCACGATATTGCTTAAAGTCTGACCGAGTTCTTCTTTAGAATAAAAATCTGTCAATTTCGTGTTGTTTTGAATGAGAGCCTCAATTTCTTCAGGCAATTTCAATCCACTTTCGATGCCTTCAATTTTAGCTTTAAGAGCGGAACTTTCTAAACTTAACTTTTCTAACTCTGCTTTATCTTTAATTTCTTGCTCTTCTTTCTCTTTTTTTACTCTCTCTTCTAGCTCTCGCTTTTCTTTTTCTGCCTTCTCTTTCTCTTCTTTCTCTACCCTCTCTTTCTCTGCCTTCTCTTTCTCTTCTTTCTCTACCCTCTCTTTCTCTGCCTTCTCTTTCTCTTCTTTCTCTTTCTCTAATGCTATCTCTTCTGCAGTTTTCGTTGCAGGTGCAGGTGCTACCGAACTAAGCATCTTTAATGATCTCTTACCCTTAACAGCATAAACTACTTGATTATTGAATAATGAAAATACAAGAAACATTATTATAAAAAAATTTTTATTCATTTGATTATTACAACTAAAATTCACAAATATATGATAATAAAATATGGTTAAATTACTGTTTTTTTCAAAAAATTTTGAAAAAGAAATAGATCTTTCGCTCAAATCTCTGGTTATTATCCAAAAAAAGAGAACACTTTTTGGAAAAAACAATGACGTACGTAGAAGGTTTAACGATGTACATCAAGTTTTTAATATAGTGATTTATATTATGGAGAGTCGATTTATTTTGTTATTAAGGCTCCTGCCCTTCAATTAAGCCCAAGAATAATTGCAAGCTAAGTGAATGGCGCCTAGAACATTTGAAGACCTTTTATTATAGCGTGTGTCTATGGCGCGGTACTGCCTTAAGTTTAGCAAAAAAATTCTCGATTAAAGACGAGATTTATAAAGAATATTTACCATCATTTGAAGGCTCCAGACGGTTCTTTTTAGGTGGAATTACGGCTTTAGGTCCCTTTTTCTTTAAATTTTCCCTGCCCCCTCATCGGCAAGCACCGCACCAGCCTTCACAAGGTGATCCATCAACGCATCGCCCCCATTCCAAATCATGGTCCTGACTTTGCGTAAGGTAAAAAGTGACCGAATTTCCATGGGAATCACACGGTGCATGAATTCCGTTATTTCGTCAGGCATCTTGGCCTTCCGTTATAAAAATGTCGAAAAAAATTCGGGTATAATACATATCCTTTAGCGATGAATGCAATAAAACCATTTCCCTAAATTAAATTTAAGTAAGTGACTGATGTTACGCAGCAATAGTTGATTTTTGCTTGAAATAATCATATTTTTCGTCCGTAAGTTTTTAAGGACAAAAAAT
>NZ_AWTR02000085.1 GCF_000469665.2 Holospora obtusa F1 | reverse complement strand
AATATCAAGAAGATCCAGTTTCATTTTTTGTCCTTAAAAACTTACAGACGAAAAATATGATTATTTCAAGCAGAAATCAACTATTGCTGCGTAACATCAGTTATTATTTGAAAAACGTTCCTGTAACAGTTTCTAAAATAATTTTATTGCGAAGGCATCGAGTAGGAATCAAAACTCACAAGGTGCACACATGCATAAAATTAAGTTATCGTTTTCAAAAAAAGTAAGAAAAATGTTAAAATTATAATTTTTTATCTTGCTTTTTGCATAGATTGATAATATTTAAAAAAGCTAATAAAACATCTCGATCTATTTAAAAACGTGATACGTTTACGAAAAATTAATGTATTGACATTTTTTTTTTGTCTCTTAGAATGATTAGACTTATTTGTTTTTTAGTGAGCGTGAATTCTTTTAAAGACAGATCTCAAGGATCATATCAATTTCGATCGTTATTACACAGAAATCAAAAAGCAATTAAAAATAAACATCATGTTTTTGAAAGTCAAGGCCCTACAGGAAAAGCAAGAGGAACGAGTGTTCAGCTTGTAGAGAAATATTTAAGTCTTGGAAGGGATGCACTTGCTATGGGAGATACGGTTTTATCAGAATATTTTTTTGAATACGTAGAGCATTATCAACGAATTACTCATGATTTAAGTTCAATGAATCAGGAAGAAGTTACTGTTTCTGATGAGTCTCCTAAGATCGTTTCTGAAGAAGGAAGTGAAAATTCGGAAAAAATAAAAAAATCTTCTCGTAATTATCGAAAAAGAACGGTTCGATCTGAAGGAACAGTTTAGGTTTTTTGAGATAGGATATGCAGCGTTTAGGAAATAAATATGAGTGTTAAATATAAAAGCGATTTATTGAGAACTTTAGAGCAAAGAGGTTTTATCTATCAAGTTACTCATTGGGATAGTTTAGATGAAGCGTTTGCTCGTCAGTCAGTAGTTTCGTATTGTGGATTTGATGCTACTGCTGAAAGTTTGCATGTGGGAAATTTATTGGCGCTTATGGTTGCGCGCTGGATGCAAGAATATGGGCACAAGCCTATCCTTTTAGTTGGAGGGGGGACAAGCAAAATAGGAGATCCGTCTTGGAGAGACAAAAGTCGTCCTTTACTTACAGATGATGTGCTGGAAAAAAATATTAATGGAATTCAACGTAATTTTCGTCAGTTTTTAAATTTTGAGTCTCGTAGCGGCGCTTTGATGGTCAATAATGCAGATTGGTTAGATGATTTATTGTATATTCCTTTTTTAAGAGAAATTGGAGTGCATTTTTCTGTTAATCGTATGTTAGCTTTAGAGCATGTTTCTAGTCGCCTTGAGAAAGAAGAGCCTTTAAGTTTTATTGAGTTTAATTATTTGTTACTGCAATCTTATGATTTTCTTAAATTGTACAAAGATCATGGATGTGTGGTTCAATTTGGAGGATCAGATCAATGGGGAAATATAGTTTCAGGTGTTGATCTCGTGCGTCGATACGAAAAGGCGCAGGTTTTTGGGTTTACTATGCCGCTGACCACGTTAAAAGATGGAACAAAGATGGGAAAAACTGCTCAAGGTGCAGTTTTTATGGATGCGGCGTTGTGCGCGCCTTATGCGTATTGGCAATTTTGGCGTAATGTAGATGATGATGATGTAATTCGCTTTCTTAAGCTGTACACATTGGTTCCTATGGAAGATATTCAGCGTTTAACCCAAGCAGATGCCGTAAATGAAGCGAAAATCGTGTTAGCAGATGAGGCTACGTTGCTTGTGCATGGAGAAGACTGTCTGAATGGTATACACGCCATGATAAATGGGGTGTTTTTTGATCAAGCTCCTGAAGTTTTAGATCTTAATATGCCGCATTGGGTTATATCTGAGGATCAGTTTTCTAAAGGCATTACAATGGTTGATATTTTAGAGTATCTAAATTTTGTTGAATCTCGCAGTGAAGCGCGGCGTAAAATTTTAGAAGGCGCTGTAAGAATAGGAAACCAAGTTTGGAAGGAGCATTCTCAAAGTTTAACTAAGGTCGATATCCCTCAAGGTTGGAGTTTTATACGATGCGGAAGAAAATATCAAGGTTGGATTAAATACGAAAATTGAAAACTGTATACAAGTTTTAGTTTTTTCTGAACCTTTTAAAGAATTTGATATGTAAATTTAAAAGGTTGATTTTGGGTTAAAAGTTTGATTATTAGTTGTGTTAATTTTTTTTTTAGAAAAACGTATTTTATTTTTTTGAACCTTGAAAAGCTTTTGACTAGGGCTCACCCTAACTTAAGTTGGCTTTTTTCGATGTTTTTTGAGAATTTAATAAAGATTCAAAGGAAGTATGTATTAAATAAGAGGTTATACGTTGCGGAATGATCGGTGAGATCGGGTAAAGGAGAGTTTACCTGGAAAACTAGAGAGTGTGACAGCCAAGAATAATTGCCTGTTTGTTGAGGCTGTTTTATACCATTACCGCGGGGGGAAGTCCTTGGCGCGATCTTTACGAAGTTATTGTCGCATTCTTTCAAATCCCATTTTCATGCTAAATTACTATAACTATACGATCTTAGCTTTTTCTTTTAGCTTTTGCGCAAATATTAGCTTATTTTACTCTGATAAAAAGAAAAAAAATTCTTACGCTCACTTCCTGTCAGGTCTAGAGTTCTTCTTTGGGGTTGTTTTAAAAAAAAAACAAGTGTAAAATAAGAAGGATAGTTTATTTGATGTTTTTGATTTATGAAAAAAAATATTCATCCTACTTACCATAAAATAAAAGTTATTATGACGAACGGAGAATCATTTGAAGTTGGGTCAACTTACGGAAAGCCTGGTTCAGAATTGGTTTTGGACATAGACCCTTCTTGTCATCCGGCTTGGACTGGAGCACATCGTATGGCACCAAAAGGAAGAGGGGTAGAGTTTGAGAATCGTTTTAAAGGATTAAGTAATTTTAAAGTAACCAAAAGTTTGTAATTTTGTCGATGATTATTTCTGCTTTAAAATCAAAAAAAAACATGCTTTGTGCTCAAAAACCTGAACAAAATGAAAATTCAGATTTATTAGTTGTAAAAAATTTGAGTATTTATTATGGGTGTTGTGGAATCATTGAAAATCTTTCTTTTTCTATAAAATCCGGTGGAATTGTGAGTATTATTGGAAAAAATGGAAGCGGAAAAAGTACTTTTCTTAGAACTCTTGCGGGAATTCACGAGCATTTTTGTGGTGGATTTTTTTGGAATTTACCTTGTGGTGGAAAAAAAGGTATTGGGTACCTTCCTCAGTATTCTGAAGTCAATCGCTATCTTTCTATTCAAGTTAGAGACGTTGTGAGTATGGGGGTTCGTGGTAAAAAAAAATCTTCTGTGGATCATGCATTAGCATGTTTGGGATTGACAGAAGAAGCTTCTAGTTTTATTGGAACATTATCAGGTGGACAATTTCAAAGAATGTTATTTGCTCGGCTTTTCGCTATGGAGCTTGATATTTTTTTACTTGATGAGCCGTTTGTTAGTATGGATGAAGCGAGTCAAGATATTTTGATTGAGCAGTTGTTTATTTTATCAAAAAAAGGAAAAACTTTTTTTTTAGCGCATCATCAAGATAGTGCTATTTTACCGTACTGTAAATATATATTAAAGTTACTTCCAGGTGAGCATTGTTGGAGTGGCTCTTACAATTAGAAAGAAATTTTTTACTGCGTTATGTTTTGTTTCTTTAACGTGGAGAAATGTTTATTGGATGTTTTTTTATAGGGTAGTTTGCGTTTGCCTCTGTTTTTTATCAGGAGCTGAAGGTATACTAAAAAAAAGCTCGATGTGAGGAATGAAATGTTTTCAAAGTTTACGCGTCAAATTCAAGAAATGCAAAAAAAAATGATGGATACTCAAGCGCAGTTGCGGGATATGGAGTTAGAAGCTCAGTCCGCGGGGGGAGCAGTTAAAATTACTATTTCCGGAGAAGGGAAACTGCTGAACGTATCGCTTAGCCCGGAAATTTTACAAGATGCTGGATTGTTGGAAGATTCTATTGTTGCAGCGTATTATAACGCTTGGGAGATACTTCAAAAAAAACGAGAAGAATCTATGAAAGAATTGAAGGTTCCTCCAGGTTTAGAGGGAATGTTTTAGGGAAAACAATGGTAGGAGAAAAACTTCGCGGATTGATTCAGCTTTTATCTAAGTTTCCTGGGCTTGGGCCTCGATCTGCTCGTCGAATTGCGCTTTATTTATTGTCTCATCGATCAAAAGTTTTAAAACCACTTATGGCGTACTTAGATGATGTAAATCTTAGGTATAAATATTGTTCTGTCTGTCATTATCTTGATGAAGAAGATCCGTGCGGATTGTGTCGTTCAAAAACTAGAGATTCGACTACGCTATGTATTGTTGCGTGTATAGGAGATGTCTGGGCGTTAGAGCGAGCTTCTTTTTTTAAAGGGTATTATCATATTTTGGGAGGTCTTATTTCCTTAAGTCACGGAAAAAATCCGGAGGATTTAAATATAGAAACATTAAAAAATCGTTTATCTATAGGAATTTCAGAAGTTGTCGTTGCGTTAGATAGTACTTTGGATGGACAAAGTACGTTGCATTATTTAATACAGGACGTTTTTCCTTTGTATCCTCATATCAAAGTTTCTAGCCTTGCTAGAGGTCTTCCTATGGGAGGGGAATTGGAATCTTTAGATCAAGCAACGTTAATGAGTGCTTTTTGGGGAAGAAGAGAAGTGAATTCAGCACTGTTTAGCAATACAACGTCTTGGAGTGATTTTGAAAAAGGAAAATAACAAGCAAAAAGCGCACTTTTAGAAAGAAATTTTTAAAATTTAAAAGGCTCCTAATATCATCTAAATGAAAAAAAGTTTATTATTGTGGAATATATTTATCAAATCTATTAAGTTGAGAAAAAGGTAAGAGCGATCATGGTTTGGCTGTTTACAGATGGTGCATGTTCTGGAAATCCAGGTCCTGGTGCTTGGGCTTGGATTTGCCAAGACGGTAATGAACGTGTCCAAGAATCTGGATATGAGGACTATACGACAAATAATCGTATGGAGCTCAGTGCGGCACTTTATGGGCTTTCGTCTTTACATACCCGTGATGATGTCACGGTTGTTTCTGACAGTTCTTATCTTGTGAAAGGAATGGAAGAATGGGTTTATAAATGGCAAAAAAATACTTGGATGAACGCTCAAAAAAGACCTGTAGAGAATCAAGATTTATGGAAATCACTTTTACAGGAAACTCAGCGCTTTTCTAAAATATATTGGAGTTGGGTTAAAGGTCATGGGACACATCAAGGAAATATAGATGCCGACACATTGGCTAGAACAACGTTAAGGGATGGAAAAAGTTATAAAAAAACGTCTCAGACTTTGGTCTCGTCTTGTAGAGAGCAGGATCCTGTTTCTTCAGGATTATGGTTTGGAGATAAAACGGGGACAAAAGGATTGTTGACATCTTTTCCTGAGGAAAACAGTATTCATATTCTTCACTTTAGAGATAGAGATCCTGTCCGATTTACTGGGGATCGTTGGCAAATTTTTTGTTTAAATCAGCTAAAAGTTACAATCAATAGCGTGTCTGCGTGGAATCATTTAGGCATTTCAGTTACTGTTCAGCCTAATATTGAAGAGGCAGAATGTTATCAAGCTCACAATTTTCGTCCAAAAGGAAATCTGTTATGGTCTTTACTTTTGACCGCAGTTTTTGGGGTATTGTTTACTTTAAATCTTCGAGCGTCTAATCAGTCTTTTGGCGTCAAGCAAAAAGAGTCTATTGGTATCAAGCCAAAAGAATATTTTCATGCTTATCTAAAAGCAAAACGCGTATATTGGAGGGCAGGTCCTGGTTCTGAGCATTCAGTATTATGGAGTTACACCTGCCCTGGGTGGCCTGTTTTTATTCGTAAACGCTGGAGTTATTGGTGTCAAATAGAGGACATCAAGGGTGCAAGAGGTTGGGTGCACGGAAACTTATTAGCTTTTCGAAGAGTTGTTTTTGTTTTGTATCAGCAAACCCCGTTAAGATCACATCCGTCTGCTTCTGGAGCGATAAAAGCGTATTTACAAAAAGGAGTATTGGGATTATGTCTTAAAGAGGAGGAAAATTGGATTTATGTACGTCTTTTAAGAGAGCGTTACGAAGGATGGGTTTATGTTCAGCATGTTTGGAATCCGCGCAAGGGAAGTGAATGAAAATAAATACAGGAAATAAAGTGAAATCGGAAAAAATTTGGATTTGGGGACTTCATAGTGTTGAAGCAGCGTTGTTAGCAAGACGTCACGTGTACGAACTTTTATACGTTGCCTCTAAGGCTGAGCGTTTTTCTTCTTTTGGTGGTCGCGCATGTCAGGGATTTGATATTGATCGTGTTGTGCCTAAAGATGCAGTTCATCAAGGTGTTGCGTTGTTAACAAATTCTGTACCGTCTTTGGCCTTGGAAGCGTTAGATTCAAAAAAAGGTCCTGTTCTTGTGTTAGATCAGGTTGTGGATCCACGCAACGTGGGTGCGTTATGGAGAAGTGCTGCGGTATTTCAAGCTCAAGCGATTTTATTTTTAAAGCAAAGAAGTTCAAACTTTGAAAATACTGCATTAAACAATCATCATTTGCAGGGAGTGATTGCCAAAGCAGCGTCTGGCGCAATAGATCGAGTTCCGTATGTTTGTGTTGTTAATTTGGGAAGAGCCTTAGAATTTTTAAAAAAACGTGGATTTTTTTGCGTGGGATTATGCCAAACGGGGCAGGTGATAGACCCTAAATATGCGTTTCAAGATTTAGGTGTTGCCCTTGTGGTGGGGCAAGAAGGAAAAGGGTTGCGTTCACTCACAAGACAGCGTTGTGATTTGCTGTGGAGGCTTAACGTGTGTCCTGAATTTTCTACACTCAATGTTTCTGTAGCTGCCGGGATAGCTCTTTCTGAACTATACGCAATTAAAAAATAAATTAGTTTGATCATTTTTAGATCAAAGTAGGTTTATTATAGAAATCGTAAGTTTAAAGCGTTTTATACCTATGAAAAATTGTCTTGTTTTTTTGATAATCTTAGGGGGGGTAATGTTATCGGCGTGTCAGGTTCCTGTTGGAAACCAGCGGAGCTCAGATAGTTGCCAAAAAAATTGCGAACGTAATGCAACAAATTTTTTAGAACGAGAAGAATGCTTATCTGCATGTGCAGAAAAAGGAAAATCTATTCGTTCCATGCCAGATCGTTCGGGAAATTTTTATAACGGAGTTTCAGTGAAAAATCCTATGAATGAACGTAACTCTACAGCCTCTAGAGCATAAAGCTTTTGGTTTAAAGATAATTTAGAAAATTAAAGTTATCAATTTTTAAATTGAGTATAAACATACAAAGCGTAACACACGTCTATGGTTAGGCTTTGTTGTTGATACCATATAGGAAATTAAATTAAAGTTTACGAAGATAAGTGTGATTTTTAGAAGAAAATTCTAAGATTGTATAGCCAAAAATGTATCTTTTCGATCACTGAGTTCCAAGATTGACTGCTATTTGCAAAGCTTCTGCTCAATTTATTATAAACAACACTCATATGTCTTGAGAGTATTGCGTATCTTTGTTTATCTTATCCATATGGGAAATTTTTCGTTCTTCCTTCATGATAATGTTTTTTTTAAAAAGAGTATTCATATAGTAAAAAAGATTGATCAATCATTTATTAGAAAACAATATGAAATGATTTAAAATACATTGTTTCAAAAAAAAAGTAGCAGATAAGAAAATTTTTTTCGAAATTCATAAATTGACACAAGATAAATTTTTTAGCATGATTCAAAGAGTTTTTTATTGTTTTATTCTGGGTTTAAAATATTGTTTTTTCATTATAAGAATTATTCATTATTCTCAGAGACTTTTTTTGGGGAGAAAAATCAATCGCGCTATACATTCAGAAAAAATAAAAAATTTCTGCTTATTTTTTTATTTTTGTATAAGTGACATCTAACGAAAATGAGCATTTTATGTCTTTTATGAAAGTGGACTGGAGATTGTGGTTTCAAGCAGCGCGTTTTGGACGCATTGAAGGGGCGTTACTTTTGTTTTGGCCCAGTTTTTGGGGATATACTTATGGAGTGCAAGAAAATATAAAATTTTGGGTCGTCGTGTGGCTTTTAGGGGGGGCGTTGTGGATGCGCTCAGTAGGGTGCGTTTATAATGATTGGGTAGATGCGCCTTTTGATCACTTTGTTCCACGAACTCAACGCCGTCCGTTGATTTTTCGTTCAGACGGCTGGCAGATTCCTATGTTCACTATTTGCGTATGTTGCAGCCTTTTGGCTTTATGGTTGCTTCCGTTTAATGTTGTTGTATTGGGCGCTTTAGGATGGGGGGTGTCTATGGGGTATCCTTGGTTAAAAAGATATATTATCCCTCAAATAGCGCTAGGGTTACTTTTTGGTTGGGGTGTTTGGATTGGCGCCGAGCTTTCAAGGCTGTCTAATCTATCTTCTTGTTGGGGGATATATAGTATTGCTGTTCTTTGGAGCATAGAGTATGACACAGTTTATAGCGCGCCCGATCAATGGGCCGATCGTAAACTGGGGTTAAAATCTATCGCATGTTACGCTGGGCGTTCTACAAGAAGTGTAATATTGGGAATATGCATGTTACGCTGGGGAATTATGGGAATTTTAAGTTATTCTTCAAAAAAATCGTTGATACTGATGGTGTTATCTGCAAATATCACGTACTATAGCTTGCAAAAAGTTAGGCTTTCTAAAGCTTCTTCTTGTTTACACTATATGTTGTTACAAGCTTGGGTTCAAGGGGGGATACTCGCACTTTGGGCATATTTTTTAAATCCGTTTAGGTAGGAGTAGTTCATTTGATATATTAGACCTCTTTCGAAAATCATTTATACTAGATCCAAATTATAAATTCCAGTAATCAGATTGAATTTTAGGCCAAATTTTTATACTTTTAAAATAAATACTTTATTTTTTTATTTTAGTTTTATAAAAATAGAAAAATATATTGTTATCATTGGTGCAATTGTTAAACTGATCATAGTGTGTTATCCTAAAAAAAAATTTAGGAATTTTTTAGTGTTTCGAGATTTTTTGGTAAGCACTGTTCTAAGTGCGTTTTTATTATGGGGATGTCGATCTACTCCCTCTGTGTCGCCTAAAGCAAGTTATCTATCTGTTCCTCCGGTTGCTATAGATGCAGAAAAAATTCAAGTCGTTGAACAAGAATCCTTAGTTGGAACGTGGAATACATTGTTAGATGTCAATCTTGTTGATCTTGTTCGTCAATGGACAAAAAGTGGATTTTCTTGTTCTGGATTCGGCCCATCTATTAACGTAGAAATCGTCGAGGCGAAACTCGCGCCATCTCGAGAACTGTCTGAAGATAAGGCTCAAGAAGATGAAAACATTTACGTAGGAATGTTAAGCGTTCGAATCTTTTTAGGAAACAATCCGTTATTAGCAAAACAGTCTCATACTGTCCATTCTAAGGTATCTGTAACAATTCCCGCGCACTACACTCTAAAAGAACGAAGACAGATGGTGTTAAGCTTAGCAGAAGAAGTCGTAGAAACTCTTCATAAAGAAGTGATTCGTTATCTTTCAGATCAAAAAAAAGTAAAAAATAATATTTTTTGATAGGGCATATTTAGCGGGTAACGAAATTATTTTTAACGAATATTTTGGTCGAAAGTCATCACATCAAAATTTATACGGACACATTCAATGTTACATTTTATCAATAAAAATTTTTGAAAATAACATTCTCGGCAATTAGATAAATATGAATGATAAAATCCTCTAGGAGCATGGTGACCTCTGATCAATAAAAGCTTTTACAACATTTATTGAATCAGAGATCTATGCTTGCGCAACCACCTAAAAAGATTTGCTTACTACGTTTTAATAAGGAATGGATGCAGCCTTGCTTTCTGTTTGCCTCCTATCAGGCTTACGTGAAAAAAGTTGTTTGCTGGTGCGAATCTTTCCAAGCTGTTTCAGATTAATCGTGACACCAAATGAAATACCTGGCCTTAAATCTGCTGCCATTTTGTATCGACTATACTGAAGAAAAAAATCAAAAACAAAACACTCATTTTCGTACCCAAACCCAGCGCCTTGATTTAAAGGACGATTTGAATGCAGTTCATCTGAAGTTAACATAGAAACCTTATTTTTTTTGAAATTTTGAGTAACGAATGCCCTAATATGCCAATGACGTGTAAAAAGATTTGTTTTAATTTGTATAATTGCTTGGTGAGCTAGTGTGCAATACAAAGGATTTGTCGAAAGAAAGATGTAGCTTCCAGAACATTCTAATTCTGAAGGCCCTATACTTCCTTCTACCATATGCATTTGTGAACGTAACTTAGGCGCTGCACGAAAACGATACAAAAGTTTTGCACCAGAAGTGTTCCACGATAATCTCCCAACAACATCAGAAAAACCTTTACGGATCCCCACAGGTATCAGTTCTAGTGTAGGCCTTGTAATAGAAAAACGCTGCCCTAAATATGCTTCAATTTTTTGAGTTTGATTCATTTGATAGCAAATATGTGTCGCATAGTTTATTCTGCTTCCGTCATCTACTCGATCTAATCCAGAAAAACGATTGTGCGCTAACAAATTATTGTCGTGAAATTGAACGTTTTGGCTGTCTTGATTTGGAATTTTCCAAGAATTGACATCTTTAGGGCTAGCAACTGCCTGTAACTCTGGAACAATAGTCCATTTGTATCCCATCAACATAGGATAACGAATGCTTGCTTCTAATTCTGGAAAAACACGATAATAAGATGTTTTTAAGGATATTGAATTTTGAGCGGAGATATATTGTTTTGGTGCATCAATATAAATTTTTTCAAATGGTGAGTAAGAAGTTTGCTCAAAAGAGCTCAACGGACGAATTTGAGCGCTATATACCGCTTGTCCTAATCGTGCTGATCCATGGATTAGTACCCCTTTAGTGACTTGATAGGTTTCTAATACAAGGTCTATCGTGGCACGTTGCATCTGGGTACCTTCTTTTCGATATAAAGATACCGTGCTTGCTTCTAAATCTGCAGTAAAATTTTTGTCAAATATTTTTTTACTTCGATAAGAGTACTTCAACTCTGGAGCTACAGCGCAAGACCCTTCCGTCATGTCTTCAGGAGAAAGATCTTGGTAACGCAAAGTTCTAAAAGAAAACCAATGTTTTGGAAAAAATCCTTCGAAACCCGTCTTAGATTCCAGGTATGGCGCACTGGTAAACCCAAAAAATGGACGTGTGGTAAAAAATGTTCGATCCGAAACAATGTATTCGTGGGAAAAAAATTTCCAATTTTCAGAAAAATGTGAATCTAGGTCTAAGGAAGCGCATCCCCGAAATTTCTGATGATCGGTAGTTTGCTGTGCAGGTGCAAGATTTGCAGCGCTATTGATTCTCATCTCTCCTTGATGAAAACGTCTTCGATAATCAGCCCCCAACATTCCTCCTCCCTTTGTCATGTAAAAAGGAGTAACTTTTAAATCTTGTTGAGCCGTCATTCTGTAATAATAGGGAAGTCCGGTATAAAATCCTGCACCAACGTTTGCGCCAACATATGGAGATACTAGGCCACTACGAGGTCGAGTAGGTAAATAAAAGTAAGGAATTTGAATAATGGGAATCCCTTTTAACTTTAACGTTGCGTCTGTATATTCGGTTTGAGATTTTTTTTGATCTTGTTCTATAATTGCGCTATGCAAAGACCACAAAGGTTCCTGAGACAATTGATCTTTACACGCATAACAAGGGGTATAGGACACGCGCTCTCCTCTAACTTTTTCTTGAGAAAGTTTGATAATTTTTCTAGCTGT
The DNA here is from genome assembly GCF_000469665.2 of Holospora obtusa F1. Classification (GTDB taxonomy): domain Bacteria; phylum Pseudomonadota; class Alphaproteobacteria; order Holosporales; family Holosporaceae; genus Holospora; species Holospora obtusa. The sequence goes on along the minus strand of NZ_AWTR02000085.1, from coordinate 62,164 downwards.
CATCCGTTCTCCAAGATAACTGAGCATACGCACGTTTTGAAAAATTCCTGTAATTAACTCGTGATTTAAAAAAGCCTTATCAAAAAAAATTCGGTCTCCCGCGCTATCTTTCAATTGCCCATTTTCAACAATGATTTTATTTTTTTCTTGATCGTACTTTAAACGGCAACATTCTAATTTGATGTGTCCTTGACGAAGAACGCAAGGGCCCGAAACATTTAAAATTTTAGAATGTTCATCATAAACGCCTTCTTGAAGTTCTACTAAAAAAGGACTGTTTTGATATTCTTTCCAGTCTTGGGTGTGAGGAAAATATCGAACAGTATCGTGTATAGAAAACATTGAAAAAGCTTTATTTGAACCAACAAACAAACATACATTTGTTACGAAAAATTGTATAATTAACCGTAAAATAAGTTTTCGACAAAATACGTGCAAAATTAAAGAATCGATAAAAAATCTTCTGCATTATGTCATTTTTTTGAGAAAAAAAATATAGGATATGGTGATCTTATTATGTTTTTCAACTCTCCCAAGAATTTGTTTTTATTTAGCGCTTTTTTGCTTAAAATAAAAGTAAACAATGTAAACGTTTTCTTATATCTATCTCGTTTTCGAATAAAAAATAATAGATACTTTTTTGAAATTTTATCACATTCATTGATGCACGAACAATAAAACAAAAAAAACTATAATTTTATTAAAAAATAAGAACTATATTTATTTTTCTTGATTCTAGAAAGTTTTATTGTTTACAATAATATTGTGCGTTTTATTTATAAAATTTTATCGTGTCAAATTTTGAAAATCTTGTGCATGTTTTGAAAAAAACGCTAACATTAAGACATCTTTCTTCCTCTTGGGATCATTTGGCTCGCGATAGTCAAAAAGAACCTCTTGGAGATTGGAAAATTTGGCTTATTTTGGCGGGACGAGGATTTGGAAAAACGCGTACAGGAGCGGAAACCATTAGAAAATGGGTTATCGAAAAAGGGTACAAACGTGTATGCTTACTTGGAAATACACTTCAAGATGTACAAAAAGTAATGGTAGAAGGAGTCAGTGGACTGTATACCATTTGTCGCCCTAACGATGGTGCTCACTATCGTTGTCATCAAAAAAAAATAGTATGGAGCAATCATGCACAGGCAGATTTTTTTAGCGCAACTTCTTATTATCAATTACGAGGCCCTCAATTTGATAGTGCATGGATTGACGAATTAGGAAAGTTTGCTCATCCTGAAGAAGCGTTTCATCAGCTTATGTTTGGCCTGAGACTAGGAAAAGATCCAAAAGTTATTATTACAACAACTCCAAGACCGTGCGCTTTTTTGCATAAATTATTAAAGCGACCTGATGTTGTGTTAACCCGAGGATCTACCTTTGAAAACGCGCAAAATCTTTCTTGTTCTTACATTCAAGACTTAAAAAACACCTACGAAGGAACTCGACTGGGTGCTCAAGAAATTTATGGAGCTTTGGTGGAACAAGACGAGCGAGCATTGTGGCGTTCTCAGGACATCGCGTATTGCTCTGTTCTTCCATCGTTGGAAAGATGCTTTGTTGCGATAGATCCTGCAGTAACTTATCATGAGTCTAGTGGAGAAAGTGGCATTATCGTTGTGGGAAAAGATGCTCAAGGGTTTGGGTATGTGCTTCAAGATTATAGTGGAATTTTTTCTCCCAGCAAAATGATCACTGTTGCAATGCAAGCTGTGCAGGCACACAACGCGTATGCAATTATTGCAGAAGTGAATAACGGCGGAGATTTTATTCAAGAACTACTGCATGTCACCTATCCAAATCAACGTTTTATTCCTGTACGCGCCACTAAAAGTAAGTACTCTCGTGCTCAACCCATTGCTGCTTTGTACGAACAAAAGCGTATCTATCATGCGCACTGCTTTCCTATATTAGAAGAACAGATGATGCGTTATACTCCCGAAGACAAAATATCTCCCGATCGCCTTGATGCATTGGTATGGGGGCTTCACTTTCTTTTTTACGCTCCTCAATCAGAAACCAGAACGCCTCGAATTTGGGGCATTTAAAAGTACTTAATTTTTAGATCCATATATTTTCTTGCTCTTCAATTTTTCTCATTAATCTAGAGAATCCAAGTTCTTTCCGTTGTTGGAAATCAAGCCATTTCCCGTTGGACCATTTTGAAGTCACATCCTCAATTCTTGAAGTTGCATTCCAAATACGTAATTCTAGTATGAAATGAGTAAATACATGGCGCACGGTCCCTTTTAGACATGTCAAGGGAACCTCAATATATGAGCTTTGTTCCTCTTCTTTTAAGTCAGACAGAGGAAATCCCCAAAGTCCTTTCAAAAGTTTAGATTCCGTATTTTTTACTGACCATAATGCGTCTTCCTTTTTACACAAATAGACATGTCCGTACCGCACAGATTTAAGATTTTTAGCTTTTTTTGAAGGCATCCAAGTGCCTTGCTTAAATTTGCAAAATTCTGCAATGGGACACATAGAACATTTAGGTGTTTTAGGTGTACAAATCATAGCTCCTAAATCCATTAATCCTTGGGTGTAGTTTCCATAATTTTTAGAGGGAAGAACATTTTCTGCAACCATTTTAACTTCTTTTATTGTCTCTAACCCAAAATATCTCTGTAAAATACGTTTAATATTTCCGTCAATAGCTGCCGCTGGATGTTCAAGTAAAATAGCTGTTAATATTGATGCAGTATAAGGTCCAACTCCGGGAAGAGCAATCCATTCTGCATAGTTTCTTGGATCTCTTCCTAAAGCGCTCCATATTTGTGCGGTTTTGTGCATGTTTCTTGCTCTGTGATAGTATCCAAGGCCTTGCCAAACCTGATACACTTCATCTAAAGAGCTGTTGGCCAATGTACTTAAATTAGGAAAACGCTCTAAAAATCGATGAAAAAAAGGAATGACTGTTTTGACCTGAGTTTGTTGCAACATCACTTCACTTAAAAAAACTTGATAAGAAGTACCCTTTCTCCAAGGTAACTCTCTTTTATTATGTTGATACCAGGATAGAATTTGGTCAGAAAACTTCATTTTTTATTCAACGGTTACAGATTTTGCTAAATTTCTAGGTTGATCAATAGAACACCCCTTGTGTAAGGCGGTATAATAAGCAATAAGCTGTAAACTTAACGCCGATAAAAAGGGGTGAAGCTCCCAAGTTGCGGGAGAAGGGTAGACAAAAATATCTTGCACAGGAACACCAGCCAGTTGAGAGGCTCCAGCTTCATCTGTAACAATAAATACCTTTCCCTCTCTTGCGCATACCTCATAAATATTAGAGACGGTTTTTTCAAAAAATTGATCCATAGGTGCAAGAACAATGACCGGAGTTGTTGCGTCAATTAATGCTAAAGGCCCGTGTTTAAGCTCGCCTGCTGCAAATCCCTGACCAAAAATATAGGAAAGTTCTGACATTTTTAAAGCACCTTCTAGTGCTACAGGATAACTGATTCCTCTTCCTAAAAAAATAATTCCTTTTGCGTGAACGAGATGTTGAGCGATGTCTTGAAGCTGAGATACTTTAAAAAAAATCTTTTGCATATCTAAAGGTAACTGCTTTAATCCGTTCAAAATTTTTTCTTTTCTAGCTGAATCTTTCATTAAACTTATAGAAATTTTCAGCAAACACAGTAATTGAGCTGTAAAAGCTTTTGTAGAGGCTACTCCGATTTCAGGTCCTGCATTGGTTAATATTTCATAATTTACTTGACGAGCAATAGAACTGTAGGGAACGTTCACCATGCCAATCGTATACTGACCTTTTTGTTCCATATACTGAATTGCTTTAAGGGTATCAGCAGTCTCTCCTGACTGAGATACTGCAATAGTCACCCCTTCTTGTACAATGGGATTTCGATAATGAAACTCAGAAGCCAGTTCTAAGGTAGCTTTACGATGAGCTAAGTGTTCTAAATAATATTTTCCTCCCCAGGCAGCATAAAAGGCACTTCCACATCCGATTAATGTAATATGTAAGGCATGTGTTAATTCTTCAGGAATATCCAAATGACGAGAGCCTTCTTTTAAAACGATTTCCGGTTGCTCATACATTTCTTTGAGCATATAATGCGCAAATTCTCCTCTTCCCAACGCATCTTTCCCTAAAGGATGTAGAATGAAGTGAAGGGGCTGAGGAGTTTGACATGTATCAAAAATTTCTATTTTATCTAATGATAATTTTCCCCATGTTTTGTCTTCTATATAGCAAATTTCTTCTGCAATTCCTACTAAACTTAGGGCGTCTGACCCAATGCTTACTCCTTGAGGCCCTCTTCCAACTGTTAAGGGGCTTACTCCTTTTCTGGCAATAAATATATGATCAGAATGATCTTCTAAAAGAATAGCCAAGGCGAAGCTTCCCTCTAAATCGTGTAATATTTTGGAAAACAGCTCTGGAATATTTTTACATTTTGAATAATGAAGATGAATAAAATGAGCAACAACCTCTGTATCTGTTTCGCTCTCAAACGTATATCCTTGTTTCAAAAGTTGGGACTTTAATTCAGAAAAATTTTCGATAATTCCGTTGTGTACTACCGAAACCCCACGACTTACTTGTGGATGAGCGTTGCGTTCTTCCGGTGCACCGTGAGTGGCCCATCGTGTGTGTCCTATGCCAAGGGTACTGCTTAGATTTGTAGGCAATATTTTTACTAGTTGATCTAAGGTGCCTACCGAACGATATCGAACTAAGTGACCTTGATTGACTAATGCAATGCCGGAAGAATCATACCCGCGATACTCAACGCTTTTTAAAGCCTGTACGATAACATTCAACACAGGATGTTTTCCTATAAAACCAACAATTCCGCACACAATCTGTCTCTAAAAAAAATAATTACTGATCATGATTATCCACGAAAACCTAATATCTTACAAGATAAAAATTCTGTGATATTTATTCCAAAGGCGTTCTTCCAAACTATTTAAAAAAGACAAATCTAAGAAGTTTATAAATTATTTTTTGCTTTATGTCGAAAATAAATTGCAAAACGATATATCACGTTATACATACGCTCGGCGGGATTTGAACCCACGACAACAAGATTAGGAATCTTGTGCTCTATCCAGCTGAGCTACGAGCGTTTGAACGAATTATTCTAGCAATTTTTTTGTTTAAAATCTATAACGTACAAAAAATAAATTCTAAAAAAAAAACTATTAAAAAAGAGTTCAGGAGCGCATGATGGGAAGTTTTTGTAAAAGTAAACGTATCTACAATTAATAGCTTACTAGAATTCTGTTTAAACTCTACGCAAGTAATTTATTACGTGTTTTTTGTAATAATTTATAATTTTTTATTTCAAATTTAAAAACATTTCATTTTTGTAACTCATAATAAACGTGATTTTTATGAGCGTAGGGGAAAATTTTCAATGTTTTGCGTAACTTGAACGATGGTAACGAAAAAAAAAATGTGGATAATAAGTTTCACAAATAACTTTTCAAAGGATTCGTTATGGTGTTGCTTATTGCTGGAGGATCCGGAGGGCATGTGTTTCCTGCCATTGCTTTAGCACAACGACTTTCAGATCATGCGTATTCCGTATGTCTTTTGACAGATGAGCGCGGTAAAAGATTCATAAAAGATTACACACATATATTTGACCACATTGAGGTGTTGTCAAATTTTTCTTTTTCTGGACGGTATTCACGTTATGTAAAGCCCATAACGATGAGTATTCAGGTGTTGGTATGGATCTGGCAAATACGAAAAATTTTTCGTCGTCATAAGAGTATTCAAGCTTGTTTTAGTTTTGGAGGTATGATGAGCGTTGTTCCTATGCTTTGGGGGCGATATTTTTATCGAAATGCGAACAAAAAAGAAATATTTTTTTCTCTACATCAATCTGATCGCGTATTGGGCAGAGCGAATCGTTTCCTTTCGAATTGGATACCGGTGTTGTTTACGGGATATCCGGATACGTTCAAAATTCCTAAAAATGTTGCTGTCTTTCCGGTAGGAACCCCAGTTCGTAAAGAATTTTTTGAAATTCCAGAGCCAACCCTACCCAGAAAATTTTTAGGAATTTTAATTTTAGGAGGAAGTCAAAGTGCATCTTTTTGGAGCACAATATTTTTGAAGGCATTAGAACAGTTATCTTTTCAGCAACAAAAAAAAATTTACGTTTTTCATCAATGCCCTGAAAAAGAAAGTTTTTTGCGTACAAAAACACTATGGTAAGCTTGGTGTTTCTTGTGATGTGCGTAATTTTTTTTCAGATTTACCAGAAATCTTAAAACAAGTGCACGTTGTTTTTAGTCGGTGTGGAGCATCTACTGCAGCAGAACTAGCATGTTGTGGTCGAAGTGGATTTTTTGTTCCTTATCCTTACGCCACCGATCAACATCAAAAATATAATGCAGAATTTTGGGTTTCTCATCAAGCGGGATGGATGTGTTCTCAATCTGAAATAAGTGAAGAAAAAATTGCTGTTTTTTTGAAAAAGAGTCTAGAAGACCCTGAAAGATTGTTGTATACTTGTGGTCGAGCAAAAAATTTCGGGCGCCAAGATGCTGCTATGACTATGATTCGGTATTGGAGGAATCAATGCGTGACTAAATTGTAAAAAAAAATTGTGTATTTAAGCGTACAAATGTACAAAAAATAAATTAAATTTTTTTATATGTCTAGCAATAATGAAAAAAATAGTATAAAAATATTAAAAGGTTTTTTACAGAAAAAATGACAAAAACAATGTACAAGTCTATTCATTTTGTTGGAATCGGCGGGATAGGAATGAGCGCGCTTGCTTATGTGTGCTTGAATCAAGGATACGCAGTTTCGGGAAGCACTTTATCAGGAGAAGAAAGTTTATTAGATGCATTAGAAAAAAAGGGAGCTTTGATTTATAAGAGTCATCACGCTTCTTATATTTCTGAGGAAGTAGAATGCGTTGTAATAAGCTCCAGCATAAAATCAGACAACGTGGAATGGTTAGAAGCTAGAAAAAAAAATAAAATTATTTTACATCGCTCTGAGTTGCTGGATCATTTAATTTTGGACTATCAAATTATTGCAATAAGTGGAACGCATGGTAAAACAACGACAACTGCGCTTATTGGACACATGTTAGATGTTGCCGGATATGATCCTTTAATTATCACAGGGGGAATTATGCCTTTATATCACAGCAATGTGCGTCAAGGGAAGGGGGCTTGGGCAGTGATAGAAGCGGACGAATCTGATGGAACGTTTCTTAATCTTTCCCGTGTTGATATTGCTGTTGTCACCAATGTAGAACCTGAACATATGGAGTTTTATGGTACAGAAGAAAAATTATTTTCTTTTTTTTCTAAATTTTTGCTGAAAGCTTCTAAGAAACGAATTATAGGAAATATGGGATCTTTTTGCCAAGATTTTACCAAGTATCATGATGATTCTTCATTAAATGTAACCTATGGATCTCAAGGATCTGTGTATTGCCAAAATGTTTGTCCCTTTATTGAAGGAACTCAGTTTGATGCAATTTTTGTCAATTCTGCCATGACATGGGATGGATTAAAGCTGCACTTAAAAGGAGTGCACAACGTGCACAATGCTTTGGCTGCGATTTCGGTTGCACAAACCTTAGGGATTAAAGCTTTAGATGTCTACAAAGCGTTTTCTACGTTTAAGAGCGTTCAAAGAAGGATGACGCATACCGGATCTGCTCAAGGAGTGCATGTGTTGGATGATTATGCTCATCACCCGACAGAAATCAAAGCAGTTTTAGAGGCGTTACGTTGTCATTATCCTGGGAAAAAAATTTTTATTATTTTTCAGCCACACCGTTATACACGGCTTCAATATCTTATGGAGGAATTTGCAGAAAGTTTTTGTGATGCAGATGAAGTTATGGTTCTTCCTGTGTATGGCGCGGGGGAAAAACCTTTAAAGGACATCAACTCTTCGGTTCTTCTGGAAAAAATTCAAAAATTTCATAAAAGAGCGTATATTTTTTCGGAATGGGGCGTGAGTTTACAAGATTTGTGTGATCATCTTGCGCGTTTTTTAAATCAAGAAGATATTATCGTTTGTTGTGGTGCTGGAGATATTACAAACTTAGCTTATGCTTTACCCAAAGCTTTAGAGCGGACGTTAGTTGAAATCGACTCTTTAGTTAACAGCTCTTTGGCATGGAAATGACGTGGTGAATTTTGGGGCGTTAAAGAGCCCTTTAAAATTGCATGATCGATTAGAAATGCACACGTGGTTTCGTGTAGGTGGACCTTGTTTAGGGATTTTTTCTCCTTTAAGCATTCAAGATCTTTGTCATTTTCTTCAACATGTTTCAAAGCCGTACCGTGTGTTAGGTGCTGGATCAAATGTTCTTATTCACGATGAAGGGTGGCCAGGATTTATTATAAAATTACAGAAAGGGTTTCATTCTATCACCGTAGAAAATGATAAAATTCGTGTTCAAGCCGGCGCATTAGATCGCGTGGTTTCCCAAGTGGCTCAAAAATCTGGGCTTTCGGGTTTGGAATTTTTGTATACTATCCCAGGAACTATAGGGGGGGCCTTGTCATTGAATGCGGGATGTTATGGTCATGAGATTGCAAATGTACTTGAAGAGGTGACCGTTATGAGCCCTTCAGGAGAACTGCATATTTTAGATCCTAAAGAATTAGGGTACGGGTATCGTTCTTGTTCTTTACCTTCTGGGTGGATTTTTATTGAAGCTGTATTATCTTGCATCCCAAGTCATCCTGCTAAAATTTTAGAAGTTATGAAAGACTATATGTGTCGTCGACAAAAAAGCCAGCCTTTACAAGTGCGCACAGGAGGAAGCACGTTTAAAAATCCTGCGGGAAGTTTTGCATGGAAATGGATCGATGCCGTGGGAGGAAGAGGAGAGATTTTAGGAGACGCGCAATGTTCTCCAGTGCATTGTAATTTTCTTGTTAATTTAGGGCGTGCCAAGGCTCAAGACTTATGGGAATTAGGAACGCGCATTCAAGAGCGGGTACGTTTAGCATACCAAGTAAATTTAGAGTGGGAAATTCATATTTGGGATGAGGTTTTGTTTCAAAAAAATCAACAAGAAGAATATAAGGTGTTAGCTTCTGGTTAGAAAAATATCAAAATACTCAACTCAATTTTTGGAAAACTTAAAATTTAAGTTTTTGTATAAGGGTTAATTATTTTTGTCGGCATAAAGTAAACTTATATACACAAAGTATGTTTGAAAAACTAGTAGTTTTTGGAGTAATTCGGGTAAAAAAATTATTTCTCAAAGACAAGCATTATTATTATATATCGAAAAATCTTTTTTTGGGGTGTGACGCTTTATTTTTATCCTGTAATTTTTTATAAGAGTCTAAAAACATATGTGCAGATATGTCCGTGAAAAATATTTTCATATTTAAAAATTAGATCAGAAAATTAAAATTATTTTTACTGAAAAAAACCATTCACTATGTTCTAACTTATGAAGCAGTACTTTTTCAATAAAAATCTGTCCTATAATTTTTTTACGATTGCTTAAAAAAATAATTTAATTATTTTTATTTTTTTTTAACATCTTCCATCCCAGAATACCTAATAAAACAGTTGAAATAATGCCTATGGAAATCCACCATCCGTAACGTTCTAGCGTATAAAGCAACGCTTCTCCAATAAAAAAACCCGTCATACAACTGGCTACTGTCCAAACGATTGCAGCAATAAAATTTAAGCTTGCAAATCTCAAAAGAGAAATTTTTTGGGAACCAATAATAACAGAGCTAATAATGCGAACCCCCCAAATAAATCGAAAAGAAAGAATATAAATATTTTGGTAACGCATCAAAAAATTTAAAGCCTTATCTATATAAGGATTCATTGAAGGAAAACGACAGCGAATCCAATCTAAAACCCTAGATCCATACAGATACCCTAAAAAATACAATGCTTGATCTGCCAACAAAGTTCCAAAAAACGCAATAATCATAATTTTCTGAATAGAAAAATAACCCGCAGCTGCCATTGCGCTAGAGGTTAAAATAATCGATTCTCCTTCAATTAAAGAGCCTAAAAAAATAGCCCAATACCCGTAGTTTTGCAAAAATTTTAAAACCTCAGCGTTCACACAAAATCCATGTATATTTTTTGCTATTTTCCCAGTTTAATACGCTATTGTCAATGTACCAAAAATATGGTCTAATACTCCGTTTTGTAAATAAAAAAAGGAAGGGGAGGGTGTTTGATCAGCTTGAAGGAAATATTTGGTTAGATGGGGCTATTCTTGCTTGGAATCAAGCAAAAATTCATATCATGACGCACGCTTTACACTACGGAACAAGCGTTTATGAGGGGATTCGAAGTCGAAATGGGGTGTTATTTCGAGGATTTTTGCATTATCAACGGTTTTTAGAATCTGCAAATTTACTTGATTTTCAGATTCCGTATAGCGTTTGTCAGCTTGTGCAAGCAACTCAACTGCTTTTGGACGCTACGCATTATCATTTTGGATACGTTCGAGCGTTGGCATGGTGCGGAAGTCAAAGCATGTTTGTTTCTCACCGTCAATCAAATGTTCATACCGCTATTATGATTTGGGAAAGACCCATGCCCTACAGCACTAAACACTACGAAAAAGGGTTACATCTTCATATTTCATCGTGGCGTCGTCCTGATCCGCGTAGCGCTCCTGTACATAGTAAAGCTTCAGGACTTTATATGATTTCTGCAATGGCCAAGCGTACAGCAGAATTAAAGGGGTTTGATGATGCAGTATTACTGGATACCCAAGATCGCATTGCAGAAGCAAGCAGTTCTAATATTTTTTTTGTTAAAGACGGCAAACTTTTAACTCCGTTTCCTCATAGTTTTCTTAAAGGATTAACGCGAGCTTTTGTGATAGAGCAAGCAAAAAAAAGGGGAATTGATGTGCAAGAAACAGATATATTTTTGTCTGATTTACCCTTAATGGATTCCGCATTTTTAACGGGAACTGCAGTTGGCATCGTCCCGATAGCATCGATTCTTTCAGATTCTAAAGTATACAAATTTTATCCAGATACGGTAACGCGAAATTTACAGCTCATTCACAAAGAAACATTTGATTTATTGTAGAAGATAATGCTTGACAAAAATAATTAATTATTTTTATAATTCTAAAAAAACTAAGAGTACATGAAAATCATCGTTCCTGCTAACTGTGTGAGCGAAGACAAGCGTATCGCGTTAGCTCCAGAGCATGTTTCTTCTTTGATAAAATTGGGTTTTGAGGTTTGGTTTGAACAGTGCGATGCTCCGTTTCCCGTATCTGATTATGAAGCTCAAGGGGGAAGGTGGACTTGTGATAAACGTCAGTTATGTTCCGATGCTACGTTAATTCTTTCTATAGGGGCAGTGTCTCCGGATGTTTTGAACCTGATATCTTCTCCTGTCTATGTCGTGGGATTGTTGGGAGGAAAACGAAATGCAGGTCTTTACGGATCTCGTTTTTTACAAGCATACGCTTTGGAGTTATTGCCAAGAATTTCAAAAGCTCAATTCATGGATGTTCTTTCTTCTCAAGCAACTTTGATGGGATATTGGGCGATTACACAGGTAGCAACCTATTTGCCCAAAGTCCTTCCGATGATGACAACTGCTGCAGGAACTCTTTCTCCAGCACAAATATTGGTGCTTGGCGCTGGTGTTGCAGGACTTCAAGCCATCGGCATGGGGCGTCGCTTAGGAGCAAAAGTAAGTGCATGCGATGTGCGCTTAGACACAAAAGAACATGTTGAAAGTTTGGGGGCAAAATTTCTTCATTTACCTGGGATTCAAGACGCGGAGCATACAGGTGGTTATGCCAGAGCGTTGACCCCTCAAGAGCAAAAAATTCAACAAGAATTTTTAAAAACTTTGTTACCATCTTATGATGCGATTATATGTAGCGCCTTAGTTCCTGGAACTTCTGCTCCTTTGTTGCTTACGCATGATATGATTGCGTCGTGTCGCCCTGGTACGGTCATTATAGATTTGGCAACGCACCTGGGAAATTCAGGAAATTGTGAGTTTACAGAGCCAGGTAAAATTATTTCATTTCAAAATGTGACTACTGTTGGAGCATTTTATCCGTTAAGTGCTTTGCCTGTTTCTGCAAGTTTGTTATATGGAAAAAATCTTTTAGCATTCATTAATCTTATTTGGAATGCTAAAGCGCAACGATGGATGCTTCCTGAAGAAGATCCTTTGCTGGAAGCTATGTGTATTTCTCGATTTTCCCAGTAAGTAGGTGGAATTAAATCGCATTTTTCGAGTTTTCTGTATAAAAAAATGATTGACTCGTTTAAGCTTTGGATTTTTTAATTCGTATTTTTATCAAAATAGGGGAGTGTTATGGATTTTTTTCTGATATTAATGATAGGAATTATTTTGGGATATTATACTGTATGTAGGGTTCCTAGTATTTTTCATGCTCCATTGATGAGTTTGACTAATGGAGTTTCAAGTATCTGTATTCTGATCTTGTTAGATGAGTCTGTAAAAAGTACAATTACAGGTAGTTATCACAGTGTTTTTAAAATCTTATCTTGCATGACTGTCATGATGTTATGTTTAAATATTTCAGGAGGTTTTGATATTACAAAAAAAATGCTTAGTTTTTTTTATATTCCTGCTAAGCAGGAATCCGCTAATCAAGGACACGTTTCTATTTCTATCACACAGAGATGGGGTGCTTTTTTTTTCGCAAGCATGGGGACATTTATGAGCATTGCTTTGTTTATTTTTTTAATAAATAAAGTTAGGGTGTATCTTGGGTTTAATTTATTATGACTGCAGACAATCGTTTGGTATGGATTATATTAGGTGAACCTTCGGGAGATCTTTTAGGAAGTGCGCTATTAACGATTTTGCGTCAACAGTATCCAAACATTACGTTTCGTGGAATTGCTGGGCCCTTGACGGAGAGGGTAGGGCAGTTTGTTTCTTTATTTCCATATACAGATATTTGCCACATGGGAATCGGGTCGATTGTAAAGAACGGAATTTTTCTTATTAAACGATACTATCAGACGGTAAGAGCTATTTGCGCTCAACGTCCAGATCTTTTATTAACGATTGATTGTCCAGAATTTTCTTTGCGTGTTAGTCGTGCTGTGAGAAACGTTACAAAGCGTGTTCATTGTGTTGCTCCCTCTGTCTGGGCATGGAGGAAAGGGAGAGCAAAAACATTAGCGCAAAAAACTGATTATTTGTTGCATCTTTTTGAATTTGAGAAAAATTTTTTTTCTGATCTTCCATGCTTTTGGATTGGGCATCCTTTAGCAGATCAAGTTCCTGCCCATAAGGATGAATTTTTGCATGCATATCCTGAAATTGTTTCGTCTCACTGTTTAATTGCTATACTTCCTGGAAGCAGACTTTCAGAAATTAAGAACTGTTGGCCAGTTTTTAAACAAAGTGTGGAAAATCTTAAAAATACCATACCTTTCCTTCAAAGTGTTGTAATCACGCTTCCTGAATATGAAAAAATTTTTGTCAAAGATGGATACTTAACTGTTACAAATCCATTATTAAAACGCTCTGTGTTTGCTAATTCCGCTGCGGCTTTAGCATGTTCTGGAACGGTGACCCTAGAGTTAGCATTATGTAAAACGCCTACAGTTATTGGGTATCGCGTGCATCCTGTTCTGGCTTGGGGATTGCGACGCTTAATAAAAACTCCTTACGTAGGGCTTTCCAATGTTTTAGCTCAAGAGATGATTGCACCAGAATGTTTACAAGAAAACTTTACATCAGAGTACGTAACCAAAGCGTTAAAAACTTTGTTAGAGTGTTGTGAAAATCAAGATATCCAAAAAGGATTTCAAAAAATATTATCAAATGTACGTACGCCGCAAGGGTTTTCCTTGACCGGAGCTCGGGTAATTGCAAAAATATTAGGATTACCTGAATATTTATAAAAAAATATTGCTCTTTCACAATAGTTTTTAAAATAAAATTATATATTTTTATTTTTTTTATGTTTTTTTGTATATTGTTTTTATGTATCATTATACTTTTCATTAAATTGTGAGTAATCATTCTTATAAGTTAACTCGAACAGCTCTTCGAAAATCTTTTCAAAAAAAACTGAAGATTAATGAAAAAGAGGCGCATTATCTCTTAGAAAAAATTTTAGATCATTTTCAAAAAATTTTTTTAAATACAAAAGATACTTCTATAAAAATTTCTTCTTTCGGTACGTTTACAATTACAAACAAAAAAGAGCGCACCGGAAGAAACCCCAGAACTCTAGAAGAAACGGTAATATTGCCTCGACGAAAAATCACATTTCGTGCGGCAAAGGGGATAATAAAAGAGCTCAATTCTGAATGTCTTCCATAATTTTCTTTTTATTTTTTTAATAAATTAAGAATTTGAGCGTAGTTTGATTGCAAGCATAAAAATAAAACTTGATCATTTTTTAAAAAAAATTCTGAGGTAGAAAAAATTTTATTTTTACGTAATATTGCCAAAACCTTGATATTGAGCGCTTTTAGCGTATCATAAGAAATTTTTAAAAGATCACTTTCTTCGACGATTAAGGCAGTGACAAATAATATAGGTTCTGTGGAATCTGAATGACTATCCATCAAGATGTGAATACGTTGAATGTAAGAAGGACTCAGATGTGTCATTAACTGTTCTAAAATCAGAGCATTAGGGTGAATAATAGATCGTGCTCCAATTTTTAATCCCACAGGAATATAGGAAGCATCTTGTAATACAGTAATAACCTGATGTGCACTTTGATGAACAAGACCAGAGAGAAGATTATCAGCATCATTTAATCCAAGAGCTAAGATCCCAGCTTCTTTAGGTCTTATATTTAAATCTGTCCAAAGAGATTCATCTAAAAAATTGCTACTATAAAAAGAAAATTTTGGATAACGTGTAGCTAACTCATGATATTTGAACGGATCTATATCAACAAAAAATATATTCAAAAATGGATAATGCTCTTGGATAGTTTGCGTTAATGCATAAGAAAAAGAATTGATTCCAAAAGAAACTACGAATTTAGGTTCTGATACGGTTATTTCCAAAAATTTCTTTAACACAGAAACAGGAGTGTAAATAATGCATACTCTATCATTTTTTTTTATTACCGTGTTTTTGTGAATTTCTTCTAGCTTATTATTTCTAAAAATTTGTACAACTTTTACATCTTGTAACTGATAGCGTTCAATTTCTTCAATTTTCATACCACACAAATGGTGCTGTTCATTAATTCTTAATATGATTCCATGAAGCTTTTTTTCAAAAAAAGACATGTGCCTCATAATATTTGGATAATACAGTCTGTAAATAGCATTATTTATTGTGTTGAATTCAGGATTTAAGACTAAATGAATACCTTCTTTCAAATGATCAGATTGTATTATTTGGTAAATACTTAGATCTTTTAATCTCAAAGCGATAAATCCCAAAGAAAAATGATCTCTTACATACCGACAGACAGTTAAATTGATGCTGTCTTCTCCTGTTACACTAATTAATGCACACTTTTGATCTAACTTTAAATCAGATAAGATGGCTGTATCTAAAATATTTCCTGTAATTCCCTGAATATCGTATTTTCCTGAAAGATCTAATATAATTTCATTACGTACGTCTATTGCAATAATTTCATAATGTACTTGAAGAGTGTGTACTATGCTGCGCCCTAACTCTCCTATTCCTGCAACAATTAATCTTTTAATCATAAGCTTTTACAGGAGTTATATTTTTTAATACTTGCTGTAAATCTTTGGCACGAATAAAATATTTGTTAACTTTATTTTTTAAACGATCTATTGCTAACTTTGTATGTCTTTTTGCTTCTTGAATATCACCTTTGCTTAGTGCGTATTCAGCCATGGCCACATGCATTTCTCCTATACGATTTAATTTTCCTAACGCCACACCAAGCCAATACCAAAGTTGAGGATCTTTCTGTGTTCCAAAAACTGCCCCTTCTAGCAATGTTGCGCTGCGCTTCCACTGTTCACGAAATGGTGTATCTAACGCAATAATGGCAGCATAAGTTTTCATATTACTATCTTTAGGACGCATCTTTAAAGCAGCATGAATAAATTTTAGTGCTTGAGAAAGCTTTCCATTTTCAAACAAAATTTGAGCACGCAATTCACAAGTAAATGCATCTTTTTTATGAATTTTTTCAAAGCGATCCAAGGCTTCTAAAGCGTGTTGAAATTTTCCTTTACGATGCAAAAAAATACTTTCACCAAAACAATGATACGTATCTGGCACTTTAACTAATCTATGGCGAAACATTTTAAGAGATGAAATGTTTTGAATTCCTGTACAAGCTAAAAGTTTTGCTTTAATTTTAAAAAATTCTTGATATATCTCACGATCCAACGTCTGAGCCGGGCCTAAATTTTTTTGAGCATCCTGAATACTAGACAATCGATCGTGTGAACAAGGGTGCGTTCTAAGGTAAAGCGGAACATGATTGACGCCAGAAGTGCGGACCATTTTTTCCATAAAAATTGCCAGACCGTTTATAGACCAGTGGAGTTTTTTTAAAACATTTAGAGCAAATTGATCAGCCGCACCTTCTTGAGAGCGACTGAAATGCATCATTTCTGTCAGCGTTGTGAGATCAATAAGGGAAGTTCCCCCTAAAAATCCTGAGAGCGCGGTTCCCATTCCATCTTTATACGTTAATGCTGTCATTCCTGCAGCAATCCCTGCAAGTACACGAAATACGACAGAACGCATTTCTAAACTTTTCATTAAATCCATAGCTTTTGTGACGTGATCACAGGCAACATGTCCTAATTCATGAAAAATAACACCAATCACCTCTTCAGGACTGTCTGCCATTAAAAACACTCCCGTATTAATGAAAATGTTTCCATTTTTTGTAGCAAACGCATTAACGGCTTCACTATTAACAAGGTGAAATCGCACTCTAGAGCGCAGATCATTTCCCAAAATTGTAAATGCCGGAGCGCATACCGTATCTAAAAAATGCTCCACTTGACTGTCTGAAACTACGCTTCCTTCTTCGAATCGCAAAGGCATAGCTTCGGCAACACATTTGTAAAGTAGGATAAAAACAGTAACATAAAGCTTAAAGCTAAGCGTCATCGCTCTTGTGATAGCAAAACAATCGCTACAATCATAGCAGCACTTCCTGTCCACATCCAGAGACTAGGCCATGGTTCATTAAAAAAATACCATCCTAAAAAAGCACTAATCATAGGGCGTGTTGCCCCAAAAGGTAATAAAAAAAGAACGCGGTGTAGAGCCAAAGCGCGATTCATTAAAATATGCGATAAAAATGTTAAACTTCCCAAAATTACAAAATTTTTTAAAAATTTTTTCAAAAATAAAAGATTTAACATCTCTTGTAAGGTTAATCGTGTTGTTGCGCTTAAAAAAAAAGGTCTCCAAACATATTCTATTAAAATACATAAAGCTGTCCCAAGTGCAGTTAGTGCAAACACAGAACATCCCACCTCTTCTGGAGATGAGCGTTTTAGCATTTTTTTTGCAACAATATTAGAAGCTGAAAAGCAAAATATAGCTAAAAATGGAAGCAATGGAATATTACGAAACTGCAAAAAATTTTCTAAAGATAGAGCAAACACACTTTTCCCACAATGAATAAGTGATCCCCCCAAAAGGCTTACAGTAATGGCGGCAATCCTGCGCCAAGTTAAAGATTCTTGTAAAATTAATACTGCTAAAAAAATTGTTGCACAAGGACTAAACAATCCTAAACAAATCATTTGAAAAAGAGAAAAATGCTTTAAGCTAGAAGTCCACAAAAGAACTCCAGCTAAAGACAACACACCTCTTAACAAAGAAAGAGGTCGAAAAATTTTAAAATCTACTTTGAATCCGAACCCCAAACAAACCCAAAAAAAAGCTCCAAAATTTTGGATAAAAACAACCCAAAGCACAGGAAAATTTGCGCTTTTGATTGCCACATTTAAGCACGAAAACCCCAAACAAGAACCTATTTTGTATCCTATAGCTGTCCAAGACATAAGATTAAAGTCAGTGATGCAATAATTTAGGGGTGATAGTAATTTTAATATCAACGACAACATGTGGATGAAGCTCTACAGATACTTCGTGAACCCCAAACGTTTTCAAAGGTTTGTCCATCAATATCGCGGACTTAGAAAACTTCAAGTCTTCTTGCGTAAACTGATCACCTAACAATTGGCACACATCTAATGCAGTTACAGATCCGAACATAACGCCCGCCTCATTACTTTCTTTAGAGAACGTCAACTCAACCGACTGTAATTGTTCTGCGTACTGTAAAGCAAGCACTTTACGTGCTTCATCTTCAGCCTTCAGCGCTTCACTTTTTAGGCGAACTTCCTCAATTTTTTCAGAAGTTGCAAAAAATGCTTTACCTTGGGGCTCCAAATAATTACGATGATATCCTGGAGCTACTTGCACAATATCCCCCACATTTCCTAATTTACGAATGTTAGCACACAAGACAACAGAAGTTTTTTTTTCTTTTTGATCGCCATAAATTTCTCCTACTTATTTAACAGAAGGCCTGATCCAAGGCTTGAAAATTGAATACAAACCCAAAATAACCAATGGAACTCCGGTTATAGTAGCACAAGATGCTGCAATAAAAAAGACAAGCCCCGATTTTCCCTTACATAAATTTCGAAGAACGCTCCATCCCTCTAACACAAACGGTAAAACTGCACTCAATACCATGTTAAGAAAGATGACCTGCGCGTCTTCTAAAAAAATTGCCAGCATAAGAAATATACTTAACAACCAATAATTGAACACAGTTACGGAAAATAAATTTTTTGAAAAAATTCTATCTTTTAAAAACCACGCTCCAGAACAAGATCCGGAAAGTAATGATAAAGTTCCTGGCCATATTTTCAGAAAAAGAGGGGCCGAGGACAACGCCATCACATCTTGCCACCATAATCCGACAAAAAAAGTAAGGATCATCATGGTAAAACTTAAAAATTTTAAAAAAACCCCCTCTGGCATTTCATTTTCGAACATTTTTTCATTACGTAAGAGAAAAAGTGGGACCAAAAAATATACAGAATACGCTACCAATACTGCAACAGGATATTCCGCGCACACCAAAGAAGAAAAAGCAAATACGGAAAGCACCAATGATACTTCCCAGTGAATATTTAAAAGCACCCCTGCAAACGGAATCATGAGTCCCAACAAAAGTCCCTGAGACACAAAAGAAGAAGGTGCAAAAAAACATACGAAAGAAAAAACTCCCACAAAAGCAGTGGCAAGATATTGATAAATTTTTTGCATCACTTCTCTAAACAAACCTCTAAATTTACTTTTTATAAGGAATTAAGGCAAGATATCTCGCAATTTTTACAGCATTTGCTATATTCTTTTGACGCTTTGCATTAGAAAGAGTCTTAGAAATTTTTTTCTGAGTTTCTTCTTCCGATTTTCCTACCGACCTACGATCGATCTGAATCAGACGTCCAGGTGTGATTCTTCCTGAATCCGTCACAGATCGATTTAACAATTTTAAATTCTTAAAATTTATCTCACTCTCTTTCAAAGAACGAATATATTTTTTACGCATATAATTCATAAAATTTCTCCTCTATCACACACAACACACGTTCATCAAGATACCGCAGGAGCAGCTTTTGGTGTGCCATTTACAGCATCCGTCAAAGAAGATTGTTTCAACATTGTGGGTTCTACCAGCAAATCTTCATTTTGCACTTTTAAAATGAGATGTCTGAAAATCCCTCCGTGAAGCTCAACAGAAAGAAAGCGTTCCAGCTCCTTGACGCACGACGGATTAAACTGAGCAGTACAATAAACGTAGTGCGCTTTATTACGTTTATGAATAGGATACGCAAGGGTTCGAAATCCCCAGTATTCCGCAGGATTTAAAGATCCACTATACTCTTGAACCTTAGATTCAATTTTTTGGAAGGCTTCCAAGACCTGAGGCATAGAATAATCTGGATTAATAATTAATACTAATTCATATTTTAACAACTTCTCACGATGATAACGTCCTCGTAACATCTCTTTTACGGTATCTTGCATTGTCGTCATGCTATTTAATTCTCCTGATATGTATGATCATTTGCTCAAAGAAGATAAAGCTCACAAAATCTTCTTTGGATTATTACACAAAACTTCCAGTATCGCAAGCAGCGTACACCTCCTGACAATCAATATATCTTAAAAATTTAATTTTCTGATTTTATTACCCAACGTCACGGATTCGTAAATTCAGAAATTATATATTTTTAAATCGATTTAATTTTTTATTTTCAAATACAACCGTTAATAAAAAATAAAAAACAAAAATATATGATTGTAAATATATAGATAAATATTTTATAATATGAAAATTGTATTTTTTTTAATATGTTTTGCTTTTGTATGGGGAAAAAGTTTGTGTTATGCACAAAATACCTTTTCTTTGAATGCTCCAAAAAGCGTAAAAAAACCCTATGCCAAAAAAAATGAACCTTATACTCAATTGGCAGATTTTTCTTCTTGGAATATTCCTTTCTCTGTTTTAGGACCAGATGCGAATCCTCTTAATGCTTTACCTTCGGCTTTAGGAGGGCAAAGTCGTGTAGGAAGTGGAAATTTAGCACCAATTTTTAATCACACGTTTTAATTATCTTTTAGCTCTTTAGTATATGCCGTTTTTTTGAACATAATCTTCATATTTTGGTTTGATCTAAAATAAAACGGCACAAAAAGCGTGATTTTTGCATAAAAAGAGTTCACACTAAGGAAAAAAATATTGCTACAAATTTTTCGTTAAAAAAGGAAGATTAGGGAAATTACTTTCTTTTTCTAACACTTTTCCAAACTGAAACAAACGCCCATCTTCAAAAGCAGGAGCCAAAATCTGAATTCCCAAAGGAAGTCCTTGACTGGAGAGACAAAATGGAACAGAAATTCCACAAATTCCACCGACATTTATAGGAACAGTGAGTATGTCATTCAAGTAAATGTTCACCGGATCTTTTGGTGCTTGAGACGTAGAAAATGCTGCGGTAGGTGTCGTGGGCATTAACAATACATCAACATCTTGAAAAACTTTTGAAAAATCTTCTTGAATTAATTGACGAATACGCAGCGCTTTTCCGTAATACGCATCATAATTTCCGTGAGACAAAATATATGTCCCAATCAAAATTCGACGCTTTACTTCTGCTCCAAAACCTACGCTTCGTGTATTAACATACATTTCTTCTAAGGTTTCACCAAATTGACGCACTCCATATTTTACGCCATCATAACGAGCTAAGTTAGACGCTGCTTCCGCACACACAATAAGATAGTAACAAGGAAGCGCAAACGAAACATAGGGCAATGACACCATCTTTATTTGACATCCTGCATTTTTTAGAATGTCACGACTTTGATCCCAGTAACGGCGCACGTCTTCCGAATAAGAAGCTTCATAAAATTCTATAGGAATTCCAACCCTCATATTTTTAACAGATTGATTCATGACAGAAAATATGTCTGGGCAAGGTATGTGACGACTTGTAGAGTCTTTTGGATCATACCCACAAATAGCTTGAAAAATGTACCCAGCATCCTCTACTGTGCGCGCAATCGGTCCGGCTTGATCAAAAGAAGAAGCAAACGCGCCCATGCCATAACGAGAAACTCTTCCATACGTTGGGCGCACTCCCACAACACCACAAAAAGAAGCGGGCTGTCGAATAGATCCTCCTGTGTCAGATCCTACCGCACCTAAAGCCATACCCGCAGCAATTGCAGCAGCGCTTCCCCCCGATGATCCTCCTGAAACGCACGAAATATCCCAAGGATTTGCAACAGGATCAATAAATGTGTAGGTATTCATGGATCCCATGCAAAATTCGTCTAAATTCGTTTTTCCAAGAAAAATTCCACCACATTCTTCTAAACGTTCTGTGACAGTTGACGAATACTGGGGAACAAAATTTTCCATCATTTTGGAAGCAAACGTTGTGCGAACGCCCTTTGTGCAAAATACGTCTTTGATCGCCAAAGGAATGCCTTCCAATATTCCGCATTTTTTTTGTTTTCTTCGATAATCGCTTTTTTTTGCCATTTCTAACGCTAATTCTTCGCACTGTGTTATATACGCATGATACGTAGAATTTAAAGAAATCATTTGCTCTATATAGCATTGAGTAAGCTCTACGCTGGAAAGATCACCTCGATCAAGCGCTGATTTTGCTTGAGCTAGAGTTAGAGATAAGATATCGGAATATTTCATTAAGCGTCTCCTGACAAAACATTTGGAACAACAAAATATCCTTGATGATGCTTTGGTGCGTTTGATAATAACTTTTCAACATCAACAGGAGCGTTAGGAGTGTCTTCCACCATAGGACAAGAAAGTTTTGGATGTTGATGGTGATCTTGAAGACATAGTTGTTCTAGTTGATTTACCCAGTCAAATACTTGATTTAATTCTTGAAAAAATCCTTCAGCTTCTTCCTGAGTCAAATTTATTTTTGCAAGTTTTGCAACTTGTTTGACCTCTTCTAAATTTACCTTCATATCTTGTCCTCTATTTTTTTATCCAGAAGAAAATTTTAAAGCAAACTCAAGGGGAGCACAAGAGGTAGTATCTATTAATCTATCAGGTTTAGAGCGTTTTCCATGTGTTTGACGGGTATAATTTTTACAAAAAAGACAATCCAAAAGGCAGTGAAAAAACAGGGCAGGGGACGCTTGGATAACACAAAAATCCTCCGGAAACATTAGGCATACAAGCGCACGCCCAGCGTGCTACATATTTCGAAAATCCGAACGTATCAGCTATGAGTTCTGGATAAAGTGGGGTGTCATAAGCAGAAGCGCAAACGGGAAAGTCAACATTTTGAAAGAATAAAAAACGATGATCCCAAATCCAGGGGCCTACAAGATGCTCTAGTGGTTTATAAGGAACAATTCGTTCCCATTCTCTAAAACAATAAAACGCATCCATAGCGTGAATTATGACGCATCCTCCTAATGTCAAAACAACGCAAGGCGATGCGTTGCGACTGACTACAAGCATACGATTCCATGCTTTGCACAAAGATGATTGCGATAAAGGAGTCCGACCAGGGATAATACTAAAAAGCCATTGAGATAAAATCCTGGCTCCTTGTGAAACTGGAAGATTAAAACAGGCAGAAGATCTCGAAATTTTACATCCCCCTGCAAAAAAACTTACCTGAACGCTCTGTTTCCAATCCAAACTTTCTTGGTTGCGTTGCTTGGCAAAGCTTAAAGTGGACTTCCATAATTCTTGACGTTCTTGATCAGATTGGCTTTTAATGACGCACCGAGCTTTCCACCTTTGAAAATGTTGACATTGATTCGAAGGATCTTCAATCCAGGGATGCTGAATATGCTTTAATATGCGGTACATGCATGATTTAGGCCAAGCTAATAATGGACGAAATATGTGAATATTCCATTGGATACGATGACTACTAATTCCAGCACACCCTCTCCAATCGCTTGAAGCGCGTTGTCGCATCCACACCGTTTCTAGTACGTCGTCTTGATGGTGAGCTAAGGCTAACGAAAAAACTTGGTATGTATGGCACGCCAAAAGTAGCGCTTCATATCGCGCTTTTCTCCAACTGGCTTGATTATTCCCTATATCTCCTGAACAAGAAATAATTAAAGATTCTAATCCCCAACCACATAACCACTTAACAACGCGCTCAGCCTCTTTTCTGGATTCTTTTCGGATCCCATGATCAACTATAAAAGGAAGTAAAACAATATCAGGAGCGTAAAGAAGTTTCCACCGCGTAAATAAATACGCTAATGCAAGACTATCTGCTCCACCAGAAACTCCAAACGCAACTGAGGGGCCAGGAAATTCAGAAAAATAACCAAAGAGCACATCAAAAAAGTACTGTTCTAAAAATTCAATTGAAGCAAATTGAAGATCTGTACTAGTGCAGACCGGTTGAACCAAAGCCTGCATCTCCGCGTTGTGTTGGGGGCAAATGATCTACCCATTGAAAATCTGCCTGCACAACCGGACTCACCACAGCTTGTGCAATACGCATTCCTCTTTCAATCATAAACGGACTAGATCCAAAATGTATTAAAATAACCTGAATTTCTCCGCGAAAATCTCTATCAATCGTTCCAGGAGCATTTAATACTACGATACCTTGATGCGCAGCCAAGCCAGATCTGGAACGAATTTGAATCTCCCATCCTTCAGATATTGCCACTGCGATTCCTGTTGGAATCGTAACAATTTTTCCTGGTTCTAACATGTGCTGAATTCTGGATCGAAGATCAAAAGCGGAGCTTCCAGGGGTAGCATATTCGATGTCTGGAAGTTCAGGATCTAAACGTTTCACATAAAGTTGAGCAAATGCCATACCTTTTCATAACAAAATTTTCCTACGAATCATATATATTTTTTTTACTATATGCAAGGGACACACGAAAAAAAGTACTCTTTTTGTAGGCATTGCGCTATTGTTTTAGGATACTTTTTTTTGTATACTTATAGCCAGGAAGAGCCGAGTTAGCTCAGTTGGTAGAGCGACTGATTTGTAATCAGTAGGTCGTTAGTTCAAGTCTAATACTCGGCACAAAAATAAGTTGGTTAGTCGTTTCTTCTTATTTTACGCAGCAAGTTAAGAAAAATAAGTTTTTTGAAGTGTAATGCTTGTTTTTTAATTATATATCGTGTGTTCTATTTTAGTCTATTGTCTTAGTGAGAGAAGCTTTGTCTGATTCAGTGGCGTATTGTGGAGCGATAGTGTTAGCGATTTTTTTGCTTGAATAATAGTTTTGATAAGAGTTTATTTGGTAATTCGGCAGTAAAAAAAGCCTTGAGTAAAAGTAGAGTTCATCATCTCAGTATTTCAAAAAGTGAGTAGTCAAAAAAAATTTATTATATTTTTATTTTTTTTATGTATATTTTTTAGTATAATGTTGATATTAAATAAAAAAAATGATTAAAAAATTTTATAAAAATATTTTATTATTTTGGATTTCAGCCGTAGTAACTTCTTCTTTTTCGCACGCAAATTGTGACAATAATAACCCTTTAAAAACGGCAACTTGGGTAGATACAGCGAGCGAAAAGTACGGAATAAAAGCAACTGGATATGTTTTGAATGAAAGTTGCAATAGTTCAATTAGAAAATTGATCGAAGACGAAATTCAAAAGATTGAATCTCAAGACAGTGAAGATGTTAAATATAAAAAAAATACTCAATTTCAACAGATACAAAATGAGATAAGGAAGCAAGAATTCGATTTTAGTTCTTTAAAGTTTCAAAATCTTTTATCATTTTTATCATCCTTAAAAGACGAAAAATTTCAATCATTTAAGACTTTAGTTGCGAATATTTATAAAATATACTTTAATGAAGGAAAAAAAGCTGACGGAATGGAGATTATTAAATCTTCGTTAAAAGTAGATCAATCTTCTGTTGCTTCATCGTTGAAAAACGTACAGGAATTAGAATCCCAACTTACGGAAAATTTGAATAGTATCGGAGATAATTCTAAGCAAATTAAGCTAGCTGTGTATAAAATTCTGGATATTGAAAAACAACCTACCCAAAATTTCGTTAAATCTAAAAAAGAAGTGCTTGAGAAAAATGCACTCACAAATAAAAACACACGGCTTGAAGAAGAGAAACGGAGCTTGGAAAATCATAAAAAATCTCTTCAAATTCAAATAAATAATTATCTTAAGAACATCCAAGAGTATGATAAAAAAATTCAAGTGTTAGAACAAGAAAAGAACACATTAAATCAGCAGATAAAAAATCAGGGCAAAGAATTGGAAGAAATACAAAGTACAGCTCTGAAAGAATATAAAGATATGTTGGAAGAGCAAACAAAAAACTCGAAACAAATCATAGAAAATCTTAATAATGATTATAATAAAATGCAAACAGAAATGCAAACAAATTTTAACACAAGAATTGAGGATACTTTAAAAAAAATTGAAGCATTAGAACAAACAGTTCAAGAGTCTCAGACAAAGTTTCAACTTTTTCAGCAAAAACAGGAAAAAAAAAATGAAGACCTTATTGAGAAACTGACGTCTTTGATCTCAGATAACTCTCAAAAAGATATACAGGAGGGCACAGAAATTTTAGTTAAAGAAATAACTGAAAACACTCAGAATGAGATTGAAAAAAAAATAAAACAAATAAAAAATTTTATCGAAGAAAAAAACAAATTAATCTCTGAAATTGATGTGAAGCTGAAAGATAGCCAAAAGAACGAGACTGAATTAATAATAATTAGATCTAATTTTTTCGACGAAAAACAAAAACTTGATTTTCAGTTAAAGCATTTAACTAAATATTTAACTAAATATAAATCCACAATTAAAAAATTAAAATATTCTGTTAATATTCTTAAATTGCAAAACAAACAACTTAGAAAAAAAGTTGGGAAAGCCAAGGATACATTACTCAATATACAAGCAGAAAATTCAAAACTTCAAGCACAGGTTTCTTCCATAACACAGGAATTAGAGACAAATAAAAAACTTTTAAAAGAAGAACAGAATAAATATAGTCAATTATCTTCTGATCAAACACAAGAAAAAGAAAATCTAGGAAAAAATATTGAACAGTTAAACAGTGAAAAAAGTACGTTAACACAAGAGCTTAATAAAGCAAGACAATCTGTGGAAGAACAAAAAAAAGCTCTCGAAGATCTGCAAATTAAGAATATAGAAGAAGAACAAAAAAAACAGGAGCTTTTATCAAACACGAAAAAAATGAGTATTGAAATTCAGGAATTTGAAGGAAATATTGAAAATATAAAAAAAGAAAATTCAAAACTCAAAAGTGATATTGATATAATAACGAAAAATTTATCTGATACTCAAGAAAAATTAGAAAAATTGTATACATCATCTACAGATCGATCAAAAACAAACAGTGATTTCGCACAAAAGATTAACGAGTTAGAAAAACGTGAAAATTTGTTAAAAATAGAGCTTGAAAATGCAAAAAGATCTTTGGAAACAGAAGTTCAGAAATTTGAAAACACAAAGATTTGTCATGATCAAGAAAAAACAAAACTTTTATCAGAAATGCAAGAAATGCGTCAGAAAATTGAGAGCTCTGAAACAAAAAGTACTCATTTTGAACAAACAAAAAAAGAATTAGAAAATCAAATTCAGAAAAAGGAAAAAGAACAAATCCTTTTGAAAATAAAATTAGGACTTTCCGGACAGCTTAATCAAGAAGGTCAAACAGAATTTGAAGAATTGTTAAAAAAACATGCACTCGGAGATTCAACAGACAATTCTTTAGCTCAGTTAGATGACTTTCCTTTTCCGAGTGATGATCAAGATATTTTACAAAAAATGCAAATGTTAAATAAGGCGGCCTTGATAAAAACAAATTTTAATGATCAGGCATCATCTCAGCAAAAAAGTATTATGAATGAATTAATAACAGCGTATTATGAATCTTTCTTACAAACACTTTTATCTTATAATATTCCTGTAAACGTTGGACTGTTACATGGGTGTGTTAAGGTTATTAACTCTATCTACGCAATAGACAATGAGCTCGGAAAGGTACTACAAAATAAGTACAATAAATGGATTTCAAAAATTCATTCTATCAGTTCTGCTGAAAAGTTAAAAGCGCCAGAAATTATAAGACTTTTCAATACAACGAAAGATGTTCCTACAGAGCTTGATGAAGCCTTCAAGCAAATAGACAATCTATCTACGATTGCTTTGGATCAAAGCTTTCAGGATTTTTCGGATGAGGATAGAAATACTATTAAAAAGCGCCTTCATACACGTTATGAAGAATTTTTAAAATTAGCTTTTAGAAAACCATCGTGGTTACCAAAAGGCGAGTCCTATCTTAAGAAATTGCAAACAATTTTACCAGATCTTAAAAATGTGTATCTTAATAAAATCAAAGAAGTAATAAATGCTGATTCTCAAATTCCAAATCAAATAAAAATCTTAAATTTTGGAATACTTGTTCCCGCATTAAATGATGCAGATTTTATTTCTATTCAAGATAAAGGTTTTTTTAAATCAATTTTTGAAAGAAAATATGAGCTGTTCCTGAAAAATTTTCCGTACGATCTAAAGTCAGAAAAATTATTAAAAGATTTTTTGGAAAAAATGTTTAATTTTATGAGTGATGAATCCTTCAAAGAACGTATAACGAATCTTTATCAAAATTGGAAAAACTCAAAGATTAAGCACCTCATAGAACTTTTTAACGAAACGAGCACTGAACCTACTAATCAAGAAAACTGCGTAGAACAAATGGGATTGCTACAAAGAATTCTTGACAGCCAATCTGCTTTGAAGAAAGAAAGTATACAAGCGGTAGAAACACGAATGGAAGAAAGATATCGAAAATATTTACAGTTTGTAATCAATAGGACTGATATTCCCCATAATTCTCCCCAACTTTTAGCGAACGCATTCTCTCCCTCAAAGAACGTCGCATCATCTTCACTAAAATCTAAACTGAAAAACATATACATCGACACAATGCTTCATGGAGAAAAATACAATCCCAATCTTCCTATTACCAATGAAATTTTGATTTTGTACGACGGCTTAATTTCTCCAGCTCTACATTATCCTGACTATATGAATATAGATAATCAAACGAGAAACGATATAATCGCCAACGTTAAAGAAAAATATTCCAAACTTTTAACTTTTCCACCTAAAGGTTTGAATCTCGATAATATGAAAGTTTTTTTTATTAACACAATTAATCTGCTCCAAGATCAAAATTTGACAGAATACTTACAAAATTTGTACAACGAAATTTATAAAATTCAAGAAAATGGTTATCAAAATCAACAAACGAATCAACAAAATGATCAAAATAAAATATTCTTTTCCTTTGGCGCTAATGCGTGAGAAGCTCTTAGAAAATAATCCTAGCGCATTCTTACCTAATGAATGATTCATTGGGGGCAAACGCAGGATTCATTTGATGATGCGAGTAATTTACAAGATACATGATTAATTAGAGAGTATCAGAAGTTGATATTGGAAAATTCAGAATTGATATTATGGAACAAAAATTGAAATAGAGCTTTTCAAAGTGGACTCCATTCTAATCTTCTGGAAATTCCATCTGTAAAATTTTTTACTTCTAAAGGCACATAGGGAGTTTTTCCTAAAATGTAATCTTCTAAAACATTCCAACGATGCTGGATATCGTTTTCTAAGTTTTGTTCTACATTGGATTCAATGCATTTTAGCCCATGTGCCAAAGAAAGCTGTAGCCACTGTACGTGAATACACGAAGAATTAGGTACTCCCTTGAATCCATTATGTTTTAACATCCAAGATAACCACCATACGTGATGTTCTAACTCGTTTGTTTGGATAGATTTAGGTAACGCACCCGTTTTATAATCAACAATGACAACTTTTTCTGAAGTACAATCAATTCGATCTGCTTGCCCAAAAAAATTCACAGAACCAAAAGCAGTCATAATCTCTGTACATCCTTTAACTTTTACAAAGGAAGTAAAAAAATTTTTTCTTTTTTGTAGTTCACAGGCTAAGAACTCTTCACAGCAACGTAATATTTGAGTGCGAACAATCTTATTTGAGTATAATGAAAATAGATTTTCTTCTATTAATTGCATTAAATGACATCTAAGTGTGTGCTCTGAAAGAGAACCTTGTGACGGGCAGCGACGCATCCATTGTGCTAACAACTGATGAAATGCTATTCCTAATGAAACCCCAGAGTTTTTTTGAAGAGCAGGCAAAGGAGCAATACCTAAAATGCGTTTTAAATAAAATCCGTAAGGATTACTATGTAATAATGCCATGTCATTGACAGAAAGCGATTTAGGCTTTATTTCTGAGCATACAACAGAAGGTTTCTTAAAAGAACAAGGATAATATGAAAAATATTTAAAATCCTCTACAAGAAAAAAAGGTAATGTTCCTTTCAATCTCAACAAAAATCTAGAAGGATCTCCCCGATCTTTAGATCGTATCAAAATGAGTTTAGGAGCACTAAGACAAGCGTAAAAATTTCTGGCTGACATTCCTATTTGCCAGGTAACAGGAGGAAAATTCAAAAATTCATGTAATGAAACTGGAAGCAAAGAATTTGCAGTAAGAGCTCTTGGCCATCCTCCTTCATATAAACTGGTCATAATACAAACATCATAATGTTGCACAAGTAATCTTGCCTCTTTTGGGCTGCAAATATAAAGAGTCGGAACTATTTCATCTTTCTCTTCTTGTGAAAAAAAACAATAATTTTGAAAAAAATGTTTAAGTAAGATTCCCACATCTTCACCAGACATTTCCGCGTACGCGCAGGCGTTGTTTTTCAGCGTATCAAGTGCTTTTTTTATTTCATTTCCACTGCAACTCTTCCAAAACATATCTTTCAATAAGCCATGCAGAACATCATTTAAAGTGTGTAACCATTGCGTGAGAGGATACAGTTCAAAAGAATTAATCATAGAAGAAATAAGATGAAGATGAGAATAGAAAATTTCGTTAACACGTTCTGCAATACGTGGATAACGCGTATGTTGGCCGTGACGTTTTAGCCATTCTAAAAAATTTTCAGGCAAAGCATTTCCTCGAAAATAGGTGTCTTCAAGAAAATTCATCCACCGAAAAAGTACAGGATAAGAAGTTGTTAAAACGTTATGTTTTATAAAATCTGCTGAAGAAAAAAAAGACCACTTTTTGTGTATACAATTCCATAAAATTAAAATAAAATGCGCACCAGTGTTATGAATTATAGTCAAAGTTCGTTTCCAATACAGCGGTATTTTTTCATTTTTCAGCATAATGGATACTCCTTCCGCTAACACTGGGTCAGGTGTAACGCATAGTACAGATTTTCCCAATTTATGATACGTTATTAAGCATTGAGCCACTTGGTGGACTTCTTCTAACGGAGTCGTTACTGTGTAGTACTCAAGATTATTTTTAATAGGTGATGATAAGCAGTGCCCATGATAAGACGCTAAAAACGCATCTTGAGCGTCGCATTCATTTTTTTGTTCTTTGCAAACAGTTAAGCTAGAAATGATAGCAATGCTTTCATAGGAAACTTCCAAAATTGACAGAGTTTTTTGAAATCCATAAAAAGGATGTGTAGACGATAAAGTCCCCACTGGTTTTGGAACGTAAGGAAATAAAATCCATCCCTGTGTTGATTTTTTTAATCGCTTCATGAGATTTTGAGTAAAAGGAAGCGTTCCGTGACATCCTATCAGTATCGTGGGTTGGCTTAATAAACAATCGTATTCATCAGAGCACTTATAAAAAGATACTTGTTTTTTCAAAAATTCAGGCCAAGACTCTGAAATGTAACGTAACAAATGTAAGGCTGAACACTTATATTGAGAAAATAATTCTTCTTGCACATCGCACAACTTATGCCAAGAAGTTTCGTATAGTAAACTTTGTTCCCATAATGACAATGCATCTTTCGCGATAGTCAAGCGATGCTCTAAAGAAATATTAGATAAAACAGGAGTTAAAAAAGAAAGCATCCACCCTAAACGTTTTTCAAAAGGAATAGGATCAATTTGAGTCACGGATAACATATTTGGCATTCCTTTTTCTTGAGAAAAAAAGAAACGACCCAAAAAAGGAATACATCTTTTATACGGGACATAAATTTTCCACTCTGATAAAGGAATATTAAAACGTAAAGAATGAGTTTTAATCCAATGCGCTGCCAGAGAAAAAAATTCCTCTCCTTTTTTTGCCATCATACAAGATTGCACTGAAAATTCCTAAATATAAAGTTTACTAAAGCATACAGCATCACTAAAAAACTGAAAGACTTTTATCATCCCCCTTCCTACCCTTTTTTATTACAAAAATTTTATAAACACAGCATTTGTACAATGGAAATATCATCATTTTTTTGAAAAATTTCTTTTTTAATATTCACCTCCAAATCATACAAATCATCCATACGTTTTTCTAAAAATTCTAAAGACCATTCATGAATATACTTTTGAATGAAAGGGATATATTTAAAAAAAATTGGAGGATCTAACTGAGTAGCTAATTTAGCAACTTCGTGAGGTAAAATTTTTTTTTGGCTATTTTGCTGAGTTTTTGTGTAGTGCTTAAGCGTTACCTTCAGTTGCCAACACTGAAACGATAGCTTTTGCCATATACGCACCCATCTCAATTTTTCATCACTATGACGTAAATGCTCCACAATAGAAAGATCGGGTTTATTCATAAAGGGTAAAAAAATTTCTTCTGAATTCACAGCAAGATGATTAAATATTTTTTCCAAATCTTCTTGCTGTATCGAGTTTTTATTTTTAGCTTGATACAACAATTGCAGTGTTTTTGCTGTACTCAACCAATCTCCTTCTTGTACCCATTGAGACACCATTTTCAAATGATGTTCAGAAAGTGGAACTTGATATTCTTCTAAGCATCGCTTAAGAATTGCCATAGACTGATTTAAAGAAATTTCGTAACACGGAATGACTGCTTTTGTAGTAGATTGCTGAAAGCTACGTAGCCATGAAGAATTTTGCCTAAACTGAGAAGACGTAAAAATAATTTGAAGATTTTTTGGAAGAGCCTCTACTATAGGCTGATAAGAAGAAAATTTTTTTTCAGGAACTTCTTGAATAAGAAGTACGGTTCTTCCCATATTAAATAACGTGGGGGTACACAGCTCAATATGTTGATTCCAAAATTCCGAATCTTGCGCTCTAATAAATCGCAACTCCACGTTTTGTAGTTCGTTTAAAATACTTTCAATGAGATCAAGTTTATTTCCATACAACAAAAAAACTCCATAAGTTTTTTGTTTCAATGAAGGAAAAAATTCATGAAGAGCAATTTTCATAAAATTTTATAAAACATTCTAGAATGATTCACTATTAGAATATACGTCTTTTGAAATTTCATGAATCTTATCAAATTTTCCTTGAAACAGATACGGGAGAGCTCGATGCATGCATGGAAATACAAAAACATTTAAAATCTCCAGTTCTTTGGGTGTAAAAGAACTCAAAACAAATTTTGAAACCTCTACAGCCCCTCTAGGACGACCAATGCCGATACAAAATCTATTATAGTCACTTCCACACAGTTCAGAAATATTTCTTAAACCGTTATGCCCCTTGTGCCCCCCTCCTGTTTTCCACTTTAACACCCCAAAATCTAATTCTAACTCATCGTGGAACACAACAACATGGTCCAAAGGAATGTTAAACATTTTTAAAATCGAAGAAACAACCGCTCCTGAACGATTAACATACGACAAAGGCTTACACAATAGTACTTTAAATTCTTGAAAAAAAAGGACTGATACAAAAGCGTTATATTTTTTTTCCCATTTTTTGCTTTCTTCTAGAGTATCTTGAAAACGCTCCTTAAGCGCATCTAATGCTAAAAAACCTGCATTATGCCGTGTTGTATCATACTCTGATCCCGGGTTTCCTATTCCAACCCACACCCAATCGTAACGCATCAAAAATTACGAAGAAGATGTTTGAGCTTCAGAAACTTCTTGATCATCTGTTTTGTCTCCAGAAGAAGGCGGAACGATACTTGCTATGGCTTCATCTTTTTCTACATGAAGAACTTGAATCCCCTCAGGTAACTGAATAGATTCCAAATGAATCGTCTGACCTATATCAAGATTCAAAAGATCGACATCAATTGCTTCAGGAATACAATCAACAGGAGCAAAAACTTCAAGATGATGGTGAACGATGTTTAACGCCCCTCCCCGCTTGATTCCAACGCTTTTATCTTGATTAAGAAACACAATACGTACCAAAATTTTTATTTTTTGATCTTTTGATAAACGACGAAAATCAACATGAATCGGTTTATCTTTTACACTACAAAACTGAATTGCACTAATTAAAACTTTTCCATAATTAGGCAATTGAAACACTCGACTAAAAATTCCGGGTTTTTCTAATTCAAAAGCGATATTTTTTGCACAAACAGAAATATTTTCAGACGGTCCTTGACCATACAAAACAGAAGGAATACGCCCCGAAAGTCGCAAAGCCCTAATTTGCCCTTTGGTTTGGTTCGCGTTTCTTGGATATACAGTTAATGAAAGAACAGAGTCTTCAAAAGGAGATTTCACTACTTTACCAATTTAGAAATAATCGGTTAGAATTTTACCTGTAATTTCGAACAAAAGCAATCCCTTCATTCTTCTTTTGTAAATTACTATAAGCTGTGAATTCGTTATAACAAAAATATGATGTGTTCATTGTTTTCATATTTTCATCAGGATAAAATTGATCATTATATATTAGTATTGATTTAAAAATTTTTCTTGAAAAAAAGTTAGATTTCTGAGATACTCTACTGTGTGTTTCTAAATGAGGTATGGAGTTTAAAGCAATAAATGAACTTAAAATTAAAATTAAAAATTGCTTTTGGATGTGTAAGTAGTCTTGTTACGTTCTGTATCTATGCTGATAAGATGGATTGTTTTGTGTTGGCTACCGTTCAAAAGAAGCCTATCACGACCTCGGATGTTTGGGCTAGATTTTTATTGCTCCCTAAACTACATAATTCTTCTATTTCAAGAACTGCTTTTTCTCAATATGCTCCTTCTATTTTTCGACAAATTTTAATGGAACGCTTGCAACTTGGACTTGCATTTCAATATAAGGTAGAAATCTCTGTTCAGCAGTTAGATGAAGTCTATCAAGTATGGTTACAAAATTTAAAAAAATCTTTTCCTGCACTCACGTTGACGGAGGAAGAAAAAAAAATAATAAAAGAACAATTAAAAGCTAACTTATCATGGGATACTTATATTGAAGGAAGATATGGATCAGATTTTGTAATTACTCAGCAAGAAATAAAAAATTATAAAAAAAATTGGCAATTGCTTCCGCATAATCTTAAATATATTCGTTATGGAGAAATCGTAATTTTTTATAAATCTTGCCCAAAAACCACGTTAAAAGAAATGGAAAATATTAAGGAAATGTTAAATCAAGGAGTTCCTTTTACTCAGGTAGCAGGTCACTTTTCCCAAAGCAATAGTAAAAAAAATCTTGGAATTGTGGAATGGACACCGGAATATAAATTAGATCCTGATTTATTAAAAATTTTTTCACAAACACTTGAGGGGGAAATTTCAGGTCCATATGTGCTAAAAAATTTAAGAGCCGTCATATGTGTAGTTCTCTTAGGTCGAAAAACACAAAAAGAATTAAAACAGACATGCCCTTCAGATTCAGAAATCAGTACTATTCTTAGACAAGAGCGTAAACGCATTAGGATTCAACAAGAAACAGACAAATTGCTAAATGGAGAAAATTACGAAATACTTCAAAGTGCAGAAGAATATTTATCTTGTGGATTAAAAAAATAAACGATGAAAAAAATATTTAAAATTATACTGATCTATCTCAAAGCGGTAGGAATTATTTCTTGCGCTTCTTGGATTCAGATTCCTTTTGCACCTTTGCCTTGGAATTTTGTTTACTTTTCGGTCATCAGTTTGGCTGGTATTTTTTGTAAAGAAATAGCGTTGAGTATCGTTTTGTTCTGGTCGATACTAGGAGTTTTTGATTTGAATTGGATATGCCCTATTTCCTCTGCAATCCTTTCCAGCCCCTGTGGAGGATATTTTTGGGGAATCGTTCCAGCGCTGTGTTGGGCTAGTTTTTCTTACGAAAAATCAGCATGGATAAAATGGGTAGGAGCATTGATCATATTAGAAGCGTGTGGAGCACTACAATGTATTTTGTTAAGCCCTAACTTAAACATTGCTAAACGTTACGGATTGTTTGCGTTATTTCCTTGGAATCTTGTGCAATCAGGACTAGGGATAAGATGTGATAAGATTGTAAACCGCATAGCAAAAAAAATTTTTCTTTTTTCAAAACTTTCTGTAGTTCACAAATTTTTTCTAAGCACACAAAAATGAAGTTAACGAGTCCGGTCTGATGTTTTGTTTTCAGAAAAAATGATCGAACCTCCTTATTTTGAAGAGAAAAGTTGATTAAAAAAGTGTATTCCCGTGTAGGTAAAAGTGCTAATAAAAAATTGACACTTTATTTATTTATGGTACCATACAAGACACGTGATTAAATTTATGTTTTAAACGTGAGTCGTTCTTTACGCTATAAAGAAAAAAAATATTCTTCCCCTAAACCCAATCTCTGGAAAAGAAATACTTTACTCGTGGTGTTCAGTTTTATAGGAGGTGGAGTAAGTGTTTTGGCGTACTATTTTTTTGGAACCCCCTCCAAAACAGGTATTCCAGTTGTTCAAGGGTACGGTTTTCCAGTTAGAACTTACCTTGCTCCTCAAGAAGATAAGAATGTACAAAAAATTTATGATTTAGATCAAGAAGAGGCTCCCATTGTAGAAAAAATTTTACCTTATCAAGATCTTGCTAAGTCCTGCGTTGAGCCTTTTGTTGATGTAAAACCCGATGAAACTTTTACGAATTCGCCTTGTGAGGCAAAAAAAATTTTGCAACCTTCTTCAAATACTAATCCTGAGAGCAAAAAAGAGCAAAAATCCTTAAATGATTTGAAGACTCCTGCTGTAAAGCATTCTACCATACCTAATCATTCCGTTGAATCTGAACTGACTGAAAAACACAAAGGAGAAGATGCTGAAAAAAAAATAAGCAGCGCAGATATTGAAAAAAAAACTTCTAAAAATTCGTCACATACACTTGAAAAATCTGGGCAAATAGGCCCTGTATTTTCAGACTTAGGTCGTGCAAAAGAATTTTTAGTTCGACTTAAAGCTAAAGCAGAAGGATACAGTTTTTCTTTACAGTCTCGTTCTGTAAAAGGAAAAATTTTGTATCGCGTTGTAACTAAAAATTCCTTAAGTTCCCAAGAAATAAAAAAACTTTTAGAGCTTGCTCCTTCTTTTTAGAATAAAGAATAGTATATGTCGGTCTTTATCCTATCTTAAAGAAGCGTTTCTCGCTTTTTGTATCAATTTTTTGTAAGATAAACGAAAGATAAGATAAGGAACTTTTTATGCAATTCATTCAAGACGCAAAAATTTTTATTAAAAGTGGAGATGGTGGAGCTGGAAGTATTAGCTTTCGTCGAGAAAAAAACATAGAATTTGGAGGCCCTGATGGAGGAAACGGAGGAAAAGGTGGAGATGTCTTCGTCCAAGGAAGCGGGACAAAGCAAACTCTTTTAGATTTCAGGTTTAAGAAAAAATATGTAGCCGAAAATGGATCTTCCGGATCTGGAAGAAGAAAAGCAGGAAGGTCTGGAAAAGATTTAGTCTTGACAGTACCTTTGGGAACGGAAATTTGGATAGAAGGAGAAAAAATTGCAGATATTACTAAAAAAAACCAACAGGTCGTTTTATTTAAAGGCGGAAAAGGTGGAGCTGGAAATGCGTGTTTAAAAAATTCTGTTCATCAATCGCCTCGCATAGCCTACCCGGGAGAATCAGGTCAAGAAGCTTGGATTGATCTTAAACTAAAATTATTGGCAAACTTAGGTTTGGTAGGCATGCCTAATGCGGGAAAATCTACGTTGTTGAATGCACTAACGGATGCCAATTCAAAAGTGGGAGATTATCCTTTTACGACACTTTTTCCTAAACTTGGTGTTATGCGATGGGATGATAAAGAGGTTGTATTAGCCGATCTTCCGGGATTAATTGAAGATGCACATCTTGGAAAAGGGTTGGGGCATCGCTTTTTAAGTCATACTCAAAGATGCAGTATATTGTTACATGTGCTAGACGCTAAAGAAGCAGATGTTTTACAGAAATATCGGCACATTCGTCAAGAATTAGAAGCCTTTGATGCAACCTTGATGCAAAAAAAAGAATTTATCGTACTAAATAAAACTGATCAATTAACACAAGAGGAAAATGATAACCTAAGAACACTTTTTCAAAATTCGGAATCAGTTTTTTTTGTTTCTGCTTTGCATCGTCAAAATTTAAAAGTATTAATAGATCAGATAGAGTCTTTTTTTTAGTGTACATTTTAGAAAATAAAAGTATTGCTTAATCAAGGAGGAAACAGTGAACGTTTGAGGAAGGTTCCACACTTACCAGAACAGCCTTCAAAAAAAAATCGATAAAAATGATACAAGTTTGTAACGCTTAAGTTTAAAATTTCTCATACCTTTATGAAAAACAAAAAACAGAAAGCGTTACTTTAATTTTTTTTTAAAATTTCTTGAATTTTTGCAACCAATTCAGAAAGAGAAAAAGGTTTTTGTAAAAAATATCGATTAGCAGAAGCCCCAGATAATTCAATAGATTCTTTGGGGTATCCAGAAACAAAAAGTGCTTTAATATGCGGAGTATGCTTTTGCACTTCCGAAATTAGTGAGGGCCCATCAATTCCCGGCATCATAACGTCGGTAATAATCAGCATAATGTCTTCGTGTGTTTTCATGGTTTGCAATGCTTGAATCCCGTCTCTTGCTTCAACTACTTCGTATCCTTTTTCTCGCAAAACTCTTGACGAAAAAAGACGAATGGGATCCTCATCTTCTACCAAAAGAATTTTTTCTCCTGTTTTATTAGGTTCTACCAAAGATTTTTGAGATTCTTGATTTCTTGAATCAATCTCTCCTTTATGAAGAGGTAAATAAATGGAAAATGTACTTCCACGACCCTTTTCTGTTTGAACCTGAATTCCTCCTTTGAGTTCTGTAACAGTTTTTGAAATATTTGAAAGTCCAAGCCCCGTACCTTGTTCTTTAGAAGAAACAAAAGCGTTAAAAATATACGGAAAAATGTCTGGAGGAATCCCTGAGCCCGTATCTTTTACTTCAAGATAAACATACTGTCCCATTTCTAGCACGCCTTGCGTAAGCGTTTGAGAAGATTTTGCAACAAAAGTACCGAGCGTAAAATCTAAGGATCCTCCATTAGGCATTGCGTCTCTGGCATTAATCGCAAGATTTAAAATCATTTGCTCTATATTATCTAAATTTCCATAAACAGCACTCGTTTGAGCGTCATGACGAAAACTTAGAAAAATTTTAGGCCCAATAATTCTTTGAATTAAGGGCATTAAATTTTGTACACATCCTTGCAAAGAAAATACTCGTTCCGCACTAGAAGTAGACTTAGAAAAATCTAATAAATGTTGAATTAAGCGCGCAGCCCTTACGGCACTATGCTTAATTTGTTGAACATCTTGAAAAGAAGGATCACCAGGTCCATGACGCTGTAACAACAAATCACAAAATCCAATCATTCCAGTCAATAAATTGTTAAAATCGTGAACAATTCCACTGGCAACTTGCCCTAACAACTCCATTCGCTGAGATAAAGGTTCTTGAGGGGGAACAATATTAGGAGCAGACATCAGTAACAATATAAAAAGTACGTGATCATCATAAGACGAAAAAGGTTGTAAAAAAGCAAACATTTTTTCTAAAGATTCTTTTTGTACAGTTTTTTGCTCTAACTCCACAATAAAGACACAAGAAGGTTTCGATCTTTTACGAGCATGCTGTAATTCAGTAAACAATTTAGACTTAGATGCTTTAGTTAAATAAGGAATAGGAACTCCGAACGTGGATTTGTTATGTGAATAAAAAAATTTTCCTTGAAATTCTTCATTTGAATTTCTAATTATTCCGTGACTATCTATCAAAACTGCTGAACAAGGAATCGCGTTTAAAAACAGTTGATCATTTTCATACGCATACATGTACTCACAAGGAAAAAAATAAAATATGTTAAGCTTTGTATCTTTCAGTACTGTTTCCATATGAATTCGCGCAGCTCGATCTTCCTTTCCACGACTCAAAAGAATAACGATATGACGATTTTTTATACTTTCCCAACGTGGTGGTGAATTTTTGAATAACACAGAAAACGGTGAGTGATACAGATCACAACTATGCAAAGCAAGCCATTGCAGTAAATTACGACTAAACCACTGAATCTTTCCATTGGAATTTACGACGCACGTGTGCATTGGGTGATTCCATATCAAGCTTTTTATCCATTTTTTCTTAGAAGAAGTGTAGCAAGGAATCCAAATGACGATGCTATTTTTGAAAGGAACACTTAATGCAAAAACAGTACTCCCATTGTTTAAAATAAAAAATTGAGCATATCTTAATTTAGATGGAGCAACGCTTGGATGTGCACAATATTCTTGAAGCATTGTGTAAAATTTTTCTTTTTTATTCTGAAAAATTTTAGGTTTTATTCCAAAAATATGTCCTGTTTTTTTGATATAAAAAATCCCTATTCCAGTTCCATAATACAAAGCGATAAAAAAAACAATACTGGTTGCAATACAAACGTCAATCCAGTTTATATTTTCTAACAACACAGCTTCACAAATCACACTACACAGCTCCAACACTAGGCTTCCTTCAAATTTGTTCTCCATAATTCTATGGAACCTTTAGTTAAAAATAAAGAAATCGAGCCAAAAGATGTAAGCGTTCCCCTAAATCAGTTCCATTATCAATTTCCGTTTGGGGAGTTTCAAGATCTCCTGAACGAAAATTAAGAAATAAAGGTGAATTTTCTAAATGTCCAAAAATATAATACCAATTCGAAAATTCTCCTATTGACATAAGTCCACGCATTTTTAGCTGATTGTGAACCTCTTTTCTAGCTTTTTCTATTTTCTTTCGCTCTATTTTTCCAAGCTGCTGCCCAGACCCCCCCAACCGCGCAGTAATTAAATAAATAATACTGTTAACCCTGGAAGAATTTTGTTTCCCTCCAAAAAAATACTGCACAACAGGAAGATCACCCAAAATAGGTGTACGACTTTCACTTTGAGCACTTTGCTTCGTATAAATACCTCCCAGAGCAACTGTTTGACCTATAACAGCTTTAACTGTTGTTTTTACGCGAGAACGTGTAATACTCAACAACTGAGAAGCCAACCCGGCCCTAAGGTTTGGGTTATCTGTAAAAAAACTTCCAGAAAATTGAATATTCATTGTCAAAACTCCTTCTGGAGATAAGCTCACTGGCGTAATTTCTAGCGAAATTCCTGCTTCGATATTTCCAGCAGCTGCTCCAGTTGAACCAGAAACTCCCCCTGTATAGTTTTCTCCAGAAAATAGCGTAGCTTTTTTTGTAAGAATTGTATGAATGGATGGACGTGCCAGAATACTCGTTACTTCTTTTTGAGCATTAGCTAAGTTTAAACTGTATCGTAATCCAGACAAAGATACCGCCATACCAAACTCTTTATTCCATTTTCCGGCCACAGGCTGTGGAGAAACAAAACTTGAACTCGCCCTCCCCAAAGTTCGAGTTACAGACGCTAGCGTATTTGTTCCCAAAACAATTTGCAAGACATTCATAATATTTTGCCCACTTAAAGCACGCTCAACTTCTTGATGTTGCATAGAATAACAATCAAAAAAAATACTGGTAACATCTTCGACTTGATTTTCAGGACCTTTACCTGCAGATGGATCTCCTGCCATTTCAGCATCAGGCCCCGAATTAGAGCGAAGAAACGATTCATCCAAAATCTTAGTCAACTTTGGAGCGCTTTGATACGCGTTTTCCCAATCATGAATACGACGATCCAGTATGTTTGCAGATTCCGCAGAGACGTCACGATGCGCTCTGTACTTTTTGGCATAAGAACGAGCTTCATCAAATTGGTGATAAGCTGCCAAAACAATTGCCATACCCCTTAAAAATTTTCTATCTAGCGGACGAATAGAAAGAGCTTTCTTTAACATAGCTCGTGCTACAACTAAATCTTTCAAGTGATAAGAAGCATAAGCTAACGCGTACATGATATCAGGATTTTTAGGATTTAAGATTAACGCACCGGTTAAATGAGTTTGTGCTTCTAAATATTGACGCTCTTCTAACTCTCTGATTCCTAACAAATACGCATGTAGATATTGAGAGGGGTCCAAATTATAAGCAGCTTGGTAAGCAGATTTAGCAAGTCCTTGTTGATCTACATCGTCATGAGAACTTTCGTAAAT
Source organism: Holospora obtusa F1 (assembly GCF_000469665.2). Classification (GTDB taxonomy): domain Bacteria; phylum Pseudomonadota; class Alphaproteobacteria; order Holosporales; family Holosporaceae; genus Holospora; species Holospora obtusa. The sequence continues at coordinate 20,298 of NZ_AWTR02000085.1, read as the reverse complement.
CAAACCGTTAATTAAATGGTATGTAGGGTTTTCGGGAGATACTTGCAGGGCAATGTTCATTTCTTTAGAAGCGCGCTGTAAATCATTTTGTTCTATAGCTTTCCAAACCTTTGATAATTCGCAGTGACGTTTAGATAATTCTGATAAATTATTTTTTATATCAGAATTAGGAGAAGTCAAAAAATCACAGCTCGTCATAAAAACAATTGCTCCAAAAAAACATATAAGAAATTTTTTCATTAGTATGCTCCTATATTTGTAAAAATTGCAAAAAATTTCACGAACTTTTTTCTCCTAAAAATATAAAAATCTTGCAAGCTTAGACAATTTTTCCTCTAAACTCATAATAGAAAAACTATTGACTGGTTCAGCCAAATCTCCTGAACGAAAATCTGAAAACATCGAAGATCGTTCTAAAAATTGCAAAATATAAAATAGCGTTGTGTACTCTCCCAAAGACCAAAACCCCGTTCTTCTTAATAAATTTTGTGCTTGAGACGGCGTTGAAAGTGATGTAGATTTTTTTTTCTTTTCTATACTTCGGCGTACTGTAATTAAATACAATATATTTCTTCGTACTTGATTAACTGTTCTCTGTTTAAAAAAGTACTGAATAATAGGAATAGCCCCTAAACCCGGCATTTCTGTTTCGTTAGAAGACGTTGCAAGCTCATTAGATCCAGCAATAACGATGGTTTGTCCTATTAGTACTTTAGCAGTAGAAGATGTGCTTCCGATTGTACGCTCTACTAACTGATCAGAAATACTGATTTCCGCATCAGGAGCTGCAGAAAATGTAGATGCTCCCAAAGCCACATCCATAATCACTTCATCAGATTCTGTAATTTGACGAGGCGTAATAGAAATATTTGTTCCCGTAGGAATATTAATAATTGCACCGCCGTTAGATCCCTCAGTAGACGCTGAATATATTAATCCATCTTCAAACGTTGCCGTTTTACCTACAATAGTCGTTAGTGTTGGGCGAGAAACTAAATCTACACATCTATGTTGTGCATTGGCAATATTTAAACTATAACTGGCACTTATCGGAGTTACTGAAAAAGCAAAACTTTTTTCCCAACTTCCAGAAACTGGGTATGTTGCATTGGTGAGGGTTTCTCTTTCAAGCGATCTTCTGAATCCCGCCAAGGCAGAACTATCCCCTACTGTTACTGCTAACTGTTCTAAAAAATTATTTCCTTGAAGTGTAAATTTTTCGTTTTGCATAAAGACGATATAACAATCGATAAACAAACTTTCTGGTTCAGTACTCTCTAAAGAAGAATCCGTTTTAGGTATGGACGTACATTTAGAAGATTCTTTTTGTGCGAGCTCAGAAATATTTTCCCACTGTTCTACGCGTTCTTTAGTCTTTTGATATTGATACGAAGAAACGTTAGAAAATTTTTTGTAACACGAAAGCGCTTCACGAGCAGCTTTTTTTTGACCGCATGCAGAAAAAATAATCGCTGCTGCTCTTTGAATTTCTGGTCTATTCGGATTGAGTTTTAAAGCAGCTTTAATAGAAGAAAGCGCGACCGGAAGATCTTTTAAATAATAAGAGCTGTAGGCTAATCCATATAATGTATCAACAGATTTTGGGTCAAGCATGTGTGCATATGTTAAAAATTGTTGCGCTTCTGCATATTCACCTAACTTCAACTTATAAGAGCCATACAAATAACATCCCACCGCATTACTGGAATCTAAGCCATAAGCAGCCTTGTAAGCCACACCAGCCAAAGCATCTTTTCCTTTATCCCCCATACGTTCCATTTCTTCATACAAAAAACCATTCAAAAAATGCAAAGCGGCGTTTTTAGGAGCTACCTGAAGTGCGCTATTAACGTACCGAGAGGCGCTTTCTACTCCCTCATCTTTTAAAACTCCCATAAACTGAGATACTGAAAAAAAATTAGGAAACATACGAGACAGCCTGCGCACAACACCATCATCTATGACAGGTACTGTCTGAGTACATCCATATATCCATAGACCTAAAAAAATTTCGAGAATCTGAAAATATAACCGCTTCAATTGTTAAAATGTCATTCATAAAGGTAGGGAATGATAAATTAAAAATAACGTTTTGTACATAGAAATCTTTAAAAAAAAGATAACTAAATCAACTGTGACGCTATCCCAAAAAAATGCGGCATTTTCAACACATCTTTAATAGTTTTTTTAAAAATTAGATCTCTTCAGTTAAGTTTTTATAAATATTCTAAAGGAACTAGTAAAATAACTGTTGCACAAGCATAATGCTTTTCATCAGAAATACTTAAATGTGTTGTTATACGTGACCAAGGAAGGTAGGTGTACACTTTTTCGGATATATTTAAGTTTGGCCTGCCTTTTTCGTCATGAAAAACCTCAATATCAAGCCAAGAACAGCGATTAGAAATACCCCACCCCAAGGCTTTAACAAAAGCCTCTTTTGCACAAAAACGGGACGCATAATGGCCATAACAATTTAACTTTTCTCTGCAATAACTTTGCTCTTTTTCAGTAAATACGCGATTTAAAAAATTTTCTCCATGACGCTGAATTTTCTTTTTAAGACGAGAAACTTCTAAAAGATCTACTCCTAACCCCACGACTGTCTGAAAAGACTTTAAAAAATTGTGTTCCATACTTACACTAAACGGTGTTTAAGCGGCGTTACTTTCAAAAGCATTTTCAATATTCATATATTCAGAGATCCACGCTACAACGCGCTCCATTTCAAATTTTAGTGTCTTAACACACAGACCTTCCAGTAAAATACGAATAACAGGCTCTGTTCCTGATGGGCGTAAAACTAAACGTACATCAGGGGAAAGAGACGCGTACACCCCACATAAGCGCGATTGAATTTCAGGAATATTTAAAGAAAAATTACCGGAAATTGGAATATTTTTCTGCAACACAGGATAAGGAGAAAAAACTGGAAAAATTGGAACTTTTCCTTCTTGAATAAAACGGGAGCTCATTTCCAAAGCAATCCACAATCCATCTCCAACAGGTAAAAAATTATAATCAATCAGATGACCAGAAGACTCCCCCCCCCAACGGAGTTTATTCGTTTTTAAAGCCTGAGAAATCCATCGATCTCCTACGTCCACCCGAAAAAAAGATTTCCCCTTCTCTAGGAAGTAACGTTCTAAACCATAATTACTCATGACAGTCCCAACAACAGAAACGGAATCCTTAGATAGAGCTGCCAAAATTTGATCTCCATCCCAATACTTTCCTAAATTATCCACAACTCCAACACGGTCACCGTCCCCATCAAAACAAAAGCCCAGATCTGCACAGTGATTTATCACAGCATTTTGTAAACAGCTCGGATACAATACTCCCGAATTTTCGTTAATATTTCTTCCATTCGGATCAGCCCCTAACACAGAAACTACCTCCGCTCCACAGATGGTAAAACAATCCGACGCAAATTTCCATAAAGATCCATGCGCCCCATCTAAAATGACTCGTAACCCCTTTAAATTTCTTCCAAAAGTTAATGCTTCTTGATACGCATTTTGACTATGTGTAACTTGTAGAAAAGACGAATCTTTAATGTGCAACGCTTTTTGAAGATGATAAGCGACGTAATCTTCTATTTCCAGCTCATCTTCAACGGAAAATTTGGACCCATCAGAATCAAAACACTTAATACCATTGTAAATAGCCGAATTATGAGACGCAGAAACCATAATGCCAAAATGCGCACCATAATAGCGTGTTAACCAAGCTAAAGCACCACTTGAACACACCCCAAGGTATCCAACGCCTACGTATTCTTGTAGTCCTGAAATTAAAGACGCAGCAAAAGTGGGACCGGAATCGCGCGTATCAACCCCAATTAAGACCCACAAAGAATTTTTCAAAACTTGATTAGAAAATTTATTATGAAGATATTCCCCAATTCCTTTTCCAACTCGAGTCAAAACAGAAGGCACAAACAAACCTTCAAAAGCTATTCCGCGAATTCCGTCTGTACCAAACCAACGTAAATTTTTCACAAAATTTTCTCACCACTTGGATTGAAGCGAGTACGATTTGCATCCCGAACCCGAGCTTCTTGACGTAAAATACGCTCAAACAACCCAGTTCCTGCAGGAATTAAACGCCCAGCAATAACGTTTTCTTTCATTCCTTTCAAATTATCTACCTTCCCGTGAACTGCTGCATCCGTTAATACGCGCGTAGTTTCTTGGAACGAAGCTGCAGAAATGAAAGAATCTGTTTGCAAAGAAACTTTTGTAATTCCTTGCAAAATACGCGAAGCTTTTGCTGGTAATTTTCCTTCTTGAATTGCAATCTGATTGCCTTTTTCTAACTCCTCAAGAGTAATATGATCTCCAACCAAAAAAAGAGTCCCTCCTGGTTCTTGAATTTCTACTCGCTGCAACATTTGTCGCAAAATAACTTCTATATGCTTTTCATTAATTCTTACACCCTGTAATCGGTACAGCATTTGAATTTCTTGAATCAAAAAATCTGCAAGAGCGTCCACGCCCAAAATTGACAAAATATCATGAGGAACCATATTTCCGGCAACTAATATGTCTCCTTTATTCACGCGGTCCCCTTCGTATACTAAAATGTGACGCCCTTGAGGAATAGTGTATTCGGCAGGACGCTCGCGACCATCATCGGGAATAACAGAAAATTTTCGTCTATTTTTTTGATCTTTACCATAAGCAACGACTCCAGAATAGCGACTCATCACAGCGGGCTCTTTTGGACGTCTGGCTTCAAACAATTCTACGATTCTAGGCAATCCTCCAACGATGTCTCGAGATTTAAACGCTTCTTTTGCAAGCCTTGCAATAATATCTCCCCGCTTAACTTCTTGATGATCGGTGGACAACACTACAGTATCCACAGATAAGGAGTATCGAACTTCCGAACGATTCGTATCATAAGGCCTTAATACAAGCGTAGGACGCAGATCTTTTCCTCTAGACGTCACACGAGATGACACCACTATACGCTGAGTAATTCCAGTCAAATCGTCCAAAACTTCTCTTAAAGACACGCCTTCTACTAAATCTGTATAATGAATTGTTCCTTCTTGCTCTACAATAATAGGTAATGTGTAAGGATCCCATTCTGCCAACCTCTTTCCTTGCTCTACTTCCATTCCCTCTTGCACTAAAAGAACAGAACCGTACGGCAATCGAAAGCTCATCAATTCTTGTCCGTGTCGTGTCAAGTCTAGTATTTGAAGCTCCATAGACCTTCCAACTACAATAACTTGACCATAACGATTGATTACTGTATTTTCATGACGAAACGCTATTTTTCCTGCATAACGAGCATCCAAAGACGAAGACTCAGATGCACGCTGAGCAGTACCTCCTGAGTGGAAAGTTCTCATGGTAAGCTGCGTTCCAGGTTCACCAATAGACTGCGCTGCAATAACTCCTACAGCTTCACCCATCATTACCATTCCACCTCGAGCTAAATTTCGTCCATAGCACAAAGAGCATACTCCGTATTTTGCCTCACACTTTAACACTGAACGAACGGCAACTGATCGAATATAATCTTTTTCGATTAAAAGAATATCGTCATGATCTAAAAGAGTTCCCTTCGAAATAACCGTTCCGTCAGAGCACACAATATCACGAGCCAAAGTTCGACCGAAAACACGTTCCCGAAGAGAAGGGCCTACACCAGAAATATCGTCTAAAGCGCTCATTTCAAGAAATTCATCCGTCCGACAATCCGACTCATGAATGACACAATCTTGAGCAACATCCACTAAGCGACGTGTCAAATATCCTGCGTTCGCCGTTTTTAATGCCGTGTCTGATAATCCTTTTCGAGCACCGTAAATAGAGTTAAAGTACTCATCGGAACGCAATCCTTCCTTAAAATTAGAGATGATTGGATGTTCAATAACTGTACCATCATGGCGCGCAATCAACCCTCTCATTCCCATTAATTGTCTAAGCTGACCTTTTGCTCCTCGAGCTCCAGAAACTGCCATAATATACAAAGAATTCAACGGTTTTCCCGGAACTTCTTGAGCGATACGTTCCATCATGTGATAGGCAACTGCCTCAGAACATTTTGTCCAGGCATCTGTGATTCGGTTATACCTTTCCCCGAACGTGATCAATCCATCTAAATATTGTTGATGATATTCTTGAATCAATGTTTCAGTTTCTTTTACCAAAGAATCTTTTTCTGGAGGAACGAGTAAATCATCTTTTCCAAAAGAAATTCCTCCAATTGTTGCATATTTAAAACCAAGCTGCACCAAAGCATCTGCAAAAACTGTCGTAGCTGTTGCTCCACAAAATCGATGAACCTGCCCCATAACTTCGTTAATCTCTTTAGAACTCAAATTGCGATTCAAAGAAGCAAAAGAAATTTTGGGATGCTTAGGAACAACATCCCAAAATATTAATCTTCCTGGAGTAGTCGTTTCGCGAGAACAGATCTCTGTCCCTTGAGCATCCAACATTTCTACTCTTGCCTGAATAATAGCATGTAAAGAGACTTCTTTTTTCTCTAACGCCATCATAATTTCCGAAAAGGAAGAAAAGATCATCCCCTCCCCTTTTTCTTGACGACGCTCTAATGTTAAATAATATAATCCCAACACCATATCTTTGCTGGGTACAATAACAGGTTCTCCGCTAGCAGGGCTTAAAATATTATTTGTAGACATCATCAAAACTCTGGCTTCAATTTGAGCCTCTAAAGAAAGAGGGACGTGAACCGCCATCTGATCTCCGTCAAAGTCCGCGTTATACGCTGCACATACTAACGGATGAAGTTGAATAGCTTTTCCTTCAATCAAAATAGGTTCAAAGGCTTGAATACCCAAACGGTGTAATGTCGGTGCTCGATTTAAAAGTACGGTACGTTCTTTTATAACTTCTTCTAAAATATCCCAAATTTCAGGTCTTTCTCTTTCCACCATGCGTTTTGCAACTTTTACACTGCTTGCTAAGCCGTAGCGCTCCAACTTTGCATATACATAGGGTTTAAATAATTCCAAAGCCATTTTTTTTGGTAGTCCACACTGATCTAATCGAAGCTCTGGCCCCACAACGATAACAGAACGACCTGAATAATCTACGCGTTTTCCTAAAAGATTTGATCGAAAACGACCATGTTTTCCTCGTAACATATCTGACAAAGACTTTAGGGGACGCTTATTCGTACCTGTAATTGGACGTCCTCTACGTCCGTTATCAAAAAATGCATCAACAACTTCTTGAAGCATGCGCTTTTCATTGCGAATGATAACCTCGGGTGTTTGCATCTCCATTAATTTTTTAAGTCGATTATTTCTATTCAACAAACGACGATAAAGATCATTTAAGTCCGAAGTAGCAAAGCGCCCTCCATCCAGGGGAACCAGAGGTCTTAAATCTGGTGGAATTACAGGAATAACTTCCAAAATCATCCACTCAGGACGAGTATTAGAACTCACGAAAGCCTCAACAAGTTTTAGTTGCTTGATAATACGTTTCCGTTTAAATTCTGACACAGAGCCTTCAAGTTGCGCTCGCAAATTAGCGCGCATTTCCTGAAAATTTAAATTTTCTAACATTTCCTTTAACGCTTGAGACCCAGATCCCACAACAAAATTTCCAATTCCATATTCTTGACAAAATTTATTGTATTCAGCGTCCGTTAACACGCGACCATAAGCAAGAGGCGTCAAACCTGGATCTAAAACCACCTGTCCTTCAAAATATAAAATGCGTTCCAATGTTTTAATAGTCATATCTAAAAGCGTCGCAATTCTGCTTGGCAAAGATCGAGAAAACCAGATATGTGCCACAGGAGAAGCCAACTCAATATGCCCCATACGCTCTCTACGTACTTTTGTTTGAGTTACTTCAACACCGCAACGCTCACACACCGCACCTCGGTACTTCATACGCTTATACTTACCACATAAACACTCATAATCTTTGATGGGCCCAAAAATTTTAGCGCAAAACAAACCATCTTTTTCTGGTTTAAACGTTCTATAATTAATTGTCTCTGGTTTTTTTACTTCTCCGTATGACCAAGAACGAATTTGATCAGGACTGGCGATAGAAATTCTTATTCCGTCAAAATCTGAAGCAGTCCCTGGACGATACGATGCGGCCGTAAACATATCTTGATACGTTTGCGCAGTTAACGGTATTGCCATTACTGGAGTTTCTTCATCTTTTTTTGTATCTGTTTTTTCTGCTTCACAAGAATCCTCTAAAGAACACTCTTGTTCCATTGCCCAAAACTCAGGTTGTTTTTCTATATTCATCAATAACTTTCCCCTTTATGCCGCAGAACATCCTATTACATCTTTTTGCACATACTCCACGTTTAAACACAACGTACGAAGCTCTTTGACTAAAACATTAAAAGACTCTGGAAGCGTAGACACAGAAGATTCCATGTTTTTAATAATAGATTTAAACATTGCCATTCTTCCCTCTAAATCATCAGACTTAACAGTAATCATCTCTGCAAGAATTTTAGCTGCTCCATAAGCTTGTAAAGCCCACACTTCCATTTCTCCAAATCTTTGACCTCCAAATTGAGATTTCCCCCCCAAAGGTTGTTGCGTGACCAACCCATAAGGGCCAACAGAACGTGCGTGAATTTTATCATCGACTAAGTGATCGAGCTTTAACATATACATAATGCCCACTGTTACAGGACGATCAAAAGGTTCCCCCGTTTTTCCGTCATAAAGACGTTCTTGCCCCGAAGAATGAAGTCCCAAAGACTGAAATAATTCTTCAATATCCGAAACTTTAGCTCCTTCAAATACAGGGGTAGCCATTGGCATTCCTTTTCGTGTTCCGTCAGCCAACTTCATCAAAGACTCTAAAGGCATTTCCTGAATTTTTTGTACTAAATCCTGTTTTTTATACACTTCACAAAGCCCATTTTTTAAATGAAGCTCACCTTCTGAAGGTGTCATAAACACCGCTTGTTTTAAAAATTCGTTCACCTTTTTACCAAAATTCAAAGAAGCCCATCCCAAATGTGTTTCTAACGTTTGCCCTACATTCATACGAGAAGGAAGACCTAAAGAATTCAAAACAACGTCGACAGGAGTCCCATCTTCTAGGTACGGCATATCTTCTTGGGGTACTATAACGGAAACTACACCTTTATTTCCGTGTCGACCAGCCATTTTATCACCTGGTTGAAGTTTCCGTTTCACTGCTAAAAATACTTTAACAATTTTCAAAACACCGGCAGGTAACTCGTCTCCACGACTAACGCGCCCAACTTTTTGTTCGCACTGCTCTTCAAGTTCCTTAACATTTTCTGTATATTTTTTTCGCAACAACTCTAATTGCTCTCCCTCTGGACTTCTTGGATCTAAAGAAAATTTTCTCCATCTCCCAGCTTCTATTTCTGGAGTCCATAAGCACTTTTCAATACCTAAACGATTTTGATACTTAAAAATAAGATCTTGAGTATTTTTTTTCATAATTCGCTCAAGAAGCTCTTTTTCAACGTCTTTTTCCTGGATTAATCGCGATATTTTTTGCTGCTCAATAATTAAAGCGCGTTCATCTTTTTCTACTCCAGCGCGACAAAAAATCTGAACATCACACACAACTCCTCTCATCCCAGAAGGCACACGCAAGGAACTATCCTTAACATCTGAAGCTTTATCTGCAAAAATTGCTCTCAATAATTTTTCTTCAGAGCTCAACGTCGTTTCTGCACGTGGGCTAACTTTTCCAACTAAAATATCTCCTGGCTCTACTTCTCTTCCAATATGAATAATCCCAGATTGATCTAAACGAGCCAACATTTCCTCGGGAACACCGGGAACATCTATAGTAATTTCTTCTGCGCCTAACTTTGTATCCCTCACGATCACTTCTAACTCTTCAATGTGCAGAGTAGTAAAAGCGTCTTCCTTAATTAAACGATTCGAAATAATAATAGAATCTTCGAATCCATATCCGTACCATGGCATAAAAGCAACAAGCACGTTACTCCCCAACGCAAGCTCACCTTGATCCATAGCGCATCCATCTGCGATGATACTTCCTTCCATAACTTTTTGCCCTACCATCACTACAGGTTTTTGATGGATGCAAGTCCCGGAATTTGAACGTCTGAACTTAGTTAATTTATAAATATCAATTAATGAATCTTCTTCTTGCGTGTCTGGAATAATAACAATGCGTCTAGCATCAACACTATCAACGATTCCGCTACGTTTTGCGTGAATAATTGCGCCAGAATCTCTTGCTACCAAAGCCTCTAATCCTGTCCCTATCAATGGAGCCTGACTTTTCATTAACGGAACAGCTTGGCGTTGCATGTTAGACCCCATCAACGCACGATTTGCATCATTATTTTCTAAAAATGGAATCAAAGCTGCAGCTACGGAAACAATTTGTTTAGGTGAAACATCAATAAAATTCACATCTTTTACAGGAACTAAAACATACTCTCCTGCTTTTCTAGTTCTAACCAAAGGTCCTTTTAAATAACCATGTTCATCCAAATCTGCATCAGGCTGAGCTACGTAGGCATCTTCTTCTTCCATCACAGAAACATAAACAACGTCTTGAGTAACGCGGCCGTCTATTACACGTCTATACGGAGTCTCTAAAAAGCCGTATTTGTTTACGCGAGCATAAACGGCCATAGAATTAATCAACCCAATGTTACCCCCTTCTGGAGTTTCAACAGGACAAATACGCCCATGTTGACTTGGGTTAACATCACGAACATCAATACCTGCTCGCTCTTTAGTTAATCCTCCTGGCCCCAAAGCAGATAACCTTCTTTTATGATTTACAGAAGAAAGAGGATTGGTTTGATCCATAAATTGAGACAACTGAGATGTTCCAAAAAATTCTTTAATCACCGATGAAATTGCGCGTGCATTAACAAAATCGTTAGGCATCGCTTGATCTAAATCAATAGCATTCATTCTTTCACGAATTCCACGTTGCATACGCAATAATCCAGAACGATATTGAGCTTCCAGTAGCTCCCCTACAGAACGAACTCGACGATTCCCTAAACTATCAATATCATCAATGAAACCTTTTCCATCTTTCAACTCTAAAAGATATCGAATGATTTCAATAAAATCTTCTTTACACAAACAAGTCTGATTAAGAGAAGATGTTAGACGCGACAAACGAGCATTCATTTTTAATCGCCCAACTTCAGCTAAACTGTATCTTTCCGGATTAAAAAATAAATTTTGAAAAAATGTATACATAATTTCCAATGTAGCATTTTCTCCCGGACGTAAAATACTGTAAATTTCTTCCAACGCATCCTTGCGAGATACATTTTTATCTGCTAACAATGTATTACATAGGGGAGCGCTATTACTGATATGATCTAACGAAAGAACCTGAAGTTCCGCACAAAAATTATGCAAAATTTTTTCCAAAAGTTCCTTGGTTATTTCTTCCCCGGCTTGTCCCAACCGCTCTCCTGTGTCTGAAGAAAATAGATCTGTAGCAAGACATCGTCCAATAATTTGAGTTATTTCTGCTCTTATACTTTTGACCTGTCGTTTTTGTAAAGAAGATAGAACTCTTTGAGTTAACCTCTCCCCCATACGAACAACGACCTCACCTGAATCCGCATCAACAAGATCTTGAGTTAAAATAACGTTATGCCAACCTTTTGGGTTGAAATCGCATACCCATTCTCCATTATTAAACACCCAGCGTTCTACTTCATAAAAACGATGTAAAATTTCACTTCGAGACATTCCTGGAATTAACCACGGATCTTGATCATCTTCATCTGCTTTGTTATCTGATGCTAAAGCCATCATTAACGTAGTCGCTAAAAATTTACGCTTACGATCAATGCGAACATACAACAAATCTTTTGGGCTAAACTCAAAATCAATCCAAGCCCCTTGAAAAGGAATAACGCGTGCTACATAATTCTTAACACCATGCGTACTAGAATCCTTATCAAAAAACACGCCTGGAGATCTTTGTATTTGAGAAACGACAACGCGCTCCACACCATTAATAATAAACGTACCTTCTGGAGTCATAATAGGTACATCTCCTAAATACGTATCTTGCTCTTTTACTTCCTTTACTTCCTGCCTTCCTTCTATCGTCTCAAACAAAGTCAAACGAAGATGCACTTTCAAAGAAGACGCGTAAGTCAATCCTTTTTGACGAACTTCATCGATATCAAATTTACAAGGCTCCACAACGTAATAATCTAAATCAAGTTGAGCACGCTCTGAAAAATCCTGTATAGGAAAAAAGCTCATCAAGGCACTTTGAAGACCTTCTCGCTTTCTCTGATTCCAAGGAACATCTTTTTGCAAAAAATCATCATAAGACTGCTTTTGTAGCTCTATCAAACTAGGAATTTCCATAAACTCTGGAAAACGAGAAAAACCGTACCGAAGCCGCTTCGGAGCTAAACCAAACGCCCCATGGTCTACCATAACCTCTCTCCTAAAGTAAACAAACTAAAACTTTTCACTTTTGCTATATTGGATGTATTGAAATATAAAAAACTAAAAAATTTAATTTTATTAAAACATTTTTTAAACACAACATATCCACGCATAAAGTCACCCCTCCCTTTCGTCAGCACAACGCCATAAGAGGGATACGTTTCTATCTAAAAACAACCTGATTATTCTACAGAAACAACAGCGCCAATATCCTTAAATTTTTGAGCAATTTTATCTGAATCTGCTTTAGAAATCCCTTCTTTGATCACAAAACCAGGAGTCTCAGCAGCAGCTTTCGCTTCTCCTAATCCAAGCCCCGTAAGAGCACGAATTTCTTTAATAACTTCTAATTTTTTGGATCCAACTTCCTTCAAAGTTACTTTAAACTCTGTCTGTTCCTCAACAGCTCCCCCAGAAGGAACTGCTCCTGGCGCAACCATCGCCACAGGAGCAGCTGCAGAAACTCCCCAATGAGATTCTAATTCTTTTACCAAAGCCGAGACTTCTAAAATGGTAAGCGTGTCTAATTGCTCACGAATTTGTAATAATTTTGCATCCATAATCTAAAAACTCCCTGTTCAAATTTAATTTGATTCTTTTTTTTGATGAGCATCTAAAACCGTTACAATACTTTTCGACGGAGCTTGAAGAACTGAAAGAAACTTTCCTCCAACTGCATTGAAAAGACATAACAATTTTGCCCGCAATTCCCCTAAAGATGGTAAAGACGATAATTCCAAGATCTCTTTCTGAGAAAGAAAAACACCATCCAAACGCCCCAAAATTATTTGAAAACGCTCTTTTTGCTCTTTAGAAAAATCAACAGAAACTCTGGATAAAGAAACCGGGTCTTCTGAAAGAAGCACCGCAGTAGAAAAACGAAAAGCTTTCAAAAATTCCACATCTTCCCCTAACGCTTTTTTTGCTAGTGTATTTTTCACTACTTCAATCGTCCCCCCAACTTCTCGAACTTTTCTTCGAAACCCAGAGATAGATTTTGCGTTCAACCCAGAATGCGTAACAACTAGCATACACGAACTCTGGCATACACTCTTACGCAAACGCTCAACACAATCTTTTTTAGCTAAACGATTCATGTAACCTCCAAACCATGCACGTAATCAACGTACAGTAAATCACGATTTTATATTTAACACAAGTCCATTAGTGTTAAATCTTAATCCACAAACAAAATCCCATTGTACTAGAAATTCCTTTTTTCTTTATAAACTCACCCTTGCTTTCAGAAGGACGTAATTTTTGCAAAGCTTGATAGACGTGCAAAAAATTTTCTTCTAGAGCACTTGATAAAAAGCTCAATTTTCCCATCAGCCCATGAACAATACCTGCTTTCTCTGCCCTAACCTCAACTTGCCCAAACTTAGCATTTTTTACCGCTTGTTTTACATCTTTTGTAACGGTATTCGTTTTTACGGTCGGCATTAGACCACGAGGCCCCAAAATTCTTCCCAACGTCCCTACTTCTGCCATCAAATTTGGTGTAGCAATACAAAAATCAAAATCAATTCTTCCCTTTTTAACTTCTTCAACCAAATCTGATCCCCCAACAATATCTGCTCCCGCTGCTCGAGCTTCCTGGGCATCTCCGTGTTCAGCAAAAACAGCAACACGTACAATTTTTCCCGTTCCATGCGGCAAAGGAATTAATGTACGAATAGACTGATCACTTTTCGCAGTATTAACATTGCACTTAAACACAAACTCAACGCTTGAATCGAACTTCACTCCGCCATTTCCAATTTTACCTCTATCCTGAAGTAATTGAATAGCATCAGGAAGAGAATAAAAACCATGAAAATCGATACCTTCATCTCTAAGTTGCAACCGCCTTGTTTTATTTCGTTTCATAATTTTTCCCATTTACTTAATCTTTAATTTGAATCCCCAAAGATCGCGCAGACCCTTCTAGAGTGCGCGCCGCAGAAGCAATATCATATGCATTCATATCGTCTATTTTAAAACTTGCGATCTCTTCAAGTTTCGCACGACTTAACGTTGCAATAGGACTCCCTTTTCCAGTAGAACTACTTCCTTTTGAAACTCCAGCTGCTTTTTTTAACAAATAACTCGCAACTGGCTTAGTAACACGAAAATCAAATTTTCTATCTGCATACACATCTATCAATACTTTTACCGGAGCACCCTTTTCAAGATGCTCAGTTTTAGCGTTAAACGACTTGCAAAACTCTTGAATATTTAATCCGTGCTGCCCTAAAGCAGGCCCAACGGGCGGTTTTGGAGTCGCTTCTCCTGCCCCTATTTTTAAACGAATCGTTTTAACAGGAACCTTTTTTTTAGATTCTTTTGATACTACAGCCATTTATTACTCCTCAATAATCTCAACTTGATCAAACCCCAAATCTACTGCTGTTAGTCTCCCCAAAATAGAAATAGACACCTTAACACGTTGTTTCAGAAGATCCTTAGACTCAATCATCCCTTCCATTGCAGAAAACAATCCACCAGAAATTTTTATAATCTGTCCAACCTCTAACGTACGAGGAACAGAAGAAGGAGAAACTTCTTGACTAGCTTGATGAAGCATTTTTTCAACTTCCTCGTCACTTAAGCATTGAGGACCAGAATCGTTCCCAAGAAAACCAAGAACCCGTGAAGTGTTCCTAATTACATCGCTTAAAGAATCTGTCAAAATCAACCGTACAAAAACATACCCAGGAAAAAGTTTCTCGTTTATTTGTTGACGCACACCTCGACGCACGACTTCTATTTTTTTAGATACTACCAGTGTCTGATAAATATCTTTCCACAACCCAGCGTCTTTTAACTGCTTTTCCACCTCTAAGGCGATCGAAGTTTCTGCATTTGAAATAACACGCAAAATATACCAACGAAGCGCGTTATTCATACCCATACCCCAATCCCCAACGCAACAAAAATATAATAGTCTGGTCAACTACCAGAAAAAAAATAGAAAAAACAACCGCGAGAACAAAAACAATGATTGAGTTAAAAATAACCTCACCACGTTTTGGCCACTCGACTCGCTTGACTTCAGCAAATACACTCAACAGAAAACCGCGAGCCTGCTTATACAAACCTAGCATTTTTGAACTGTTTTCATTTCTTAGCTTTCAGATTAAAGGATTTTTTTTTGCACGTCAAGTCTGATAATATATTTTTATTCAAAAATGTGATCCTATATAAAGTTAAAAAAAATACATTATCATTTTTTTTCTATTTTTTTATCTAAAACCTTTTTTTCACTACCATCACTCTCTATATTTTTCACCTTACTTACTTTTGATTCCAATCGAACTAAAGTCGCCATTAATAAGCAATCTCCCATAAAAATTGCCCCAAGAATCACGGTAAGTTTTGTAAACACACTATCCCCCCCGCCCGAACCTCGAAGAGCAACGCTTTCTGAACCAAAATCTTCACCTTTTTGTAACAAAATAATTCCTACCATAAACATGGTGACAATAATGTGAAAAATCATTAAGACAACAATCATATTACATCTCTTTATTTTTTTCTTTCTGAAAAGAATACAAGATTTTTCTTAAAGAGTAAATACTTTTTCTTCTCTTAAAAAATTAATGATGCCCCCCAAATGTTTTTCTTAAAAACAATTCCTGTTAAAAACGTCCCATCTAATGAGGAAAATCTCACTATACATTCAGTAAAATTCAAATCAATTCGATGAAAAACAATGTAGCAATTAACAAAGATTAATTATTCAGAGTGAAAAAAATAAGAGCAAAATAAATATCTAAAACAATGTGTGATAAAGGAAAAACGAGGTGTACGCTTTAACAAATTATCGATTAAAAAAAAATTAATTACCCTATATATGAGAGAAATCATATAATAAAAACGACAAAAATTCATTCTAAATTTTTGTAATGAAGCTTACGTAAATCATAT
The DNA here is from genome assembly GCF_000469665.2 of Holospora obtusa F1. Classification (GTDB taxonomy): domain Bacteria; phylum Pseudomonadota; class Alphaproteobacteria; order Holosporales; family Holosporaceae; genus Holospora; species Holospora obtusa. The sequence goes on along the minus strand of NZ_AWTR02000085.1, from coordinate 3,956 downwards.
TTTAAAGAAACAAGGAACGAAAAAACACTTCAAGTGGTTATCTTTTTGCAAAACATAAGTAGTACCATAAAAACCGAAAACTTAAATTAACACAAGACAAATTTCCCTATCTAAAAAAATTCAAAAAGATTTTATGTGAAAAAAACTTACGAAAGAGGTTTAAAAATCCGCTCTTTACCAATGTGTTGAAGATTTTATTCACAAAACTAATTGATTACTAATTAAGTCAGGACTGATTCCAAACCAAAGCACTCCTTTTAATTTTTCAATTTAAAATGACAATTCGGAAAACGTTGTTTTTAATTTCTGATTCAGAATTGATATTCTTGAATTATTTTTTTATGATATCATTAACACCCAATTGTTTTTTTAAACAGGAAAAGGTATGAATCAATTTTTGATTACCGGAGCCGCAGGATTTATTGGATTTCACGCAGCACTAGCTTTATTAAAGCAAAAAAAAGACAGTGTCATTCTGGGAATCGACAATCTGAATGCGTATTACGATGTGGAGCTCAAAAAAAAAAGACTGTCTCAACTTTTGAATTACCCTAATTTTGTGTTTTACCCTTACGATATTTCTTGCGAACAGGATATGAGTCGTTTGAGCGCTCAACATCCTGACGTAACGCATGTGCTTCATTTTGCAGCACAGGCAGGTGTACGTCATGGGTTAACTCACCCCATGGACTATGCAAAAACAAATCTTTTGGGTTTTGTGAACATGACGGAGTTATGTCGTCATTGGAAAAAAGTAGAACATTTTTTGTACGCCAGCAGTTCTTCTGTTTATGGAGGAAATACTCAGTATCCGTTTTCCGTTCAAGACCCTGTACGCCATCCCTTATCCTTGTATGCTGCAACCAAGCAAAGTAATGAGCTGATTGCTTATGCCTATCATCATGCCTTTCAAATGTCTTGTACAGCCTTACGCTTTTTTACTGTATATGGACCATGGGGAAGACCGGATATGGCAATTTTTTTATTTACAAAAGCATTATTCGAAAATACATCTCTAACTTTATTTAACAAAGGAAATATGTGGCGCAGTTTCACCTTTATTGACGATATTATAGAGGGCATCCTACGCATCTTAATGAATCCTCTTCCCCCCTCTCCTTTTTACCAAATATTCAATTTGGGAAGCAAAAATATTTACAGCATTAAAGAAGTTTTAGAGATATTAGAACAATTAACACAAAGAAAAGCTCATATTCAACAAGAACCCGCACATATTATGGATGTTCCAAAAACTCAGGCAGGACTAGAACATCAAGATTTAGTTTTCGAAACAAAAACATCCTTGCTATCGGGGCTAGAACAATTTGTCACCTGGTATAAACAATTTTATTTAGGAGAGTAACTATGCTATTTAATCATCGCCCTTCTATTGGAGTTATTGGTCTTGGATACGTGGGGTTACCGCTGGCTGTAGAGCTTTCCCTTTTTTTTGATGTTGTGGGATTCGATATTTCTCTTTCTCGTATCCAAGAATTAAAACAAGGACAAGACAGAACTTTAGAAGTTTCAAAAAAAAGATTACAAGAAGGTCAGGTAAGATTTTCTAATGATCCACAATCGCTTTCGGAACAATCACTTTATATCGTTACCGTTCCTACTCCAATCGATCAAAATTCAGAACCTGATCTAAGTTTGTTAAAACATGCGTGTCAAACTCTTGCATCTATGGTGCGTTCTGGGAATATTATTATTTTTGAAAGTACCGTATATCCTGGAGTAAGTGAAGAATTATGCGGAAAATGGCTAGAAGAAAAAAGTGGGCTTCGGTGTGGGGTAGATTTTTTTCTTGGATATTCTCCTGAGCGGGTTAATCCAGGAGATCAGCAACACACGCTATCTAATGTAACAAAAGTGATCGCAGGGCAAACTCCTGAAGTTTCCGATATTATGAGTTACGTGTACGGAAAAATTAATGAAAACAATATTTTTGTAGCAAAAAATATAAAAGTCGCTGAAGCAGCAAAAGTTCTGGAAAATACTCAAAGAGATATAAATATTGCATGCATTAACGAGATGGCTCAAATCTGTAGCGCTGCAGGTATATCCGTATATGATGTACTAGAAGCTGCAGAAACAAAATGGAATTTTTTATCTTTTCGCCCAGGATTGGTAGGGGGGCACTGTATCGGTGTTGATCCTTATTATCTTGCATTTTTTGCAAAACAGAACTCAATATCATCTAAAGTTATTTTGGCGGGACGTCATATTAACGAAGAAATGACTAAAATGATGAGTAAAAAAATTAAGAACATTCCGAAAAAAAGTCGCCTAGCTGTTCTTGGATTGACATTTAAAGAAGGAGTTCCTGATTTGCGTAACAGTAAAGCAGTAGAGGTCGTTCAAACGCTTCAAATAGACTATCAAGTGGAGGTATTTGATCCGTATGCCTTACCAGCTGAAGTAGAAAATATTTTAGAAATTCCGCTTAAATCTAACTTTACTCCACCTTATGACGCTGTTGTGCTCCTTGTACCTCATCTTTTATACGCACAAATGAATTTTTCTCAAATCACTTCATTGCTCAAACAAGAAGGATATGTGTTTGATATCAAAGGAGTATGGAGATCTTTTGATTGGAAAAATTTTAAATATTGGACACTTTAGGATTTGAATTAAAACATGCATAAATCAAGTTCTCAAGAAATACATTTTTTAGCGCGCCCCGATTTAGAAGCACATTTGAAGCATTATATTCAATATTGGGGACAGTGCCCCCTAGAATACTGTAAAGTGATTACAGTGCTTGGAGGAGATGGTTTTATGTTAAGCGCTCTTAGTCAGTATTGGACATTCGGAAAACCGTTTTATGGACTAAAATTTGGAAATGTTGGTCATTTGATGAATGAAGAACCCTTGATAGAAAATTTAGAATTGCTCGTTGAAAATGCTACTCCCTTTTATTATCTTCCTCTTTCAGTAGAGATAGAAAATTTATCTTTTTTGGCATTTAATGATGTGTGCTTGTATCGTCAACGGTACCAAGCTTTAAAATTTAAGATCACAATTGATACGGTGACGATGCCCTCTTTATTGACGGGAGACGGTATACTATGCTCGTCAATTTTAGGAAAATCAGCATATTACGCTTCTTCTGATGGAATTCCGTTTGATATTCCCCATACTTTGGGAGTACGCCCACTAAATTGTTCTTCTTTAACAAATTGGAAAGGGACGACTCTTTTTCCTTCTCAAACATTAATTGTAGAGCTGTTTCAACCAGAAACAAGGCCGGTCATCTTAGGCTGGGATGGAAAAGATCAGGTATTAGAACCAAACTATAAAATTATAAAAATACGTACCAAACAAAATAAACATATAACTTTATTAAAAAATTTATTCTAAATAAAGCATAAAATTAAGCTCCAGTAAAATAAATTTGAATTTATGAACAGGCAGCTCATTTAAGAAAAAATACTAGCCTTATATAGTCAAGATTTTCAAAAAAAAATTATAGAGCGCGTAAATAAAAAACAAGACGATAGGTCAATATTCACGTTAGAGATCGTGGTAAATTGTATACTTTTTTAAAATTTTTTTTGATGCGCAAACTACTATTTAATTAAGTCTAGATAAGGTTAATATTCTCTGTGCGCAAAAGCTTTGCAATAAGAACGACTGATATAAATATCAATATTAGACCTCTTGGGAAACGATCATTATGCTCAGTCTAAATATAAATCCAAATCTTTTTTCTCTATTTTTGCATCATGGCTCTTATTTTGCACAACATTATCTTGATATTAAATATAAGCCTGCGATCTTAGAACTTGTAGTCAAAGATATTTATAGTAAGACAATAGAACTCTAATAAGCTCATCTTACGTAGCACCTTTCAAAATTTGAAGTTCATTGAACATTAAAACATTGGCTTTTAACAATAGTTTTTGTTTTATTGCAAAATGATTCAATGAGGTTTTCACTTTCAATAATTTTAA
>NZ_AWTR02000086.1 GCF_000469665.2 Holospora obtusa F1 | reverse complement strand
AAACTTACGAACGAAAAATATGATTATTTCAAGCAGAAATCAACTATTGCTGCGTAACATCAGTTAATAAGATGTTTAAAAGACATAGAATTTTTGCGCATGATAGACTTGATCGAGTTTTCTGAAATAACATCCAAAACCCAGTTGCAGTTGATTTTCAATTCCCCAATGCTGACGGGCAATCTCATTCAGTTCAAAAGCACTTAATAATTTTGATGAAATATAGTATCGGGTATCTTTCGATTCTTTCCCTTTACGAAGCACCGTTGAGGTAATGCGACCTATGGATTTTAAACCAGGCCATTGATGAATGTCATTCAGCCACTTTGTATGATGTGAAACAACGGCCACACGCTGTGCAATTCTTCCATGGCGTTTGTCATTATTTTCGTGGTTATTTAACTCAGATAAAAAGAGCTTAACATCTTCAAACAATGTTCCTTGGTTGCCTTTGAGTGAAATAACATAATCACCTTTCCTCTCAACGATTTGCTGACACATGTTCCTTTGAGCTCCCATGGCATCGATCGTAATGATTTTATTTTCAAGATCTAAAAGTTTTAACAATTTTGGAATGGCTTTGATTTCATTGCTTTTTTCATTCACTTTCTCTTGGGCGAAACCCATTTTATTCTTATGACACCAAGCACTTACACTATGAAGAGGCTTATTTGAAGAACTATTCCGGATCGTTTTTCCATCGATATTCATAATGTCACTCGTTATTTTTTGAAGACTTTCTACAAAATCGCAAAAACAATCTCTAAATTGATTGGGGAATAAGTTATCCCAAAGCCGTTGGTAAGTATCGTGACTTGGCACACCAGACGGAAAGTCGAAATATTTTTTCAACGCTTCCCTATGCATCTCAACAAAATCCTGCATCCCACTAAAACTGTCGATACCACAAAGAACTGCTAACAAACTGGTTGCTATCAAAGTCATAAAAGGGTGGCGTGGGTTCCTTGAGGAACGGGGATTTTCCAATGAACTAAAATGGCTTTCTATAATTTTAAGGCAAATATACATCTATACATCTTTTAAACACAGTTGTAGAATAAAATTTCTTCATGCGTAGGCCCTGGCTACGTAATAAGATCGACACTAATCTTTTATCAAAGCTATTTGCAACTTTTAAGAATTAGCTGCACAGTAGCACGCTATATGATCTAGGGTTTTATGTGTGTAGATGCAACATCATTTGTTTTTAAAGCGAGCATTTGTCAGGAGCGCGATGAGGCAACAAAACAAACATTTGAAAACCTAAATCATGAAATTTTGCCTAAATTTTTTAAAGATAAAACAGAGAAGATTGAGCGCAAAAGGATGTCTTAAGTTTTGGCACAATTAAACTATATCAGCGTTGATATACCATCAGGGAATGATCAACAAAGTTACGGTTGCCTCTATTAATTTGACAGACGGAAAAGGTATTAGCATTAGTTTTCCCTAAAAATAGAGCATATTTATACGGATAAGGGGGGAGATTGTACATTGCCAGAAAAGATAAGCGGCATCTAAGAAAGGAGTTCATCTTTTCGCAGTGAAGAAGAAACTATGAAGAAAAAATTTGACTTAAATAACGAGTATAGCCCCCCCTTTGAAATGAGTTTTTGATAGCAAGCGGTTACGGTATATAGGCATTGCAAAGAATCAATTTTCTAAATTTATGAAGGCAATGTGTTTCAATTTACCAAAAATTAGAGCTCTGAGCAAAGAAAAATCTTTATAACAAGAGTAAAAATGAGGTCAAAAATCCTATCAGCTCCATAATAATTATGTCAAAATTTTTTGTCATAACATAAGCAAGCCTACAATTTAATATCTGCTTATTACTTTTTGCGTCAGATTTTTTTTTAATCTCGTACAAAAATCATATCTCACAACGCGCCTCCAGAAAGCGCATTATTTGGATCTTAACTCTCTACACGATAAATTGAGGATTAAATTAATTTTTTGTTAAAAAATTCTTGTTAAAAAAAAATAATAAAAATAATATGTCTTCCCCCCTGTAGACATTTGTTTTAATAATGTATATCATTATCATCTGTTAATGATATGGGGTTTTTATGAAAAAAAAATTAATATTGTTATTTTTATTCATTTCGCAAACTTCTTTGCCTGGTTTATCGGCTAATTATAAAGAAACAGCTGAGACTTGTGTAGAATCTTTAAAAGAATCTATAAAAAGTAATAATCTTTTGAATTTTATGCGAAAATTGACCAATCTGAAGACTATTGAACTAATGGGCGGAGCTGATTGGACAGAAGTAATCGAATTTTGTATTTCGAACGATAAGAAAAATTTCTTTGAAATGATTTTGAGCAGTGAAGTTGTTCAAGAAATGACGGCATATCATTGGAAAGAGGTGTTAAGTAGATTGGAGGATTTTTCTACTGAAGTAGATTGTGTAGCCTTTTGTTCATCAATGATGAAAAACGCACAAATTGTTGAAAAATTTGATGGAGGGTGTTGGTCTAATGTATTACTGGTGTATGCATCTAAAAAAGATCTTGACGGTTTCACGCAAATTTTGAAGAATAAAGAAGTAATTAAGAAAATGAAAGGATCAGATTGGAATTTCCTATTAGACGAATGTATTGGAATTAATCAGCAAGAGTTTTTCAAAAAAATTTTAAATCATGAAAAAATCAACGAAATAACTGAAAAGCTGGATGGATTCCCTTGGAAGCTTATAAAGTATATCAAGGAGAGTACTATACGTCGTTTCAGAAAAACTATGATTAATCAAGAGTATTGTACACGAATTTCTGTACGGAGTATAAATTTTGTTTTTAATAGAGTAAGACCTTCTCCAGAAGTAGTAGAAGATTTTATTAAGATTATCTTTAAACTGAAAACTTTTTCTTATGATGACTATATAAAATTTTTTAAAAAAAATGTTACCAAAATTAATGATGCAGCCATAATTAAGGGTATATCTGAGATAGAAGGGGAAAACTTTATTAATCGTGCTTTTAAATTTCTTAAAAAGAAAAATGCTAATTCTGTTGAGATGCTTCTTAAAGACATTCAAACAATTAAGACGAATATTCTAAAATCAGATATTACAGAAAAAATAGAGAAAAAAGTAAATGAAATGAATCTTGCTTTTCCTAATCAAAATCAGCCAGTATCCTATTTTTATTGGTGGGCTGATGACGAAAAGTTTATAGAATTAACAAAGCCAGTATCCTATTTTTTTTGGGAAGAAAATGAAGTAGAGCTTGTAGACTTAAGAGATTCAGGATCTCGTTTTTGGTGGTGGAGGAACGCCTGTGTAGCGAAATATACAAATAATCTTAAAGCAGTAAATGAAGTAGATAAATATATTGAAAATATAAAAAAAGTTACAGAGTCCGTTTCAGTGCCTTCAGAACAAAAAGAAACCTTCCTAAAAGGGGTGTATTATGTACGTACTGAACAGGAAAGTAACAGGAAAAACTTTGATACATATCTTCATTTAGCAATTCTAGATACGAGTGTGGCTCGAGCAAAAGAATATAAGTTAAAAAAAATGATCGAAAAAGAAATGAATAATTTTTCATCTTCTTATCACGCAATAAAAGAACAAAATGAACATAAAAGACACAAACTATTTAATAAATATTCACTTTGTATCGACGAAAAATTTAAGAAAGCATACCCAAATATTTTGGAAATAGATACCAGCACGACAACACATAGTATGAATATTTTCAAAGCTATCCAGAAAGCATCTATCGAAAAATTAGCCGATGATGTGTACAAAATACAGTCTTGTTCGTTAGATCTAGCTAAAAAACAATATAGCGCCCCATTAAAGAGAGTAAAGAATTTTTTGGGTGGAAAGGTTAAGACGTTGACCGATTTTTTGACAGAAATAACGGATAAATCTAAAACAATATCCGCATCAGATCTCAGAGATCCGGAAAATCCTTATTTTCGTATCTTAGAATTTTATAACAATTCCGTAAGTGCTGGGGGATTATATCCATTGGATGTACCAGAAAACTCTGGATATTTGAAAAACGCTTTCGAAAAAGGGCTCAGCGCATATGCCATGGAAATCGATGCTTACTATACCATAGCTCAGTTAGAAGGACTTCAGATTGCTCCTCCTAAATTACATCTGGAATGGAGTAAAATTCCGAAGCAAGATTAGAAAATTATAACACACAGCGCATTAATAAAATGTAAAAGGACATTTTTTTCTTTGGATGTCCTTTTTTAATAAGATTGATTTTAGTGTAAAGGACAAGATTTTGTGCGCCTGTGTATAGATAAAACCACATAAAATGATTGTAATTTAAAGAAAATTTTAAATTATTATAGGAGTAAAAGTATTACATCGATTTTAGGCGTCATGCTGTGTCGATCAAATAGACGGAAAAGTTAAGTTTTTCAGAGGGTTCCCAACGTTTCAAAATCGGTATTGCAAGCCTGATCAAGTGGTCGAAAAAGATTAAGCTCACTATGAAACGCAAAAAACCTGCCACAAAAATTAGCCTTCTTTTTCGAAACTAAAATATATATGTATACTGAAGATAGGTCAATAAAAATATGATGATTTTATAATTGAAATACGAACAAGTGAAGATTTTATCGGATGAAAAATCCACTATTAATGGCGTTGGAATATATCAGAGAATATCGCACATATTTTCATGTTAATCAAAGTTATGGAATAAGCGAAAGTTCATGCTATAAAGGAACTAAGTGGATTGAAGATAGGCTCATCAAGCATCCAGATTTTGCTTTCCTGGTCGAAAAGCATCACTTAAGAGCGATATAGAATATGATGTAATGTTAATAGATGCTACCGAAGCGCCTATAGAATAGCCAAAAAAAGAAAAAATCGCACTAACAAACAAAGGAAATTTTATTCGGGAAAAAAAAAGGAGAAAAACCAAAAACTTGCGAGTGAAAGAGTTGCAAATGAAAATGTTATTGGTATGCTCAAACAATTTAAAATTATATCTGAAAAATAGACAAACAGACGAAAAAGATTTGGCCTCAGATTGAATCTGATCACTGGAATTTATAATTTTGAGCTAGTATAAATGGGTTTCGAAAGAGGTCTAATTAAAAAATCATGATAATATTCTTGATTTTTATCTTGTTTTCAGTAATAAATGATCTCTGAAAGTTCTTTTCTAAAATATTTCAACGGATTATTTTTAAATTTTGTAAATAGTGATTCTAGAGTCAGGTCATAGTGTTTCAACGCTAAAACTGTTATACTTAAAAAGAGTATTAGTTTATTTTTTTTATGGAAGAATTTCTTTTTAAGCTTCAAAAATGGATTGAAAATCGATTAAGTCAAGAAGGTTATGTGGGAATGACACTAAATTTTAATCTTCTTGCACAAAGATCTCACGGAGACTTTACGACCTCTAGTGCATTTTCTGCTGCAAAACAGTTTCAAATCGATCCTATAAAAATAGCTCAACGTATTGCGTTTCACGCTGAACAAGTTCAAGGTGTAAAAAGATCTGTGGTTGCTGGGCCTGGATTTGTGAATCTTACTGTAGAATCTTATTTATGGGGAACATGGACGCAAAATATTTTAGAAAATTCAGAAACTTACGGTAGAGGAGCTTCAAAAGATATTTCTGTAAACATCGAGTATGTTTCTGCAAATCCTACTGGTCCATTGCATGTAGGGCACGGAAGGTGCGCTGTAGTTGGGGATGTATTAGCAAATATTATGCAATACGCAGGGTACAATGTAACACGAGAATATTATGTCAATGATGCAGGCAACCAAATAACATTATTAGCGCGATCTGTATATAGTGCCTACAAAACGCTCTTGGGATATGTTTGTGAAGATTCAGAAGTTTATCCAGGAGATTATATTGAGAACATTGCAAGAGAACTCGTTCAACTCCATGGTCGTGAATGGCTTGATGTTCCCGTGCCTATTTGGGAATCTTATGTGGGGAGTTTTGCGGTACAAAAAGTTTTATTTTTAATTCGAGAGGATCTAGAAGCTTTAAATATTCGTCACGATGTTTTTACGTGTGAGCGGTTTTTGCATAAAAATGGAGAAATTGATGCGTTATTTTCTCAACTCAGTGAAAAGGGTTGGGTGTATCAAGGCACGATGGAGGCTCCAAAATCTTCAAATTCTTCAGTTAAAGAACCAAAAAATGAACAGCTATCTTTGTTGCGTACAACATTATGGGGAGATGCACAAGATAGGGCGCTTTGTAAGCAAGATGGGACATGGACATACTTTGCGGCAGATCTTGCCTATCACATGGACAAAGTTCGTAGAGGGTTTTCCATGTGTATTGATATTTTTGGAGCTGATCATAGCGGACATATTATGCGCCTTCAAGGTGCTATCGAAGCATTATCAGCGCATTGTGTACATTTAGAGATGATATGTTGTCAGATGGTAAGATTCTTTTTTGAAAAACAGCCTATAAAAATGTCAAAACGTGCAGGGACCTATGTTTCTATTCAGGATATTTTGAACTATATCGATGCGGATACGTTTCGATTTTTTATGGTGAGTAAAAAAGCAGATACGCATTTTGATTTAGATATACAAGATATGAAATCTTGTACAAAAGATAATGGAATATTTTATATTCAATACGCTCATGCTCGGTGTTGTTCGGTATTGCGTCGTGGAAAGCAAATTTGGTCTTTGCAAGAAGGATGGTGGAGAAATGTTAAGTTATCTTTTTGGGGAAAAGAGCATAGAGAATGTATAGGGTTGGCGTTGGATTTTCCTCGTCTTATTCAAAGTGCTGCGCAAACTAGAGAACCTCACGTTGTGTGCTCAGGATTGTACAAATTAGCGCAATCTTTTCATAGCTTGTGGCAAAAGGGAAACAATCAGATAGAGCTTCGCTTTTTAGATTCACAAAATTCCGAACGTTCTTTGGCAAATTTGGTGTGGATTCAAGCCATTGCTATCGCGCTTAAACAAGGGTTAGCTCTTTTGGGAATTAAAGCAAAAGAAGAGCTTTAAATTTTAGTTAACGCTAAATTTAGAGACTGAATTGAATAAAAAGTATTGTTAAAATTTTACTTTTTTAATGTATTAATTCATCTGTATGTAAGTTTCTTTATTATTTTAATAGATATTTTAAAAAGAGTTTTGACGTTTAGATAGATTTATGTCAAAATGCGACTATAGTGTCGTATTAAGATCATCAGCAATGCATTGCAAGAAGTGTAATTCCGAAAACTGCATAAGGAACGGTATAGTACGCAAGGTTCAGCGCTATAAGTGTAAGGAATGTGGTTATAACTTTGTTGAAGGTGACAAGAGGGGCAAAAGTGAGACGGCTGTCAAAAAAGCCTTATGCCTCATTTTATACGCTTTAGCTAAGGCATCATTCTCCTTCTAGTATATACAGGTGTGGAGTGGCAGAGATGAAAAAAATACAAGGATCTGAAGTTTTAGGTCAGATTCAAGTAGTGAAATTCTGATGAAATGTAGTATTTTTTCCAAAAAAAGTTAAAAACTCTGGATTATCAAAGCCGTTGATCCTAGCACACGAAGAACTTTACAGAAAATCGTGATGCTGCAACATTCACACGATTTTACGAAAAAGTCAAACATCTGAAAATTGCACATTTTATATTGATGATTGGGATATTTTTTCTAAAATTCTACCAAAAAAACCGCCATAATATTGGAAAATCAGGCGCTGTATGCATAGATAAAGATAATGGTAATACAATCACCTAGGGCGCATGACGAGACGTACTAAAATAGTTTCCAAGAAGGAATTTATGGTGTACGGATCAATCAAGCTTTGGTGTGCGTTTACGACGCCAGAAATCTTTAATCACTATCAAAAAACATTGCTAGCTATCTTTAGGTGAAAGCTCTCAACTCTCATTTTAAATTATTTTAATGGCTATCGCGTGTAAAAATATTCAAAAAACTAAAAAAAACTTAAGATAGCTATTAAAAATGTCTAAAAATACATATATTCAATACGAAAAAAGTTTTTTTAAAAAACATACCACCAGATAAAATTTGGATAATTTTTTGTTACTAATAAGTGTTTATTTTGTTAATAAAAAAATAAACATTGAATCAATTTGATTTTTAGAACATTTTTATTTACTTTACTGTATAAACAAAATATCAATCTATTCAATTTTTGATCTATGATATATGTTGATCTCTTACTTTAATGTGTAAATCTAAAGTATCCTTAGTGATCAGAACGTACCTCTTTATTAAAAATACAATCTAAAAGTTAATAATTATGTTAAAAACATCCTATTTTTCAAAAATTCCAATCATAGATCCAAAACTATATTTATAAAGAGAATGCTGATGAACAGATTGTCTGCGACTAAAGAATCTTGATTCGTAAGTATTTTCAAGAGTATCCACTAAGATGCACTTCTGTTGTAAAAGCCGAAAATTAATATATCCCGGTAAATCAAAATATAACCGTTTTCTTTGCTTAAAAAAAAGATAGCTCTTAGGATCTTCCAAAATAAAAAAATCATAAAAATCTTTAGAAACTTCATAATGCTGGCAACGAATCGTAGGCCCCAAACAAGCCTGAATTTTTTCAGGATATTTTGAAAGATCTCGCGCGGCATCTAAAGTATTTTCTAATATCCCAGATAATGTTCCTTTCCATCCGGCATGACAAATACCTACAACATCTGCTCCATCCCAAAACATTACAGGACCACAATCAGCGGTTGAAATACACAACATTATCCCTGGAACATTTGTTACCAATCCATCACATACAGGAGAAATTTCAGTAACGTTCGTCACCGACACCACATCACAACCATGCGTTTGGTAAGGAAATAGTATCTTATTAGGATTCATATTTAAAGATAAAACAAGATCACGACGATTCTCTAAATATGTCTCAACACTTTTATACCCAACACTCAAATTTCGCTCTTCAAACATTCCTGGAAAAAATCCATGGGGAATCTTCCATTCTGCGCAAAAAGATGGAGAAAAATCAAATTTTTCTAACAAATACAACAATCCTTAATCTAGATGAAGATGTAACCACTCTGTTAATGCTTTTTCTGAAATTCCCCCAATATGACGAGCAATCTCCACAACTTGTTCGTCTAAATCTTTTAATTTAGGAAAAAGGATCAATGTAGGTAAAGATTGAATACGATATCGCGTTGCTATACTTGGATTGTCGTCAATATTAACTTTTACAATTTTTAAAGATTGAGACCAAAACGCATCTTCAGAAATTGATTCCAGAACAGGTAAAAGTGCCTTACAAGGAGGGCACCAAGTTGCAAAACAGTCTACAAGAACATTATGCGTTTTTGCGGATTCTATAATAAACTGATGATCTAAGTTTTTCACTTATTGATTTCCTCTGGAAATACCACAAAGTGTTCGGATTTTCTCACGATATTTTAAAAAAGTCAACCACTTTTCGAAACTGAATTTAAATTCAAGCCACACTACATTGAGTTCTTAGAATCAAAAAAATTTGTCTATCCCTAATCTTCAGTAACTTAAAATCGAAAGCACTGCATTCAATAAATCGGTTAACTGATGTTACGCAGCAATAGTTGATTTTTGCTTGAAATAATCATATTTTTCGTCCGTAAGTTTTTAAGGACAAAAAATGAAACTGGATCTTCTTGATATGTATAGCGACTATTTGATAA
>NZ_AWTR02000087.1 GCF_000469665.2 Holospora obtusa F1 | reverse complement strand
CAACCTCTGTGCCCAGGATCTGTATGTGGATGTGGAGCGCTGGGCCGACTTGGGCCTGTCCACTCAGATTCAAGAGCGCCTGGTCAAGCCCGGAAAGAAATCCGATGAGGTGTATTGCGGAGCCTCGAGCATTTTTCATGGCTCGAATATTCGCGCTGGGCACATGGATATTCGCGCTCAAAGCTTTGCCAGCCAAGGATGCCATATTGAGGGCTCAGGGAGCATCACGGTTCGCGCTCTTCAGCACCGCCCGGGCGTTAATACTTTTCTGGAGTCCTCTACTCTCTCTATCTTCAAGAAACCCGGCAGAGCTCGGCTCCGGTGCCGGGGTCCTTTGCGTGGAGACTTGAAGGTGAGCATGGGTCAAGGGTCCTTCCAGGCTACTGAATTTAGATCCGGCGTGAGCCTTGAGGCGGCAGAAAAGCTCCAACTGATGGCGGCTCCCGTGCAAGACAGTTATCACAAGACTCAGGTTCTGAAAAAGAATATTGTTCGAATCAAGACTCAAAGCCTTGCTGGGCAAGGGCTGAGCTACCGAAACTGCGGCGTGCATGGAGTGCTTAGAGTAGATACGCCGCTGTTGGAGATGTCAGCTCAAGGCTCTCCCCCGGCTTTAGAAATTGCTCCACGAGAGTCCTTTTGCCAGGTCCTTCAGGTTCTAGAGCCCTGTATCCAGGAGGCAACACATATAAGCACTCAGTTTAAGCCCGCCTTTAAGGCTGTCCTTGGCGTGGGCATCACGGCTCTGTCTGCGGTGCTGGCGCCTCCTTTGGTGGGGTCAGTGATTGCGGCCTCTGGTCATGCCTTTATCCAGAACTCAGGCCTGGAGTGCCTGGCTGATCACAGGCACATTCACTTTCGGGAGATGTTAAAAGACGCAGGAAAGAGTCTTGCAGTGTCTGGAGCGGGCCTGGCTTTGGGAGAAATTCTCCCCGATCACCGAGCCATCCATGCCGTTAAAAACACTGCTTTGAATTGCGCCGTTTATCAGGCCGATCCTCTTAAAGCCCTTGCGGGACAAGGCCTGGTACAAGTTTCTGGATTCCTGGCCGGGCAAATCGGGCTGGAGTATCAAAGCAAAGAACTCAACTTTCTAGAGCACAAATTGCTCCACGGAGCGCTCTCTTTGGCCTCTACACTGAGCCTGCAAGCTATAAATTCTGGCCATTTGGACTGGAGCAGAGCCTTTTTAGCCGCCGGAGCCACCATGGCAGCCGAGTCGGGCGCGGAACTCGTCATGGAAAACGTCAAGCAATTTTTGCCAAAACAGCTCCCTCAAGAGCCATGGTCCGACTATGTTGCCCGATGTCAAGAGGCGGGCTTAGAGCTGGGACGGCGAACTCAAGCCTGTATAAGAGTGCTGACAGCGGCGGGTTTGTGCTTGGCGGGCAAGGATTCCGGCGATATCATCGCCTGCGATACCGCGTCTTCAAACGCACTAGAGCACAACTTTTTGGCCAGCATTCCGGCCATCGTTTTGGATGTGGTTCAAGGTGCCAAAGATATCAAAGAGAACCTTGAGGCGGGAAACTACTGGACGGCTGGAGGGCATGCAGCGCTGACAGCAGGGTCTGTGGCACTGGATCTGGCCTCGTCAGGACTTGGCACACAAGGTCTAAAGGCTGGAGCGCGAGCAGCAAAAGCCGGAGTGCGCCTGGCAAAAAAAGCTTTTTCAAAAGAGCAAAAGGGCCCGAACACCTTGATGAAAACCGAAACAAGAAATGATGGTGGCTCTCAAGCAAAGAGAGGATCGCAAGCTGAAAATGTTTCAGCGCGAAAAAATATTGAAAAATCATCTAAAATGATTCCGGAAGAAATGCGAGTGTACGCGGAAAAATATCAAGGAGAAGGCTTATGCGTTGGAAAATACGATGACGCTCATGTGAAAGAATTTATTACTAAAAAAAAGATTGAAACCGGATTAGAGTTTGAAAAACATCACATTTATCCTCAAGCTCAAGCGAAAGAATTTAGAAAGCAAACCGGAAAAGAATTCAGAAATGATGTAGTGATTGCTATGCCAGCAGGAATGCATCAAGGAAAGGGAAGAAAATTGATTCATAAACATAATGAAAAAATTAAACATGGCCACGATCGATCAGGGCTGGCTCAGGGAATCATAGACACCCGAAAAGGTCTTCAAGAAGCGGGCTTTCACCAAGATGTAGTGAATGATGTGTGCAGTCAAGCATTACGCATGACCAAGGAAAGTGCTCCTAATAATTTCTTAGAGCGCTTACCATGTAAACCAAAAGGAGATTAATAATGAGTACACAATATATATATAAGCAACTTCGTAAAAGATCCCCCATGTGGTATGGGGAGGCACCAGAACTGTTAGATCATTTAAAAAAAATTCCAAATGTTGAATTACTGAAAGATTTGGAAAATGTATATCAGGAATGGGGAAGACTTCAAAAGCAGTATTGGGATACAAAACAAAACGACGTTAAACGTGTTCAGCAATGTGAAACGCTATTCGATTTTATCCTTCATGCAATTTTTAACCATTCAGACCCTTCTGTAATTCCAAAATTGCTGAAATACGTTCCATCAGACAATGATGATGAAGACTTGGTATGCATGGAAGATTATTCCAGTGAGCCCTTAATAAATGGAATCTGTAATTCTCGTTATTTTGGAGAATCGTATATTCCAGAACTTCTTCATTGTATTCATGAGTTACTTCCTCGAGCTACGGAAAAAACGTACGGACTTATTTTTACTATGTTGTATGATAACTTTGATTATTTTTTTGAGACGCAACCTTTGATTCAAAATCTTTATTTGGTTCAAAAAAAATATTTTAAGAAAATTTTGGATAATTTTATCCAGAAACTAAAGTTAGGATTGGATGAGTATCAAAAATCATATAACAATAACGGCGTTATTATAGCGAAAAAAAATCTAGAGCGCATTGAGTGTGTTCGTCAAGAATTTTTAAAAATATGTGAGCAGTGAGTTGGGTTTTATTGACTTGGGCCTGTCCACTCAGGTTCAAGAGCGCCTGGTCAAGCCGGGCAAGAAGTCTGATGAGGTGTATTGCGGAGCTTCGAGCACTTTTCATGGCTCGAATATTCGCGCTGGGCACATGGATATTCGCGCTCACAGCTTTGCCAGCCAAGGATGCCATATTGAGGGCTCGGGGAGCATCACGGCTCGTGCTCTTCAGCACCGTCCGGGCGTTAATACTTTTCTGGAGTCCTCTAGCTCCCCCTATATTCAAGAAACCCGGCAGAGCTTGGCTCCGGCTCCGGGGTCTTTGCGTGGAGATTTGAAGGTGAGCATGGTGCAAGGGTCCTTCCAGGCTACTGAATTTATTGACGGCGTGAGCTTGAGGGCGGCGGAAAAGCTTCAATTGCTGGCCGCTCCAGTGCAAGACAGCTATCACAAGACTCAGGTTCTGAAAAAGAACATCGCTCGAGTCAAGACCCAAAGCCTTGCTGGGCAAGGGCTGAGCTATCGAAACTGCGGCTTTAAGGGACGCATTACAGTAGACACGCCGCTGTTGGAGATGTCAGCTCAAGGGGCTCCTCCGGCTTTAGAAATTGCTCCACGAGAGTCCTTTTGCCAGGTCCTTCAGGTTTTAGAGCCTTGCACTCAAGAAGAAAAATATATAAGCACTCAGTTTAAGCCCGCCTTTAAGGCTGTCCTTGGCGTGGGCATCACGGCTCTGTCTGCGGTGCTGGCGCCTCCTTTGGTGGGATCGGTGATTGCGGCCTCTGGTCATGCCTTCATCCAGAACTCAGGCTTGGAGTGCCTGGCTGATCACAGACACATCCAGTTTAAAGCGATGCTGAAGGATGTGGGTAAAAGTCTTGCAGTTTCTGGAGCGGGCCTGGCTTTGGGAGAAATTCTCCCTGACCACCGCGCCATCCATGCCGTTAAAAACACCGCTTTGAACTGTGCCGTCTATCAGGCCGATCCTCTTAAAGCCCTTGCGGGACAAGGATTGATACAAGCTTCTGGATTTCTGGCCGGGCAAATCGGGCTGGAGTATCAAAGCAAAGAAATCAACTTTCTAGAGCACAAATTGCTCCACGGAGCGCTTTCTTTGGCCTCTACGCTGAGCCTACAAGCCGTGAACTCTGGCCATCTGGACTGGAGCAAGGCCTTTTTAGCCGCCGGAGCCACCATGGCAGCCGAGTCGGGCGCAGAACTGGTCATGAAAAACGTCAAGCAGTTTTTGCCAAAACAGCTCCCTCAAGAGCCATGGTCCGATTATGTTTCTCGGTGTCAAGAGGCGGGCTTAGAGCTGGGCCGACGAACTCAAGCCTGTATAAGAGTGCTGACAGCGACTGGTTTGTGCTTGGTGGGAAAGGATTCCGGCGATATCACCGCCTGCGATACCGCATCTGCAAACGCACTAGAGCACAACTTTTTGGCCAGCATTCCGGCTATCGTTTTGGATGTGGTTCAAGGCGCCAAAGATATCAAAGAGAACCTTGAGGCGGGAAATTACTGGACGGCCGGAGGGCATGCAGCGCTGACAGCAGGGTCTGTGGCGCTGGATCTGGCCTCGTCAGGCCTTGGCACACAAGGTCTAAAGGCCGGAGCGCGAGCAGCAAAAGCCGGAGTGCGCCTGGCAAAAAAAGCTTTTTCAAAAGAGCAAAAGGGCCCGAACACCTTGATGAAAACCGGCGAAAAAACGGGCGGCGGTACGAAAAAAAGAAGCTGCGTTAAAAAAATTCAAGAAGAACAGCGCCAAAATCGCGTGTTGATTCAGGATAAAAATGCTCCGGCGCCGGAAAATCCAGGAAAAACACGTTTACAGCGCGCCGATTTTGAGCGTGTGCAGCTGAAGGGGCAAAAACCTGTGGAACAGGTGCATCCGGAGTTTGTTCAAAAGGTTGGGCGCGCAATAAA
Source organism: Holospora obtusa F1 (assembly GCF_000469665.2). Lineage (GTDB taxonomy): Bacteria > Pseudomonadota > Alphaproteobacteria > Holosporales > Holosporaceae > Holospora > Holospora obtusa. The sequence continues at coordinate 1,170 of NZ_AWTR02000087.1, read as the reverse complement.
TCAATCAAAATACAAATATCGAAAATTTCTTCCTGACGGTAGAGTGAGATTTTATACAAAACATAACCCTGCAGAAGATAAAAGACCCAATGTGCGAACGAATGGAGGGTCTAATCATGTGAAAGAGCTCAATCCTGTCACAGGACAAGAACGAAACTGGACAGAATCGTATCAAAAACCAAGTCAAGTTAGGCCAAAAGAAGTAAGAGGAGGGGCACCACAAAACGATTTACATGTTATAGAAATTCATCCTAAACCCAAAAAAGATGGTAAAGAGCAGAAAGTCCAGCATTATCCGGCAACCGCTAAAGAATTAGAGCAGTTCGAAAAAGGAGAAATTCCTAAATTGAATACTAAACCTAATCCGTTAGAAAAAAATTAAAGGGAGATAAAGATGAGTGTATTAGGACAATATTACCATTGGTATGTTTTAAATGATTTTACGGCTGATAAAAAAACAAAAAATCCTCATTGGAAGGATTGTACGCGGTATTTAGCTGGGTTTTTGATGAAAGTTTTGTTGTTGAATGAGTGGAGAGAATATGATTATCCAAAAGATAAATGGACAGATAAATTTACTGAATTAGCAGATGATTTTTGGGAATTATTTGAATGGGGAAAGGATGAAATAGGGCAATTTGTTCAAGATATTATTGATAAAGAGCGTAATAAAGAAAATGGATCAGATCATTATCCGGATGATGCGTTAATTTTATATATTTCTGAAATGACCGTAATGGGAGGAGTTATTGATAGAGATGTCTTGGAGTGCAGTGGAATTTTTAACGATCTGTTTATTGGACGCAGGGACAGTTTTGAGATGTACGATCAAGAGTATTGCACTGAAGAAATCTATGACCCTTCCATGAACTGGCCCTTGCCCCGATCTCGAGGAGGCCCCCCGTACGGACGCCGGCCCTACCTGCAATCTCAAGATCCGCCGCGTAGCCAATCGGTCATCTGGGTGCCTTTTCCGATTTTACGTTTTGCCTTTTTTGCTAAGGAAGTAGCAGTATTTGGTCGGCCTTTCGAGGGCATGCAGAAAGTGGCTAAAGAGCAACTAGAGCAGCTCGATGGTCACTTTATTCATCCGGAATATTTCTACATTTTAGCAAAAGTGTTGGAATTAACAGATTGTCAAGACTCTCGTAACGCCTTGGATATCTTAGC
>NZ_AWTR02000088.1 GCF_000469665.2 Holospora obtusa F1 | reverse complement strand
TGGATTTAACGCGCCTTTTGTGCTACAATCCGCAATAATATGTTTTTGGAGCCACAAAGTGTTTGACTCTGAATCTGTCAAAGAATACCCAATCATTATATCGGAAGATGTCGTTTTCTTTCCTTTTACCGCTGGAGTTCTAGCGATAAAGCATGCACCCTCTTCTGAAATTGTTCAGAACGTTTCAAAGCAACCAGTAGAAGATCGTTACGTGGTTTTGTGCTCTAAAAATAAATCAGATAAGAAAACTTCGAAACTTTTTCCTGTAGGGACTTTGTGTCGTCTACGTCAGTCTATATTCGTTCATAATGATTGCCAGGTGGTTCTTGAGGGATTACAGCGTGTTCAGGTAAATTGTGTAGAAGATTCTGAACGTTGTACGGCTGTTCCTTTACATACTTTAGAAGAAGCTCCGGCAAAAATTGAAGCCACGTTTAGGGTATTGAGAGATTATTTAGAGCAATATCTTAAGTTAAATTCTCAAGATACTACGCATCGTGCTTTAGCGATTGAAGAAAAAGAGTTTGTTAATATTGAGCAAATTGTATACAAAATTTCGGGCAATATTCATGATATAGAAAAAAAGCAAAAAATTTTACAATCAGATAGTTTGGTTGCGCGAATGAAAATTCTTATTCAGTGGTTGAGTTTTGAGGTAAGCATCGGTAAATTTAAGGAAACCTTAAGTATTAAAGCAGCGCAAAAAATGCGTAATGATTACCAAGAATACGTAAGAAAGACAAAGGAAGAAATTATAAAGCGAGAATCTGAGGACCAGAATTTATATTATGATATGGAGAAAAAAATTCAAAATGCGAAACATTTAACTCAGGAAGCTAAAAAACAAGCAGAAAATGAGTTAAAAAAGTTGCGTTTGTTACCACAGTCTTCTCCAGAAATATCTGGAATTTTGAGCTATTTAGAATTTTTGATTAGTCTTCCTTGGAAAAAAGTAAATCCTTTGAATAAAGATCTGAATCAAGCTAACAAAGTTTTAGAAAAAAGTCATTCCGGAATGGAAAAAGTGAATGAGCGAATTTTAGAATTTTTAGCCGTTCATCGACGTCGTAAAACAGATCAAGGTGCTGTGTTGTGTTTTGTTGGTCCTCCTGGTGTAGGTAAAACTTCTGTTGCTAAAGCCATTGCTAAAGCTTTAAATTTAGATTTTACTTCTATTGCTTTGGGGGGGTGTGGAGATGAGGCAGAAATTCGAGGTCACCGCAGAACGTATATTGGAGCAACGCCTGGAAGAATATTAAAAGCACTTCAAGGACGAGAGAAAGGGAGGCATCGCCCTGGATCTAATGCTGTTTTGCTTTTAGATGAAATCGATAAACTTGGAGCAGATCGTAGAGGAGATCCCTATGCTGCACTTTTGGAAGTATTGGATCCAGAGCAAAATAGTGAATTTAGAGATCATTATCTTGAAATTCCTTACGATTTGAGAAAAATTTTTTTTATCGCAACCGCTAATAAAAAATATGATATTCCAGCACCGCTTAGAGATCGCATGGAATTGATACATTTATCAGGGTATACGACTCAGGAAAAGATTCAAATTGCTCAACACCATCTAATTCCTAAAATTATGAAAGAGTATTGTTTGACAGAAGAGCAATTTTCTTTAACTTCTTCGGCTCTTTATGATTTATTAATACAATATACGCCAAAAGAAGCAGGTGTTCGTGGATTAAAAGAGAGAATAGATGCTTTGGCAAGAAAAGTGATATTAAAGTTAGAAAGAGGAATACTTGAGGGGGAAATTATTGATCGTGACCAACTTTCTGAATATTTGGGAACTCCCTTATACCCTCCTAAAAATCTTTACAATCAACCTGAAGAAATTGGAGTTATGACCGGTCTTGCCTGGACTGAAGTCGGGGGAGACATCATGAAAATAGAAGCTGTTCAAGTTATAGGTAAAGGAAAAACGTTCTTGACTGGAAAGTTAGGAGACATTATGAAAGAATCTGTTCAAGTTGCTTTAAATTGTTTGAAAGAAAACATAGAGTATTATCATTTAGATCCGCAATTTTTTATAGAAAAAGATATTCACGTGCATTTTCCAGAGAATGCAATTCCAAAAGATGGTCCTTCTGCAGGTGCTGGAATTTTTTTAACATTACTTTCTTTAATTTCTAAAAAACCGGTTCCAAGTACGACAGCTGTTACGGGGGAGATCACAACAAAAGGAGAGATTTTACGTATTGGAGGACTAAAAGAAAAACTTATCGCGGCAGTAAATCATGAAATCGATACAGTTTTATTACCAGAGCGTAATCGACAAGATTTAGATGATATTCCAGAAGAAGTAAAACAAAAATTAAATCTTGTTTTTGTGCGACATATTCACCAAGCAGTTTCTCATCTTTTTCCTGATTACGGTAAACTATGATTCGTTGGACAATTTACGCGGGTGGAAAAATAAAATCTCCTTGGGATGACGTATGTAAGACATATCTTAAACGTCTTGGTTCTTTGGTTGTTCTTCAAGAAATAGAAGGAAAGCAGTGGAAACGTATTATAAAACTAAAATCTCAAATATGGGTTGTGTTAGATCATAAGGGAGTTCAATACAGCAGTCAAGATTTATGGAAAAAGCTAGATACTTTAATGCCGCATCATTTATGTTTTTTTATAGGGGAATCTTATGGAATTCCAGAATATATTTTGGATCAAAGTAATGAAATGTGGTCTTTTGGATTAATGACTTGGCCTCATATTTTTGCTCGTGCTATGCTTTTAGAACAATTGTATCGAAAAATTTTAGCTCAAACAAACCATCCTTATAGTTGTACCTAATTTTATCGTCAGACAGATTAAGAGAATCACATTTTCGGAAAGATAATTTATGATAAATTAAGTTAAAATTTTGAGAGTTTTGACGTTTAGATAGATTTATGTCAAAATACGACTATATAGTTGTAATTCCGAAAACTGCATAAGGAACGGTATAGTACGCAAGGTTCAGAGCTATAAGTGTAAGGAATAAGGTTATAACTTTGTTAAAGGTGACAAGAGGGGAAAAAAGGGAGACGGCTATCAAAAAAGCCTTATGCGTCATTTTATACTCTTTAGCTAAGGCATCTTTTAACATGATGGGTAAAATTCTTGGACATTCTGCTTCTATTATATACAAAGTGGGGGGTGGCAGAGATGAAAAAAATACAAAAATCTGAGGTTTCAGGTCACATTCAAGCAATGGAATTTGATGAAATGTAGCATTTTTTCCAAAAAAAAATCAAAAACTCTGGATTATCAAAGCCGTTGCTCGTAGCGCACGGAGAAGAGTTTCCTAGGTTACAGGGAATCGTGATGCTGAAACGTTCAGACGACTTTACGAAAAAGTCAAACATCTGAAAAATTGCACATTTTATACTGATGATTGGGATGCTTTCTCTAAAGTTCTACCAAAAAACCGCCATAGTATTGAAAAATCAGGAACTGTATAGAGCAGATAATAGTAATACAAGACATCACTTAGGACGAATGACAAGACCTACTAAAGTAGTTTCCAAGAAGGAATTTATGGTATACGGATCAATTAAGCTTTGGTGTGCGCTTACGACACCAGAAATCTTTAATCACTATGAAAAAACATTCCTATCTTTAGGTGAAAACTCTCAAAAATAATAGTTTTTATAACGTATCGATAAATTTTCAACGTTTTTGAGGCTTTTTGTACGAAAATTTCAACTTAATTTTTAACTTAATTGACTACATCTCTGGTATTACTGCCAATCTTCGTGATTAACATTACTTTAATTTCTTTTCTCTTTGTAGGCTTATTTTCTCTAAACTCAACATAATAGATTGCGTGAGGCACTTCATTTAGGACTTTAAATTATTTTGTCCAAAAACGTAGTAAAAGTTATCGCTGATCTTTTAATGAAGCAACTCGAAGTGGCTGAGCATTAAATGCAGACATTTCTAAAAATTGATTTGTTTTTTTATACAGTAAAGATTCTGTATCATATTTAGATCTATCTAAAAAATTTAATTTATTTTTTTGGGTAAAAATAATTAAAAGCTTATCCAAAAACTTTTCTGAAAATAGTTTAGATATCGACGATTTTTCTATGATAAGTTTAACAAATTCAAATTCCTCTTTATAAAGGAAAGTTATTAAAATTTTTTCTAGTGCTTCAGCGCCGTGTTTAGAAAAAATTTCAAGAATTTCTGTGCTTTTTAATTTTTCTTTCACGAATTCGGACTCTCCATTATGGATAAAATCGCAAAAGATGCGCTTGAATATAAAAGGATTATGACGAAACTTATCTAAAACTTCTTTATATTGCAAAATTTCTTTTGTGAATTTCGTATCACCATTTCGGATAAAATCGCATAAAATTTTACTTAAAGTTTCGGAATTATTTGAGATTTCATGAAAAATTTTTTTACATTCCAGAGTTTCTTTTACAAAGTCAGATTCATCATTGTTAATAAAAGCACATAAAATTTCACTTAAATGGAAACTATTTTTAAGAATTTTATTAAAAATTTCACGATTCTTCCATATTTCTTTTGCAAATTCAGTGTGATTATGATTAATGAAAGTGTACAAAATTTGTGTCCAATCGCATTCTCCCATTTCATTCATAATTCTTGTATTATTCAGAATTTTTTTGATCGTATCTTTTGCAAATTCAGCATCGTTATTTGCGACAAATTTGCATAAAATTTTGCAGAGATCACCTCCTAAAATACGCTCCATCACTTGATGATTTTGTAACATATTTTTTACAAATTCTGTATCATTGTTTTCGATAAAAGGTACAAATAAACAACAAAAATTTATAGAGTATTCTTCATTTTTATTTGAGCCAATAATTTCATTTTCTATAAAATTTTTATCTTGAATTCCTTTCTCTGATAAAACGTAGTTTACGAAGCACTCAAATAAATTTTTATCATTTTTGATTTTTACGAGTTCAAATATTTCTTTACTTCTGAGTGTATTTTTGCGCGCCTCACTGTTTTCTCCCAAAGAAATTTGAAATAACTTAATGAGATCATATCTAGTGAATTGGGAACGTATTTTTTGATTTTTTATTAGGAGCTCTTGTGCAGTTTCCCATCCGCATTTTTCTACGCAAGCCAATACAACAGCTATCATTCCGTAACTAATTTTCAATACAAAAGAATTCATTTTTCGAAAATGCTGTATTTTGTCTAAGACGATAAATATTTCATCATCATCAAGAGCCTGTTTTAAATCTTCTCTTGGTGTTAAACTTTTCTTGATATACGCGCAAATTACCCACTCTATTCCTGCCTCTCCATGATTTTTTAAATATTTTTTTACACATGATAAAATGTTACCTGAATTTTTTTTCACGAATTCATTGGCGTAATGATGAGCACACTCTATAAATCCTGCACTTCCTATTCCTATGTTAAGATTCAATGCGTTATTGTTGAGTAAAGCGTTCCAAAACACTTGTTTGATATCTGAAGGTTTTTGAGAATTTAGAAAGTCTCTTATTAAACTCCAACGAAAATTTTCTTTTAAAGATTGTGCTAAAAAAGTATCTATTTTTTCGATATCGGAAATCAGACCTTCTTTATTAAGTTCTGAAAAAGAAACCTGTGAAATTAGTAAAAAAAATAAAAACAACATATGTGGATTGAAAAAAATCACTGTCTACAACGCTTAAATTCACGCAATGTATTGTATTATACTAATTTCCAATCAAAATCAATACAATTTTTATGTTTTTACGTGATCTGCACAGTAGTGTCAAATGGTAAGTGATGAAATTTTAGGTTTTCTAAATAGTCAAAAACTTATATTCGTCCTGAGATTAAAGTCATCACAGATACCGAATATCAAGGCGCACAAAAACTCTATAGTCAATCTGAATTACAAAAAAAGAAATTCAAGAAAATCCAAGGATTTTCAAATGAAATAAATGAAAATGTTCTCAAATTGAACGATTTTAAATCATCCTTGATACGTGCAGAAATAGAAGCAAAAATTTTAAATTTCGACCTTAGATTTAATCCTATTGTAGGGTGACTATAATCATTAAAAAGTTTATTAGAACTATCATTCTTTTCCTACATCGTTCATGCAGAAGTGCTCAGCCACCATAAGACAAAGAAAGTCCTCCAAAAAAGAAGAACGAACAAGGATGAATTTTTACGTTATCCTCTTGAGTATACTTTCATGCCATTGGCAATCTTTCCTTATAATAAAAATTTTTTAACTTGTTTTCTTATTTCTTTTTTTATTATTGCATACGTTTTTTTGGCTTCGGTGATAATTTTTAAGTGAATATTTCACTCGTTTAACTCAGAAAATTTGCTAATTGATGAACTGCATTTATTTTGCATATTTCTTTTATCCATTTTCCTTGCGCTAAGTTTTTACATCCTCCTCCTTTAGCTTCAATATTGCATGCGTGGTACAGTTCTTTTAATGCATCAAGAGCGCTCAGTTTTTTCTCACAATGATTTTGTACTGAAAGATAAACGCTTTGCTTATCTTCAGTAACAAGCCAAAAGATTCCTGTATCAAATTCTAATTTAGAAAAAAGCGTATCAATCCAATTTTTTATAGATTTATGATCTTGATTCTGCACTATAGCCCAAGCTAGTATTCCATTTTTATACAAAAAGCGCTCTACCTTGCAAGAAATAAGAGAAGGTTGCTTAGAAGAAAAAAATAGATTTCGCACTTTTTCTTCGCACTCAAGCGGAGTCGTTTTAAGCAAGTGCGCCATTCGTTTTTGTTCTGTAGTTACCTTTTGTATGTACTGAAATGCTGCACTTTGTGTAACTGCTTCAATTCTTCTAAGCCCCGATCCAACACTGCTTTCGTGTATAATTTTAAAAAATCCAATTTCTCCTGTTCGATCAACATGAGTTCCTCCGCAAAGCTCCATAGAAATTTTTGTATCCGTCCCTATAGAAACCACACGAACCTCTTGCGTGTATTTTTCTCCAAATAATGCCATAGCTCCAGATTTTAATGCTAAATCTTGGGGCATGACTGAGGCTTTAACAGGAAGATTTTCCCAAATTTTCTCATTGACCCATTCTTCGACCTGAGCTAATTCCTCTTCTGACATGGCAACTATATGTGAAAAATCAAAACGCAATCGCTCCGGAGTTACCAATGATCCTTTTTGAGTCACATGCGCGCCTAATACATGACGCAAAGCGCTGTGTAACAAGTGTGTTGCCGAATGATTACTTTGAACTTTTTTTCGATAGAAAGCATCCACACTTAAAATCACCAAATCACCCTCTTTTAAAGTTCCTTGCTGCATTGTCCCGTGATGGATAAATACATGATTACGTTTTTCAGTATGCGATACTTCCATTACTCCATGAGGGCCTTTAATCCAGCCTTTATCTCCAATTTGTCCTCCAGATTCAGCATAAAACGGGGTAGTTTGTGTTACGACACATCCAGAATGTTTTAGTTCTACCAAAGGACTTTTTTCACTAGGGTCTAGGATAAGTTGAATATAATCTTCGTGCTCTAGCGCATGATATCCGCAAAATTCACTAGGATGATGAGCTTGAGTTACCGAATTCCAAAAATTTTCAGTTTCTTCATCGCGAAAAACGCTTCCTTGGCTTCCAAGAGAATATTGACGAGATGAAGCTTTTTGCGTCTCTAAGCATACCTCAAACGCTTCATGGTCTACAGTAATTCCTTCGTCAGACAAAATATCTTGTATTAAATCTATGGGAACACCATGAGTATCATAGAGCTGAAAAGCTTTCTCTCCAGGAAACACCCCTTCTTGAATACAAGATTTGCTTTCTTGAATAAGCCGCATTCCTTTTGCTAAAATATGTTCAAAGCGCTCAGCTTCATGGAGTAGTGTTTTTTTGATCAATGCTTCTGCGCGAAGGAGCTCTGGATAAGTTTTTTCCATGTCGTGAATAAGATAAGGTGCAAGCTCTGACAAATGATCTAAGGGGGCGTTGATATACGATCCAAATCGTAGTGCTCGACGAACGATCCGTCGTAATACATACCCTCTTCCTTCATTAGATGGTAAGACCCCGTCTGCCATTAAAAAACTTGCACTGCGTACATGATCTGCCAAAACTCGGTGAGGAATATCTTCAGTTGAAAACGCTTTAGAAGAAGCGTTAGGGCATAATAATTTTGAAGTTTTTATCATATGATAAAGTCCGTCAGTATGAAAATTATCATGAACTCCTTGCATAACTGCCGCGATACGTTCCAATCCCATTCCGGTATCAATGCACGGACGCTCCAAAGGGATGTCGCCCTGAAGTGTGCGCTCAAACTGCATAAATACCAAATTCCATAACTCAACAAAGCGATCTCCGTCTTGTTGAGCAGTTCCTGGAAGACCGCCTGAAATATGAGAACCATGATCAAAAAATATTTCAGAGCATGGTCCGCAGGGACCTGTATCTCCCATAGCCCAAAAATTATCTTGACTTTTTATAAATAAAATGCGTGAATCTGAAAAATTTGCAATTTTTTTCCACAATTGCGCTGACTGCGTATCTGTATGGTAAACGGTGACGTAAAGTTTTTCTTTTGGGATCTTTAAGTGCTTTGTGAGAAAACTCCAAGCATACTCAATGGCATGCTCCTTAAAATAATCTGAAAAAGAAAAATTTCCTAACATTTCAAAAAAAGTATGATGTCGCGCAGTATATCCCACTTGTTCTAAATCGTTGTGCTTTCCTCCAGCGCGTACACATTTTTGACACGTCACTGCTGTGCTGTAAGATCTTTTTTCTTTTCCCATCAAAATATCTTTAAACTGAACCATCCCTGCGGTAGTAAAAAGCAAAGTTGGATCGTTGTCAGGCACAAGCCCTGATGAAGGCACAATTTGATGCCCTAAGGACTGAAAACTGTCTAGGAAAGCGCTTCGAATATCAACAATTTTCATTATACACATTTCATTATAAATTTCTGGCGTTAATTCTAACATATCATGTTGAAAAAAGATAGGAACGGAACTACTATCTTAAACATTTAAGATTCTTTTAATGAAATAATGCAAAAGATTTATAAAAATAGAATTTATACAAACTCAATTGTAATTTTGAATAATAAGCTAAGATAAATTGACAACAATATTTTAACAACATTATTATGTCGAAAAATTGTACGAATTTTACGTGTTTAAAGAAAGGAATAAATACTTAAATACGATAAAATTTTTCATATTCTTGCAAGATCTGCGTATAAATAGAGGAAAGGCATTCAAAATCTTCTACACGCACACGTTCATTTACTTGATGAATCGTTGTTTCAGGCATTCCTATTTCTAAAACTGGGGCGAGATTTTTTAAAAATCTTCCATCTGTCGTTCCTCCCCTTGTTGTTAATTTTGGGCTTAATCCTATGACGTGTTCAATGGCAGAAGAAACGCATGTTATCCACGCTAAATCTTGGGTCAAAAATTCAGATCCGTGAAACGTTAAGTCAAGAAGATAAGAAGAGGAATGTTTTTGGCAAACATGATGAAGATATTCAGAGATTGAGTCAAAATTTTGATGGGCATTAAATCTTACCCCAAATTGAGCTTTCGCATATGCCGGAGACACGTTCATCGCAATAGCTACTGGTTCTACTCCAATCAGATGAAAAGAAGAGCACTCAAACTGAGAATCTCCCAAATCTATTGGGCACGAAATTAACTCAGAAAGACAGTGAATAAATCGAGGCATCGGATTGTCGCATAGATCTTGATACGCAATATGTCCTTGTATACCTGAGAAAGTTAACGTTCCTGTTATACTTCCTCTTCGTCCCACTTGCAATACTTCTCCTACTTTACTTCCTGTGGGCTCTCCAATCAAAATATGATCAATTTTTTCTTGTTTTTCTTGTAACCAGGGGACCATTTTTTGGATTCCATCTATTCCATGCCCCTCTTCATCGCTTGTCAACAAAATGCTATAAGAACCTTGTATAGAATTATTTTTTAAATGTTTCCATAAACTATATAAAAAACAGCCTATAGCTCCCTTCATATCTGCTGCTCCCCTTCCGTATATCCATCCATTTAGGTGCGTTGCTTGAAATGCAGGAAATGACCATAAAGCAGAATCACCAGGAGGAACAACATCCACATGTCCTGCAAAACACATATGAGGCCCTGAAGTTCCCCAACGAACATAAAGATTTTTTGTTTGTCCCCATTCGATGCAATAAATCTGATCTGTAGAAGCTGAAAATATTTTTATAAGCTGAGAAAAGATACCGCCATCGTTAGGGGTGACGCTTTCAACGCTCATTAACTGACATGCCAATGTAAGAGGAGACGTTTCAAGAGAAAATGACATGATTAATGCGTATGTGTTTTAAATCCTTAATTAAATCGTAATAGTTTTTATTTTTTAAGTCAACAATCAAAACGTTTAATAGTTACTCGTATTTTTGACGATGACTTATACGACCTTTAGAAAAACAACGTGTTTTTTTTACGAACGAGCCCAGAAAATATATAAAAATTAAACAATTTATGCAGAAATAGGCATCAAAACATATAATGCATCTCTATTATTTTCTTGAAATAAGACGGGATTTTGATTTTTAGTCCCCTCAATTGTCATTATATTTCCGCGAGCATGTTGACAAATTTCTGAAAGATACCGAGCATTAAATACTAAGCTAAAATCTTCTCCGTCATAGGAAATTTTGATAACTTCTTTCGCTGATCCTTGAGAGCTATGGGCAGATACGGTTAATCCAGTTTTACAAAAAGCTAGTTTAACGGATCGAGTGCGCTCTTCAATGACCATACTTACACGATCTAATGTTTTCATTAATTCTTTTGGGTCAAACTGAACGCGAAAAAGATGATTTTTAGGAATAGCTCCGATGTAGTCAGGAAAACGATCGATTAACAAACGGGAGAAAAATTGAAATTTTTCTCCTTGTATAGATACTTGATTTGCAGAAAATCGAAAAGAAACGGTTTCCCCACTATCGCTTTCTAATAATCGCAACATACTTTGTACTGTGCGTCTTCCAATGACTAAAAGAGATGCAGTTCCAGATATAGCTGCTGATTGATTCATACGAATATCGGTTAATCGACTTAAAGCAAGACGATGCCCGTCGGTTGCCACAACATTACAAGAGAGTTGGTGTTGCGTGTCTTCTCGAAAATGAAAGCAAATTCCTGCCAGTGCATAACGCGTTTCTTCTGTAGCAACGCAAAAGCTTGTATCTTTGATTACATCTGCCAATACCCCAGGATGAATGAGAAGCTCAAAAGGCAGATCTTGAGTTTCCATGAATGGAAATTCAGCAACGGGAAGGGTAGGTAAGTGAAACTCCGCAGCGCCACCTTGAATAGTTATATGGTTCTCAAATGACTCTAAGGTGACCCATTGATCATCAATTTTTCGCACAATTTCACAAAGAAGGTGTGCGCATACGACACTTGCTCCTGGGGATTCAAAAGGTTTAATGATTTCTTTTTCCCACAAACTCATCTCCATATCTGTTCCATGAACAGATACAATAGGATCGCCCTGATCTGAATAATGTGCTTTAATAAGAACATGAGATAAAACAGGAACCGTCGTGCTTCTTTTATTGATCAACGACTGTTGGTGAGTTAGAATTTTAAAAAAAGCTGTTTTTTCTACACATATTCTCATAAACGGTTCCAAATCATGATGTGTCTCTAGTATTTCTTAATATATCAACGTTCAAAGGTTTTACGCAAGAGCGCAGCATCTTCTTGTAAAACTTTATCTTTTTGTAATAAATTTTCGATAGTAGAAATTCCGTGAATAACTGTAGTATGGTCCCTTCCTCCAAAGCATTTTCCAATATAAGGCAAGGAAGCAGTTGTGAGTTGTTTTGCTAAGTACATGGCTAATTGACGCGGGCGCACAATATTTCTTAATCTTTTGGCAGAATTCAAATCGGAAACTTTTAAATTATAAAATTCCGCAACCTTTTTCTGAATAAATTCTACTGTCAATTCTGTTTCATAAGGACGTAACACATCTTTTAAAATTTCTTGTACCAAAGTAAGCGTCAATGTTTTTCCCACCAAGCTTCCGTGTGCAGATACGCGAAGTAAAGCACCTTCTAGTTCTCGCACATTGGACGAAATCTTGCTTGCAAGAAAATCTAAAATTTTTTGATCTACGGATATTCCCAAAGAAGCAGCTTTTGACTGAAGAATGCCCAAGCGCAACTCATAGGTTGTTGGATGCAAATCTGCAACCAATCCCCAACTTAATCGAGATTTCATACGCTCTTTGAGATCTAAGTCCGTAGGAGATTTATCAGCAGAAATAATAATTTGACGTTTTTGATCAACTAGTGCATTAAACGTATGAAAAAATTCTTCTTGAGTAGAATCTTTTCCACTGATAAATTGCACATCATCAATAATCAAAACATGAACGGAACGAAAATGCTCTTTAAAAGCCATAACGTTTTTATATCTCAAAGATCGCACAAAATCGTACATAAATTTTTCTGCAGAAAGATAAAGTACACGTTTTTTATACTGAGATCGTTCTAAGATATGATGGGCAATGCTGTGCATTAAATGAGTTTTTCCATGACCAACAGGGCCATACAAAAATAACGGATTATATATAGCGTCGTCACATTCTGCAACTCTTCGTGCTGCAGCATGTGCAAATTCGTTAGGTTTTCCAACGATAAAATTATCAAAAGTTAATTTAGGATCTAACGCATACCCAGATAAAGAAAATTCTTGAGAAGTTGACTGACTTTCTCTTAACGTTCCTGCTGCATATTCTTGATGTAAAGAAAGAGGCTCATCTTGATCCTGTTGTTCTAAGCCGTAAGAAACTTCATCTTCTACGATTAATAAAATATGAACACACTGAGAAAATTTACGCTTTAAAAGCGAAAGAACTAAATCTAAATAATGCTTTTCAATCCAATCTTTCACGAACAAAGAAGGAGCGCAAAGCGACAAAACTCCATTTTTAAAAGATTTTGTCTTTAACTGAGCAAACCAGTCCCTATACACGGATTGACCAAAATACTCAGATAATAACGACCTCCACTCTGGACCAGATGAATCTGGACACACCTCCTTTGTGAATAAAACTGAATCCAAATTCATAATAAATCCCCTAATTTAAAGAAAAAATTTCACCTGATTTTTATCAAGAAGCAATAGCATTTAATTTTTTCATTAAACGACTTATACGGCGCGCTGCGCTTCTGGGATGGATAATCTTTTTTGCCGCAGATTTTGCGATAATACTTTGAGTCAAACGAACCTCTTTTTGCGCTTCATTCAAATCAACAACATCAGAAGAAGCAGACAAAACTTGGCGAGTCTTTTTCAAAAAAGTACGCAAACGATGCAAATTTGAGTGGTTTTGCTGGCGGACACGCGCATCCCGACGCAATCTTTTTTTTGCAGAAATGTGGTATGGCATAATAACACTTTTACGTTTTACAATCTTTTTACATAATAAGATATTTTTGAAAAAAAATCAATGGGCATGAAGCGCGTCAAACCAGTGAAGGGCGTGTGGATAAGAAAAATTTTACTTCAATCTCATGCGTAACAATTTGATCATAAACAAAATTTTAATAGAAACTTTAACAGAGAACGTATAGGAAGGGGGAACTGAAATTATTGTTTGCTCAAGGTATACTTTATGAACGGTTCATACGCTTTTTTTATTAATGGAAGCTTATGGATTTTTTAAAAATTTTCACGTATTTCCTCTTTTTTCGGTTCATGAAAAATATAAAAAAAATCCTAAGCGAACTTAGTGAGCAAATAACTTTTAGATTAAAATTTTTTCGCATTTTAGGAGGGGGCTGTAAAGAAGCAAAAGGTGTGAGCTGATATTTTTCGTCCGATTTTAGATGAGAAATGCCAGAGGTTTTTGGCTTTAATAAACTTCTTTCATTTTTCACAAATTCGCCCTTTGTCGAGTAAAAGTAGTACAGCTTCCAAGTGTCAAAAAACAAGATAATCAGTGAGTTTTGACAAGAAACCAGTGAATTTTGACAACATTCATTGAATCAAGATATTCATTTCTGCGACAAATACCTAAAAAAATTTTTATACTGCGTTAAGTGAATCAAAGAATAGCTTATTTTTTTGTACTTTCTGTGTATATTGAAGTAGAGATACTGCGTGAAAAGTAATTTTAGTGGAATGTATGTATCAATAGGGGTAACCAATTACAGTTCAGATCACCATGTTTTAAGATCATACGAAGATTGGAAAAAAAATCAGATATTTCAGTATCTTTTTAGTATCAGCACAGACCAATGAGATACAATTTTTTCAAACAATATCGAAACAATGGAAGCAGTGGTCATTTTAGGCTATAAACGACCTAATCCTGACTATAAATTAGCCCTCTAAACATGGTTTTGATGTCGATCGAAGCTGAGTCAGATTTTTATGGGCTACATATTGTGAATGGGATAAACGATTTCCGTGTGCGTCCCTTGAGCCGTTTTGGAAATTTTGTATAGTGGTGATTGCCAAAGATAAAAAAATGTCTAAGGAAAGGCATCGAAAGCGTAATGATTGATGCTACAGAATCCCCTCTCAAAGGCGCTAAATCTTTATTATGGGGACAAAAAACGCTTTACGCTAGAAAGCTTAAAATACGCGTAATACATCAAAGGCTCATCGTGAACTTCTCAAAAATTTATCTCGAAATCGTGAATCTCAAAAACGGCTTCTGACTTGCATAAAGCATGACAGAACGGCTTAGATTCAAGGAAAGTTAACCAAAAAATAACAGAAAATTTTTATGCCTAGGGTCTGTTTATGTTTTTTTACGAAAACGGTAAAAGCTTATGGTTATTTTAAAAGAAAAATAAGAGTAGGGGGAGTTCTCCGGGAAACGAATATATTCTGATCGCATTTTCAGCTTTTTTTTCTCCCGCCTTTACATACTAAAAATTTTTATGTCCATGTGCAAAATTTTCAAATACGAAGTACGAGTTGGACGATTGTAAAAATCTTATCTGCATATCTTATATTTTTTCGAAAAACAGCGCTTTTTAGGAACGCGTGAGGGGTGGGACAAGAAGTAAAGCGTATTTAATAAAAAAAGAAAAAGTGATAAAATAAAGTTGCTCAACATTTTTTATCTATGTTTAAATTAGTTTTGTAAAATTATTTTGTGCTTCTAAAAAATCAATATAATCAATAAAATCGATAGGTTATAAAATTTTAGTGCGCTTTTTATATTTCAAAAAATTTTAAAAAATACAAGTAAAAACTATAAAAGTTTTTCTTTTTTTTGTATATTTATTAATTAAACTCTTTTAATTAATGAAATGTTATTGTGTTTGATGTAATTTTAAATGATTTATATCCGAAAAGCTCTAGGTTTTGTAAAGAGAGTGTGATAAACTCCTTAAAGTTGATCTTTGGAAAGATGCAAATCCAATGACGTTTCATGTAAAAACTAAAAAAACTTTTTTGCGTACTGCAAACCATTCTTTTTTACGTAATGGATTTGTAGAAATTGATGTAGAAAAAGATTCTTTATTAACGGATTTTGGAAAAATTACGATGAGGAATCAATACCTTTATGGTGGGGAATCTTATCAAGAAATGTTTGAGCGTGTTGCCAGTTCTTATGCGGACAACAATTCTCACGCACAACGAATGTATAATTACATTTCTTCACTTTGGTTTATGCCGGCAACTCCTGTCTTGGGAAATGCGGGTGTTATTGAATTAAATAGACGTGGTCATAAAAAAGCTGCATCTTTGCATCTTCCTATATCCTGTTACTTAAATGAAGCTCAAGATACTCTTGATTCTGTTGCAAGACTTTTGATTGAAAATATGTTTTTGGGAGCAGGGGGAGGGGGAATTGGTAGTTATTTCGGAAACGTACGTCCGGCGGGAAGAACCGGAACGAAAGAATCTGCAGGAGTGATTCCTTTTGCAAAAATTATAGAATCGATTACCCAATGTGTTTCTCAAGGAGTACGAAGAGGTGCTGCCGCTATTTTTTTACCCATTTCTCACCCTGAAATTTTAGATTTTATTCAGTTTAGACGTCCTTCTGGTGGGGATCCTCAGCGAAAAGTATTGCATTTGAATCATGGAGTTGTGATTTCAGACGCTTTTATGAATGCGGTTCAATATGGAAAACCCTGGAATCTTGTCAATCCTCAGACTCGAGAAATTGTGGAAACGATAGATGCAAGAGAAATTTGGGCGCAGCTGTTAACTATTCGATTGGAAACTGGAGAACCTTATCTTATTTTTATTGATCACGTCAACGCTTCGATTCCTCAATACCAAAAGGATCTGGGATTGGAAGTAAAGACTTCCAATTTGTGTACGGAAATTTTTTTGCCTACGGGTTTAGATCAGCATGGAATGAATCGAACAGCAGTGTGCTGTTTAGGATCTGTGAATTTGGTGAAATTTTTAGATTGGAAGGACGATCCATATTTTATTGAAGACTGTTTGCGATTTTTAGATAATGTGCTGGAAGATTTTGTGTGTAATGCTCCAGAGTCTTTTAAAGACGCAATTTATTCTGTTCAACAAGGTA
The DNA here is from genome assembly GCF_000469665.2 of Holospora obtusa F1. Lineage (GTDB taxonomy): Bacteria > Pseudomonadota > Alphaproteobacteria > Holosporales > Holosporaceae > Holospora > Holospora obtusa. The sequence continues at coordinate 21,194 of NZ_AWTR02000088.1, read as the reverse complement.
GAGCTGTAGGACTTGGGGTCATGGGGTGGCATTCGTTTCTTCAATCTTTGGGAATACCGATGCACGGGTTGTTAGCTAAAACATGGAATAAACATATTTTTTCTCATATTCATCAAGCTGCAAAAAGCGCTTCTCAGCGTTTGGCTCAAGAGCGGGGACCTTGTAAAGATGCTAAAGAAAAAAATGTTATGGAGCGCTTTTCTTATGCTACCGCTGTGGCTCCTACCGCTTCTATTTCTATTTTATGTGGAGGGGCTTCTCCAGGAATTGAGCCTATTGTTGCCAATGCTTATACGCATAAGACCATGAGTGGCTTGTTTTTTATAAAAAATCCATACTTAGTGGAGCTTTTAGAGAAAAAAAATGCGGACACTGAGGATGTTTGGGAATCTATTTTAGCGAATGATGGTTCTGTTCAACATTTAGACATACTTTCTTCAGAAGAAAAAGAGGTCTTTTTAACGGCTTACGAAATTAGGCCAGAGGATTTAATTCAGCTTGCAGCAGATCGAACGCCTTACGTAGATCAGGGGCAATCTCTTAATTTATTTTTTGCGCCAGATGTGTCTAAGCTCGACTTGCATAATGCGCACTGGAATGCTTGGAAAAAAGGAGTAAAAAGTTTATATTATTTAAGATCTAGATCTTTAAAATCTGGAGAAACGCATCGTGATGCAAAACAAACACAAAAAAATTTTTCATCAATGGTAGATAAATATTATTCTGAAAACGGAATGTTGCAGTTAGAATATGAAAATTGCTTAGTGTGTCAGTAGTGGAGAAAAAACAGTGGATGTTCAGACGAAAGATTCTGTAAAATCAAATTGGGTTTCAGAACACTCAAGTATAAAAGATAGTCGATCTTTTTTGTTTAGAGAAAACCCGGTGTATAAACCGTTTCGTTATGGGTTTGCTTACGAAGCTTGGGAAGTTCAGCAACGAATGCATTGGCTTCCTGAGGAGGTTCCTATTCATAGCGATGTGCGGGATTGGAAGTCCGTACTCACTGATAAAGAGCGTAACTTGTTGACGAATATTTTTCGTTTTTTTACCCAGTCTGATATCGAGGTTGGTGGATGCTATACGAGTTATTATCTTCAAATTTTTCAGCCTACTGAAGTAAAAATGATGTTAGTTTCTTTTGCAAATATGGAAACTGTGCATATTGCCGCTTATGCTTATCTTCTAGATAGTCTTGGGATTCCGGAAATAGAGTACGAAGCATTTTTTCAATACAAAGAAATGAAGAATAAGTGGGACTATATGAAACGTTTCAAAAATAAGGATACGTTGAAAGATTTACTTATTACATTGGTGGTATATGCTGCGTTTGTTGAGGGGTTGCAGTTGTTTGCCTCATTTTCTATGTTACTAAATTTTCCAAGATTTAATAAAATGAAGGGAATGGGGCAGATCGTTACTTGGTCTGTGCGTGACGAAACGCTTCATGTTCATTCTTTGCTTAATTTGTTTTATGCAATTTTGCGAGAGCATCCGGGAATTTGGAGTGATTCTATGAAAGCCGAGGTGGAGCTGATCGGAAAAACTATGGTCTCTCATGAAGAAGCATTTATTGATCTTGCTTTTGAGCAGGGGCCTGTTGAGGGATTGACTCCGGAAATGGTTAAAGGATACATACATTATATTGCAGATCGAAGGTTTGAGCAGTTATTGATGAATCCTGTATATCATGTTCAGAAAAATCCTTTAGAGTGGATCGATCCTTTGCTTAGCGGAATTGAGTATACGAATTTTTTTGAAAATAGGGCAACCGAGTACGCAAAGAGTTCCACTCAAGGAACTTGGGATGAGGTGTTTTCGGGGTTGGATTATAAAAATCAATTTTCTTAACAAAATAAAATGAAGTCGTTTTATGTTTTTTAATTAAAAAACGTGTGAAAAAATTTGATTTTTTGTTTACGTTTAGCAAATCATATGATGATGTTAGGTTTTTTGTTTAGGAGATCAAATGTCATTGTTGATCTGCTAGATTTTGGTGAAAAGTACACCATAATAATAGGTAAACGTAGAGACTATACAGGGCAAGAGTACAAGTTTTGCGCTCTAAAAGTATTATTTGTACTATTTTTTTTGTTTTGAACACCGCATAATCCCCTCTGTTTCAAGGTGGCGTGTTGTAAGGTTGAGTGAGTGTTTTATTCTGAGCCAGAAAATGGATTATCGGCAAATTTATGATTGTTGTCTCTGTGGCGAATTTCGTCTTGAATTACTGATTCTATTACGTCTTTTAAGCGAGCGGTTTGAGGTAAATTCCAATAATTAATAGCAAGTAGAGGGGCAGAAGTATTTTCAACAATCCCATCATTAATAGCTTTTAAATATTTATTATAACTATCAATTGCTTCTTCTTCAAAATATCCGACCATTCGGTGCGCGGTGTAAGGAGAAAAAAAATATAATAAAAAGAAAAATATAAAAAAGCAAAACTGACCGGAGTAAATCATTATTTTTTCTTTCCATCTAGGCGGTAAAATTTCACAAAATACTTGGTAATGAATACGTTCATTCTCAGCTTCGGAATGTAGTGCGTAGATTCTTCCGTAATCTGCCCACTGTTTTCGAATAGATTTAAGATGGATAAACAGTCCTCCCACTATTCCTGGAATGGCTGCGATAGTTTCAATAATTAGGGCTCGACGATCATGTCTATTTCTTAACACGATATTTGCCCCAAAACGAAAAATTTTACAAAAGCCTAAAGCGATGTAATCTGAAAATTTCGTAGGCTTTCGATGAGATCCATAAAACAAAATCATTTTCTCCTTTTGTGTTTTTTATATAAATAACAGATATAATATTTCAAATAAGTTTATTTATTTGTTTTTTATAAAAAATTAGTAATTTTTATTGCGAAAAAGATCATCCAAGAGTTATATCATAAATTACATTTTTTAAAATAAGGTCTATATATTTTATAATTAATAGCTTACCTTATCAGAAATTTTTGTTAAGTGTAAGAAGTAATTCAAATATTTTGATAGAATGAAAATATTAAAAACTTTTAATATATTCCGTATATATAGAGAATCAAATTTGATTATTTACGAATTTAAATTTGTTGAAAGTATATTTTTATGATGTAGCCTCGACTTGTCCCTTTGTATAGATAAAGTTTTTACTATGCTCTAGGTTACACAAATGATGTTCTGCATGAAGGTTTTGTAAGAAATTTTAAATTTTTTCGTATGATTGAAGCGATGCGCTTTAATTAATTTTTTTTTAAATCTTAAGTGTTTAAGAGGTTTATTTTTTAACATAAAACCAAGCTTAGGTTTGTGAATAAGTAAAGCGCGAACTTAGTTAATCGAAGAGAGTGACTCTTGATGACTATAAGATTTTAGAATTTTTTTATAAAAATAATACTGATTTTCTTAAACTTCAACTTAAAATTTACTAAAGTGTTCTTGATTGATACCAAAAACGTTTTACTTAATTTAAAAAACAAGAAAAAATCAAATTTTATACTCTTCAATATATTTGAATATTTGTTCTAAAAATAATTAGATATTTTTATTTTCGTAGAACACAAACGAATTGATAAAATACTTGTCGAATTAGTGCTGTTCAATAAAAAATTCATTAGATTCATTTTTTTAAAGATTTTTTTATGGATACGATATCAGCGTGCGGAGTTTACAAAAATCTGATATACTATTAGACGTAATTTTCGATATCACAGTGCGTTACTAAGATCAATTTAAATGACTTAAAGTATTTAGCACAAGGAAACGTATGTTGACATTTTCGGAAGCAATTTCTTTATTGCAAAAAAATCAAATAGTTGGGCTTCCAACAGAGACAGTTTATGGGTTAGCAGGGCGTGCAGACAGCGTCGAGGCGATAGAAAAAATTTACGCCATTAAACAACGTCCAATGACAAACCCTTTAATTATTCATTACGCAACTAAAGAAATGGCTCTGCAAGAAGGAATATTTTGTCATTTGGGGAAAGAGCTCGTAAGTAAAATTTGGCCGGGACCTTTAACCGTCATTGTTCAAAAATCTTTACATTCTAAAATAGTTTCTAAAGCTCACTGCAATCTTTCTAGTGTTGCTATACGTGTTCCTAATCATCCGGTTATGCATGATGTGTTACAAAAAGTAGGAGGAATTGCTGCTCCCAGTGCAAATCTTTCAGGAAATTTAAGTCCAACAACAGCAGAGCACGTAAATAGAGCTTTTTTAGGTAAAATTCCCGTTTTGGATGCGGGAGCATGCTCTATAGGATTAGAATCTACTATTATTGACTTAAGGCAACATCCCTTTGTTATTGTGCGTCCAGGATATTGGACCCTAGAAAAACTTTCTGAACGTTTTCCTAATATAATTTTTGAAGAAAACAATTCCGTAGACATTATTACTCCCGGTTCTTCTTTTCAGCATTATGCACCTAAAAAAAGATTGTTTTTAAATGTGTTAGCGCCATTTCCTTCTGAAATGGGAGTGATTGGGTTTGGTAAAATTCATATTAATGAAAATAGCAAATGTTTTGTGCAATTAAGTGAAGAGGCAAATTTAGAAGAAGCAGCTCGCCGCATTTTTTCAGCTTTACATGAGTTAGATCTTTCTTCACAATGCTCATGTATTGGGGTCACACCTATTCCTGGTTTTGGAATAGGTAAAGCCATTAATGATCGCCTGATGAGGGCTGCGCTACAAAAAAATTAAAACGTAATAAATTTTTTGTTACAAAAATTAGAGCATATATCTTTTTTGCACATTCAATTTATTTTATAAAATTGCATCAAATTATTTAATTGTTTAAAATAATTTTATTTAAATAAGATCTTGTAAAATTTTTAAGCTTTTTTCACTATTTTAATAAAAAATTTATATGTTTTCTTTTGTTCTTTTTATTATAATGTTTTTGTAGTACAATTTCTTCAGAACACATCCAAATTAAAGGTAATTGTATGAAATGCATTGATTCCGTAAAGACAACGGCTTTTTCTGTAAAGAATATCTATAAATCTTTCAATGATGTAAATGTTCTGCACGGAATTGAATTTGAGATTGTTGAGCAGCAAACCGTTGCTCTGGTAGGCCCTTCTGGAGCAGGAAAATCTGTTTTATTTCGATGCATCTTGGGGTTAAGTACTTTAGATCGTGGAGATGTATTTTTTAAAGGACAGCGCGTAGTGTCTTCGGAATTAAATCATTCTGGAAAAATTTTTGAAGACATTGGAATAGTATTTCAACATTCTGCACTTTTTGATGGGATGAGTGTGCGTGAAAATGTAGCATTTTCTTTTCCAGAACATTCTGCTCAAGCAGTAGAAGAGGCCTTAGATCAAGTAAAATTTCCTAATCTTTACAGAAATGAGTATCCAAACGCATTATCTGGAGGGATGCGTAGGCGAGTAAGTATTGCAAGAGCTATCGTGCGTAAACCTAAAATTTTATTTTTGGATGAGCCTACTGCAGGTTTGGACCCCGTAGCTTCTCATGAAATTAGTGTGCTGATTCAGCAAATTCAACGTATATATAAATCAACGTGTGTTACGATTACGCATGATATTTTAAGATTACCTCTGCTTGCAGAACATATTATGTTTTTGTCAAATAAAAAGCTTTTATGGCAAGGAGAGATTAGAGATTTTTTATCCTCTTCTATCGAAGATGTTCGTAATTTTGTGCATTTTGGAACTCAACAAGATAAGGCTTATGCTGTATAGTCAAATTTTTGCGTTATAAAAAAACTGTAATTTTGATTTATGTACAAACAACTCCAGACTAGCTGAAGAAATGTAATGTGTTGTGTTTTATTAATGTTATTTTTTGATATTCAGTTGCTTTAAATAATCTAAAAAACTTCTAATTTTTACCAGAAAGACGAGATTCTTTTTCTGCGATTTGAATCCAAGTTTCTTCTTTTACGCGAATATTTTCTAAACATTCACTAAGTTTTTGGGTCATTGAAGAGAGCTCTTCTATTTTTAGAGGGGACATCGGCAACGGAGTGTTATCCTGAAAATGTTCCAAAGATTCTTCAAGTTTCTTTTTTTGAGAAAGTAACATTTCTATTTCTTTTAATCCATGTTCTAAAAAAAATTTTTCATGATAAGAAAGTTTTTCTTTTTTAACCGAAGAGCGATGTTCAATCGATTTTTCAATACTCGGTTTTATTACTTTTTCAATTGGTTTAAAAAATGCATGACGATTTGATCCCTCTTGTAAATAATCACTAAAGCTTCCTATAAACTCTTTTACGTAGCCTTGAAGTTCAAAAACCAAAATGCTTGATACTACATCATCTAAAAAATCACGATCATGTGACACAATAATAATTGTTCCCGAATATTGCAGTAAAAAATCTTTTAAAAAATCTAATGTCTCAATATCAAGATCATTCGTAGGTTCATCTAAGATCAGTAAATCAGGGCTTTGTGACAGTAATTTTGCAAGACGCAAACGGTTTCTTTCTCCTCCCGATAACATATGCACTAAGCAATGTGCTTGATCGGGGGCAAACAAAAATTCTTTTAAATATGCTACGACATGACGCTGCTTTCCTTGAACATCTACGTAATCAGAACCTGGTGCACACAAAAATCGCTTAACTGAGTAAGAGAGTTCTTCTATAGGTTGATTTTGTTTAAATATACTCCAATTTAAGGTAGACGAAGTTTTTAAGACCCCTTGACCAGGGTCAAGCTCTTTGGTAAGTACGCGAATGAGGGTGCTTTTTCCGCAACCATTCGGTCCTATCATTCCGATACGGTCTCCTTTAAGCAAACGAAAATTTAATCCTTGAAACAATATTCGTGCGTCTGGAAGCGTGTATCCCAAATTCCACCCTTCCATCAATTGTCTTGTAAGTCCTACGTCTTCTTGACGAGATAAAGAAATTTTCTGAGAATCTTTACTGAAACTTGCTTTCTGCTTTCGAAGTTCTTTTAGTCGAGACAATCGTCCCTCATTACGTCGACGTCGTGCCGTCACTCCACGAGCTAACCAACGTAATTCCTGGGCCAACTTAACATCTAAGCGAGATTGAATACGAACTTGTTCTTGAAGAAATGTTTCTTGCCATTCTTCAAATCCTTCAAATCCTACTGGAGCAGATCTTAATTTTCCTTCATGTAACCAAAGTGTTCGCTGTGTAACGTTTTTCAAAAACCTTCGATCATGAGCAACGATAATAAATGATTGCTTAGAGTTTAAAATCCAAGTCTCTAACCACTCTATGCCAATAATATCAAGATGATTTGTTGGTTCATCCAATATAATTAAATCCGCTGGAATCAGTAAAGTTTTGGCAATGTAAGCGCGCCTTAACTCACCTCCGGAAAGTTGAGACAGCATCGATTTTGGATCTAACCTTAAGGTAAGCAAAAGTTCTTCAGCTTGAAACGCTAAGTGAGGGGCTTCAATAACTTCGTGTAAAAAATCTCCTACAGAACAGCAAGGAATTGTGTTGGGATTTTGCGAAAGATAAGCCACAGAGAGTCCGGGTTTTTGAATATACATGCCGTCTTCTATATCCATTTCTTGAGCCAAAATTTTTAAAAGCGTAGACTTTCCACACCCATTCCTCCCGACTAAAGCAATTTTTTCTCCTGCATAAATGTGTACAGTCTCTTTTGATAAAATGATTTTTTTATTAAGAGACAATGTAGCGTCTTTAAGGCTTAAAATATTCACCGGGCTTTCCTTTATATTTTTGTCACTTTTAATGATTTAAATTGGCTCATGATTACTTTACACGACAATGCTTACAATTTTGTGAGGAATAATAATGACACGATGCATTTTTTTTCCTTCTAAAAGTGCTTGAAATTTTGGAACCTTTAAAACTTTTTTAAGAATTTCTGCTTCATCTTCATTTGTAGACACTTCAATAGTTCCTTTGGATTTTCCATTAATTTGCACCGCTAAGGTTACTTTATCTTCTTGAAGCCATTCTTCCTCATAACACGGCCATTTCACTTCATGAATAAAGACTTCTGGATCAATCGTGCTGTATAGTTCTTGAGCCAAATGTGGCATGACTGGTGCCATCATAGAGATAAAAGCTAATACTGCTTCTTTTAAAACCCAAGTCGCAGAATCATCATCATTTTTGAAACGTTCTTGAAAATCTTGAATGGAATTTCCTAACTCTCTCAGAATCGTAATGTACTTATTCAAGTGATATCCTTCAACAGCGCGTTCTATAGCATAAACGCTTCGATGCGTTACTCTTCTTAAATTTTTAGAGGGAATTGAAAAAATTTTTGGTTTTTTATACGCTTCTTTAAGAGAAATTTTAGACTGTACTGTCGAAACAATGTTCCAAAATCGATGTACACATCTCCAGCAACCTTCTATTCCCTCAATACTCCATTCTAAATCTTTTTCTGGTGGGGTGTCTGATAACATAAACAATCTTAACGTGTCGGCTCCATAAGTTTTAATCATATGATCTACGCTGACTACGTTACACTTTGATTTACTCATTTTTTCACTACGCCCCACTGTAACAGAGCTTCCATCACTTTTACGACAATACGATCCATCGTCTTGTTTCGTGATTTCTTCAGGATAGAGGTACGTTCCGTCTGTTCCAGAATATGTTTTGTGACATACCATTCCTTGAGTAAATAGTCGTTGGAAAGGCTCTTCAATTTCCCAATAACCACACGCTTTTAAGGCTCGTGAAAAAAATCGAGCATAGAGTAGATGCAAAATTGCATGTTCTACTCCTCCAATATAGTGATTTACTGGCATCCATGTTTTTATAGATTCTTTGGAAAAAGGCTCTTTAGGATTGTTCACATCACAAAAACGTGCAAAGTACCAAGAGGATTCTACGAAGGTATCAAACGTATCGGTTTCTCTTTGTGCTGGTCCTTGACAAGAAGGACAGCTCACGTGTTTCCATGTTGGGTGTGCGGCAAGTGGATTTCCTTTCCCCTCAAATACAACATCATCAGGTAACGTTACAGGCAAATCTTTAACAGGAACAGGAACGATACCACAAGCTGGGCAGTGAATAATTGGAATAGGGACTCCCCAATATCTTTGCCGACTGATACACCAATCTTTTAATCGATAACTTATTTTATGATATCCTAAATTTTGCTTGCTTAAGTAGCGAAGCATTGCATGATGTGCTTCAGAAACTGTCATTCCGTTTAAAAAGTCAGAATCTATCATGCGCCCATCACTTTTAAAAGGCATTGTTTGTGTTTCAAAAGGACGAATGACTGGGGCAACTGGAAGGCCGTAGCGCCTAGAAAATTCAAAATCTCGTAGGTCATGCGCAGGGCATCCGAAAATTGCTCCAGTTCCATAATGCCCTTGGACATAGTTTGTAACATAAATTGGAATGCGATTTTGTCCCAAAAATGGATGTCGCCCATAATACCCGGAAAAAACTCCCTTTTTTTCTTCAATTTCCGCGGTACGCGTAGAGGTGTCTTTACAATTTTCAATTTTTAAAAATTCTTTAATTTTTGAATTTTCTTTTTGCCAAAGCAACGCTAACGGATGTTGGGCAGAAAGTGCGAAAAATGTTGTGCCAAATAATAGCTCAGGAGTCGTGGTAAAGATTTCAAAAGTTAAAGAAGTATCCCAAACTTGAAATTGAATGCATGCTCCCTGAGACTTTCCAATCCACTGTTCTTGCATACGTTTAACATGATCTGGCCATTGCGTAAGAGATTGCAATCCTTCTAATAATTCTTCTGCGAAATCAGTAATTTTAAAAAACCACTGATTTAAAAGACGTTTTTCTACTAAAGCACCAGAGCGCCATCCTCTTCCTTGAATGACTTGTTCATTAGCCAAGACAGAATGATCAACGGGATCCCAATTCACTTCTGCTTGTTTACGATAGGCAATGCCTTTTTCATAAAATTTAAGAAACATTTTTTGCTCGTGAATGTAATAGGCCGCATCACAAGAAAACAGTTCTCTAGACCATTGCAAAGATAATCCTAGCGCTTGAAGCTGTTGACGCATATGTTCTGCGTTTCGATACGTCCAATCTTTTGGATTGACTTTCTGTTTTAAAGCAGCAGTTTCTGCGGGAAGTCCGCAGGCATCCCACCCCATAGGGTGTAAAACACTGTATCCTTTTTGTTGAAAGAATCGAGCAATGACGTCTCCTAACGCGTAATTTCTGACATGTCCTACGTGCAACTGCCCAGAAGGGTACGGAAACATTTCTAAAACATACATTTTTTTAGAATGGGATGAAGGTTCGAAAGCGTTAACGTTTTTCCAAATTTCTTGCCATTTTTTTTCACAAGATATCGGAGAATAATTATTATGACTCATACAGATGCTCCTTTTTAAGATTATTTGTTTTGAACAGCGTAATCGCGAGCATGCAACAAAACACTACGTTTGATTTTCTGCTCTAATTCTAATGAAGTTGAGATAAGGATCCATTTCCCGTGCTTTAAGACTTGATGGAGAACTGTCACTGATACAGCTTCGACACAAATTTCTTGACAAGGCATAATGAACACCTTTACTTGAAGACGATGATGTGGAAGATGCGCTGGAATATACCAATGTGTTTGTAGAAAACCGCGCTCTGGACTGAAAACTTCAAGAGGAATGCGTTCTAAGGCTTTCAAAGCTCCGTACCATAAAACGGAAGACTTTTCAATGGATTTTGAATCTTTGCCTAAAATCGATAAAGGGCTAGAAAACATCGGTTTCATATCGTCATAAGTTTTGAATTGACGCTCTGTGGGAAGCGATACTTTTTCTTTTCCTTTCAGTTCTTTACATCCTGAGCATAAAAAAACGAATAGAGATGCAGCGAAAATACAAAAGCTTTTACAGATCTGTTTTTTTTCAGTACGCTTACTCTCAATCATGTTAATACACATAAAAAAATCAATACTACACTAACAACCTTTTTTTACAAGATCAAGACAAAAGTTTCTTAAATAAAAAAAATAGTGACTTTTACAAATATTAAAATAAATGTAAAAACAAACAAAATCAAGGTTTATATTATATGAAGTAATATTTTAAATTAAAGTTGCGTAAATATTTCGTTACTTTATCGTGATATGACAGCAAAAGATTGATAAAAAAATTTATCGTCAATGACAGAATGGTGTAGCCTTCCACCTTTTTGAAAAATGGTATTCGATTGTGAGGTTAACGAAACACGTCTTGAGCGTGTTGCCGAAATTTTGTGCACCTTATTACGTTATTAACTTTTTTGAACTTGAAAAATCTATGCAAGCATTTTTTGAATTCTTTATATTTACAGTAATTTTTATTAAGTTTAAAAGATCAATGGGGAGGAGAAATGAGCTTGTTTATGATTATTTTTTTGAATTTCCCTCTGTTTTTTTTATCAAAATCTTTTATAATTGAGTCATCGGAGTATAGCGCAGCCTGGTAGCGCATCACGCTGGGGGTGTGGGGGCCGTGGGTTCAAATCCCGCTACTCCGACCAAGTTTGTATCATAAATATTTTAAAATAGATTAGTTGTTTTCTTGGAATTTAGATGAAAAGTGATATGATCTCAAAATCTAACGCGTAATATTACCATAAAAACGTGTATCCGGATTCCAAGATGTACCAAGAAAGACTCATGACGGGAACGAAGGGAATTCCGCGTTTATAAAAAAATAAACATAACAATGCGCCTATTCCGCCAGAAATCATAAAAAATTCAGGAACATTTGTGCTTTGGCTGCTGAGCAGTGCCAAAATTTCTACATCTCCCCACCCAAGATAAGTTGTATTCCATTTCCATTCTCCGAAATTTTTTAAAAAACCAAATAATCCCCCATACAATAAAAGATCTCCCACACACAATGGGCAAATCCATAACGTTATGATTCCAAAAAAAATAACACTTATCGCTGAAAAACTATGCTGACGTAAATCTTGAAAAGATATGTAAAGTAACGCGATGCTCCATAGAGCCCATAATATACTTTTCTCATAAGCAAGGATGCTAAACATGTATTTCCCTTGTATCAGAAACGCAGAGAAAAGAAAAAATCATTTAAAATTTTTTCACAAATAGAAGCACGCACCCCTGCGAGCACAATTTTTGGCTTAAAATAATGATTTTTTTGATCAAACACGCGTGTTCCATGTTCAATTCCTCCATGTTTTGGATCATAAGCTCCAAAATACACCGCATTTAATCGAGATAGTGCTATCGCAGTAGCGCACATTCCACACGGCTCTAAAGTAACAAAAAGATCACACTGAGATAAATTATATTGAAAAAACGATTGGTGTGCCTCTTGAAGTAACAAAAATTCTGCATGAGCCAAAGGAGAGCGCATTTGTCGCATTCGATTGTGATTTTCAAGAACTACCTTATTGTTATGTACTAGCACCGCTCCCACAGGAACTTCTCCCAAATCGGAAGCTTTTTTTGCTAAAGCCAACGCTTGATCCATAAAAAAATGAATATTCAAAAACATCGATTAAGTCCATGATTTCATGCTGTATCCGATGGCAGTCGTCCACCAACTGTCTGTGCGATCCATCACGCCTCCGTGTCCTTTAATCCAATTTCCAGAATCTTTGATTTTAAGCTGACGCTTGGCCCAAGACTCCAAAAAATCTCCTGTTTGAGCACATAAACTTAAAGTTCCTGCTTGCATCCAGCTCATAGGATGATGGATCAATTTCCCCAAGATAACTGTGCATATGCAGGCCATAACAAGTCCACCTATTGCTCCAGAGTAAGTTTTGGAAGCACTAATAGCAGGAAAAATTTTAGGTCCTTTAAACCAAGATCCGAAAAAATATGCGAAAGTGTCAGTAAAAATGGAACTTGCAATGATGACAATCCAACTTTCCCAACCTCGGGAATGAAACGCTTTTAAAAACGCGTTGCTGCCCATTACAATAAACACGACTCCTAAAATCCATATAGAATGTTTTTTCCACGATTGAGAAAGAAAGCATGCATAAGTCCATTCAATCAAACAACCGGCAGTTAATCCAAGCAAAATAAATTGAGCAATTTTCGAAGAGCCCTTAAAAAAATAGATGATTCCAAAAAGCACAAGAAAACAAAACGCCATCCAGATGCTAGATAAAGCTCGCTCTTTAAGATGGGAAAATAAGTTTGATTTCATGTTCAAAGCAAAGACTATTATAGGTATTCTATCAAAATATAAATGCTCTCACAAGAAAGATTTAAAATTTTTTTCTCAATGGTGTAATGGATTTTCAAAAAATACGTATTTATTTGATGATTGTATAGAATCATCTTATAAGGTTCCTGTTCTTAAATAAAATAAAGTTTATCTCTTATTGTCGAAAAAGTAATTTTTGATAGAGTCTTTGCAAAAATGGACCATCTTCGACTGTTTTTGGAATAAAGAAATATCATTTTTTAGCGTAATATTTTTTCAGAAGTGCACAAGATCATTACATAACAGAACCTTGATTCATAAAGCTCTGAGTTTTGGAATTAGGTTAAAACCGTCAACATGATTAAGTAGTAGCAATCGGTGATAGGGGTGACAATTGACCTGTAGCATTTTTATGAACAAAGAAATATTATAAAAAGAGGTTTAATAAAGATGAATTTTCTTTGTAAAAATGATCCCCCTTTTTGGAAAGAAGATCGTAATTGTCTCGTTAGAGATCTCTTTACAAAAAATAGAAATCTTGTCACAATTTGAAAACATCGTACGATATTAGTTGAATATCCTTTGATACAAAAAATTGAAAATTGCGTTGTGTATTGGTGTACCTCTGTTCAGCCACAGGAAAAAATACTTCCTCAGGTCATTGAAAAAATTCTTATGCAACGTAAACGATGCAGTATACTTAATCAATCTGTTCAAGAGCTAGAAAAATGGGATGATCGCTTGTGGACGTTTAGCTCAAAATCTTTTTTAGCACATGGAAATGATGTAAAAGATGATTTTCCAAAGGATCACCCTATATGGATTACTCAAAGCTGTCTGAATCAAAACGATTCTTATTATGGCATACTTACGGGATATGTTCATCAAAACGAAATTGATCTTTATTCCTTTCCTTGTTGGATTTGGATAGTAAAGGAAGAAGATGCGTTGGCTTTCCAACAAGCTACAGCTTGGGTTCAATCTAAAAAATGGACAGAATCTTGGATATGGGTATATCGCAATCAGCGTTGGGAAAAAAGTGTTTGGATTAAGGCGACTTCAGAAGCGGAACTTTAACATGCAACACAAAGGAAAAATTTTTAAGATAAACTTGGCCCTTGCTTTGAGTCAGTTGTCGGGGTGTTCTGTGGGAACCTGGTGGAGAGTTGAAAAAGAAGTTGAACGTACTCCAGAGATTCCTCTTTGTTGCGTGCCTTGGGTCAGTAGGAAGCAACAGCAAGAAGAAGGACGAAAGATTCTACCAGATTATCTGACACTAAAGCGACGCCAGGAAATAGCTCAGCAAGAATTAAAGTGTCAATTTAATACGATGGACACTCCAAAATGCAAGTAGATCGAAAAAAAATTGGGTTGATAGGAGGGCAGGGAAATCTTCCATTTTTAATCAAAGATGCGTTAAAAATTCAAGGTTGGGACGTGTTTATTCTCGCGTATTATGGCATTACTCCAGAAAATTTAACAGAGAATACGCCGCATGTTTGGATGTCTTTGGGAAAAATTCAACGGGCTGTAGATAGTTTACGTGAACATCACATTTCTTATCTGACGTTGGCAGGGAAGTTTTATCGTCCCAAGTTGAGCTCTTTACGTTTAGATGCGTTGGGACGAAAATTGCTTTATCAGCTGGGTTTAGGATGGTTTGGAGATGACGCTCTGTTGACGACCTTACTACGTTTTATACATGAACAAGGGTTTAATTTAGTAAAGACTCAAGATATTCTTCCTGACCTTTTAGAAGAAAAGAAATTTTTTATCCAGAATATGCCCAACGCTCAAGCACGAGAAGATATTGAACGAGGAGCAAAAATTTTACAAAATTTATCGAATTGGGATGTGGGGCAGGGGATTGCGATTCAGGGAAAAAGAGTTTTGGGTATTGAGGCCGCAGAAGGTACTGATGCGTGTATTATGCGTTGTGGACTTTTAGCAGAACAAGGGGCTTTGTTTCCAAAACCTGTCTATGTTAAGATGGCGAAAATAGGGCAGTCTTATTCCGTTGATTTACCTGTGATAGGATTGGATACAATGCGCGCACTGCATAAGGCGGGGTTTCAAGGTCTGGGTGTGCAAGCCAATAGCGTGTTAATTGTAGATTTTTCGCAGCTCAAGCATGTGAGTCAGGAGTTGGGAGTGTTTTTATGGCAATTTTAGAAAAAAAATTTTTCGTTACACAAAAATTTAACGTTCTATGCAATTGGATAGATTCTAGATGGAAAAATTATAGTAATTTATCAAAAATTGTTTTCGTACCCTATGGAACATCCTAGCTTCATTGACTGTAAAGAATCAAAAAACGGAAAAATCAAAAAAAATTTATAAGGCGATACAGTAAATCGATTTATTTTTGGGAAAATGCTATGAAGTGTCTACAAAAAACGCCATTATCTTTTTTTTATCAAAGTGATAATCAAAAAATTTTAGGAAATACAAGCTTAGGTAATGGGTTCAGTTTCGTGAAAAAATCTGTTCCCACTGTTTGGACTTGGATCTTGTGGGGAGCACTTTCTGCCCTTGCTTGGAGTCCTTTTTGTGCGTGGTGGGTATTAATTTGGACCTGGGGAGCGTTAGTAACGGGTCTTTATCATAGTAAAACAGTCAAAGAAGCTGTGAGTATTTCTTGGTTATGGAGTTTTGGTTGGCATAGCGCCAGTGTTTTTTGGATTGGAGAAAGTCTTTGGGCGGGATCTTCAAGATTTGCTTGGTTTTGGCCTTTGTGTGTGACAGGAATTCCCGCAATTTTTTCGTGTTATTTTGGAATTATGGGAGGAATTCTTTGGTGGGGAAAACAAAAATTTTGGACATCTCCAAGTTCTTTTGGAATGATGTGGTGCGTTTTGTACAGCGTAACAGAATATTTAAAAGGCGTGTTATTTACTGGATTTCCTTGGAACTTAACTGCATATATTTGGTCTCAAAATTTATGGATCGCTCAAAGTGCTAGTTTGCTTTCTAGCTATGGGTTAGGATTGCTTACATTGCTCATCTTAAGCTATCCAAGTCGTTTTTTTTTAACATATTCTACAAAACGTTCTTGGTGGAAAGGCGTTGTATATATGATCATCGGACTTTCGGCGGTATCTCTTTGGTCTATAGTTCGATTACGTATGACACCCACACGTTTTTATCAAAAAAATGGAATACGTTTGGTGCAACCCAATATTCCGCAATATGAAAAACAAAATGCTCAACGCATTTTTGTGAATTGGAACATATTATGCCGTCTATCTGATCAAGAAAGCAAAGTACCTATCACGCATGTTGTGTGGCCAGAAACTGCGGTTCCTTTTGTAGTTTCTGAAAAACAACTGGATCAAGTGATACCTTTAGCGCGAACAAGAAAGAAGTTCGCTCACTTGCTTTCTGGAATTTTAGTAAGCGATGCAAAAAAAGCATTTAATAGTATTATTCAGGTAACGGCTGAAGGGGATCGAAAAATTGTATACAAGAAGCAGCATTTGGTTCCGTTTGGCGAATATCTTCCTTTTCGAGCAGTGTTATCTAGGGTTTTACCTCAATGGATTTTGAATGCAGTTACTCCAGGAGAGCGAGATATAGATCAGGAAAAAAAAATCAGCGCTTCTGTTAGAATTTTTGAAGGCCCGCCATGTATTATGAAAATTTGTTACGAAATTATTTTTCCTATTTTTAACGCAGATCAAAAAGCTCGATGGATTTTAAATATCACAAATGATGGATGGTTTGGGTACAGTCCTGGACCTTTTCAACATCTTGCAAGCGCTCAATTTCGTGCTATAGAAACTGGATTACCTGTTTTGCGTTCGGCTAATACAGGAATTTCTGCAGTCTTTGACGGTATGGGAAGAACATTAGCAATTCTTCCTCTACAACATCAAGGGTATATTGATACGCTTTTGCCTATGCCTGTTTTTTCTTATTGCTCTCATCATAACTATATTTACGCAGGAATATTAATTATATTCACTATATGTGCATTTAGACGCTCTTTTAGAGATAAATTGTAAGAGATGAGAGAAAATTTTATTAGAAAAAATATAGAAAAAATAGATAAGATTTTTTTAGAATTTCATTATCAATCGATTGATTTAAATACAGTTTAATTTAGATTATGGCTCATCTTCAAACAAATTTTTTAGAACAGGATCAATCGTGTCATGCAGGTATAAAAACCATAAAATTTCCTTGTCAACATAGTGAATTTCTTTAGAGTGCAAGGAATAAGCTTTTAATGACGCATGAATATGTTTTTTCATATCTGGATAGGTCGTTTATCCTTTTAGATGTTATCACGAATTTCCTTAAGAAGAGATAAAAATTTTTAATGTTACAAAACGTTACAATGATATTTTTTGTGCTTTCGAAGTTTTGAAGGTAGACTAAAAAAAAGAGTATTGATTGAAAAATATGTACCAGTATCGAAAAACTATTCGAAATATGATCGAAGATGAGGGAGTTGCAATTCATTCTGGAGTATCAACTTCTTTACGATTAATTCCAGCACCTAGTGGATCTGGAATTTGTTTTCGTCGCTCTGGTGTAGTGTATCCTTTGCATCCACGCTATATTGAAGTAAAAAATTTTCATACTGTGTTAAAGTTTTCTAGTACATTTTCTGTGCACACAGTAGAGCATTTGTTAGCAGCATGTTGTGGTGTAGGCATAACTGACTTGATCGTTGAAACTTCCCAAGAAGAGCTTCCGTTTTTTGATGGAAGTGCTCTGCATTTTGTTCAAATGCTAGAATCCGCAGGGATACAAGAATTTGAAGAAGAAAGTGAATATATCGTGTTAAAAGAGGCGGTTTGTGTTTTGGAAGGGAATAGTCGATTAGTGCTTGAACCTGCTGGGGTTCCTATGATTCATGTCAATGTACCTATATCGTCATGTTATCAAGAGGAGGCTCATTTTTCTTTTTTAACAGATGATTTTAATTATGGAATTGCTCCTGCGAGAACTTTTTCTAAATTTTCAGAAATAGAATACATGCGTCAAAGAGGATTGATTCAAGGAGGAAATTTAGGGTGTGCAGTCGTACTGGAAGAAGACGGGACTGCATTGAATCCTGAAGGATTCAGGCTACCTCAAGAATGTGCGCGACATAAAATTTTAGATATCTTAGGAGATTTAATGATTTTAGGTTCACCATGTGTCGCTTCTATTTATAGTTACGCGCCTGGACACAGTCGCAATTTAAAAGCTGTACAACTTATAGCGAAAAATGCAGATAGTCATTATCGTTTAAAATATTCGGAACTAAAAGCGTTAACTCAGCTTTCAAGTGAAAAAAAAACAGCAAAGTATGCGTTTTAAAAACGCACATTTACTAGAATAAAAATATCATAAATTTAAAAAAACTAAAAAGAAGTTTCTGAAAGATTATTTTTAAAAATTACTCGAAATTCTGTACTAAATATTTTCCACAAGTCATAAAGAGGTCCTGAAGAAGTTTTTTCTAATTCTATTCTGAAACTCTTGTAGGTTTCTACATTGCCTTTCGGGCATTGATCGTAAAGTTGATCAAAAACTTTTTGAGTTAAATCGAAATAATATTCAATTTTTTCTATATCATCTTTAGAATTTTCTACAGCTTTACGTATTCGAAACAGCTCAAAAGCATGGTATAAGCTTAGTCCGTGAAATGGATTCCTTTCATTTTTCATCCAAACTTCCGGTAATACATCAACAAGCTGATTAGAAAAAATGGTACACAAAATGTCTTGTCGCAACACATGCTTTAGAATATAAGATGAAAACTCTTTTTGAACCAGCTCAGGAAAATATTCCAACAAATAAGAATCCCAGAAAGATTCTTGAAAATTTATTTTAGATAATTGCGCTTTTAAATTTTTCTTTGTTTCTAAAAATTTTACCGCAAGTTCTGGCCGAGTTAAATTGTGAAACTTCGTTTTTGCTCTATATAAACTAATGTTTTGCCAATAAGTTTGGTTAAGAACCTTAGAAACCATCTCTGAACTCATTGCTTGAAGCATATGATTTCGAGCTTCTTCAGGTATGGGAATATTTTGGAATAAAATTTTAAAATTTACTTCGTGATCAGAGCACAAAACGCCCGCACAATTATCAATTGCATCTATATTTACGATTCCACCTGATTTTTCAAAATCAACTCTTCCCATTTGGGTGCACCCTAAATTAGCACCTTCTGCGATAATTGTTGCTCCAATTTCAGTTCCTGAGACACGTAAATGCGCATTTTTTTCATCACCTGAGAAAGTTTCGTGAGATCCAACAATGTACGTTCCAATTCCTGCCATCCACAAGACATCACACTTCATCTTAAAAATGAAAGGAATAAGCTCTTCCGGTTTTATAACAGCGCACTCTAAGTTTAACATTTTTTGAATTTCATCAGATAATTCTACGCAAGGTGCACTTCTGGAAACGATTTGTCCTCCAAAAGATAGGATATTTTTGTTATAGTCCATCCAAGAAGAGCTCGGCAAATGAAACAAACGACATCGTTCTTGATAGCTTTGATCTAAATTTGGGTTTGGGTCAAGGAAAATATGACGATGATCAAAGGCAGCCAACAGCTTGATATTTTTTGAATATAAAAGCCCATTACCAAACACGTCTCCGCTCATATCTCCTACGCCTATCAGAGAAATTGGATGATCTAAATTTTTTCCCAGATGCTTCATATGAGTTTCTACTGAGACCCACACTCCTTTAGATGTAATGCCTAATTTTTTGTGATCATATCCCGTTTTTCCTCCGGAAGCAAAGGCATCTTTTAGCCAAAATTCTGCCTTTAAAGCGATCTCGTTGGCGATTCCAGAATAAGAAGCTGTTCCCTTATCAGGAGCAACCACCAAGTAAGAATCAGATTCATCCCAGGCACGAACCTTTGGAGCAGAGACGGGAGCGTGTTGACAGTCTCTATTATCCATAACGCTCAATAGCCCTTGAATAAATAAGCGATACCCATCTTCTGGTAGCAAGGAGTCTTTTACATAAAAGACCCCTTTTGCTCCGTCTGGTACAACTACCGCATTTTTTAGGCGTTGAGTTTTTAAAAGGTCAAACGCCTCTTTTCGATAATCTTCTCGATCAGATAAACGAATGCCTCCGCGAGATACAGCTGAAGCACGCAAATGGACTCCCTCTATATGAGGATGAAATACGTAAAGCTCCCGCATTCCAGGAATGCGCTGAACTTCTGGAATATTGTGAAGATCGTGGTGAATATCAATCGTAAACACTTTTGCGTCTGAAACATAAAGATTTGTGCGCACCGTAGCGTCTATTAAAGCCTTTAAAACGTTTAAATAATAAAAATTTTCTGTACTTAAATTCAAAGAAAACGTACTGGAATCAGAGCAAAGACTAAAACGATACAGAAAATAGTCCAATAGTTGTTCAAGCTCTTTACTGTGCTTACAGAACTCATCTTTCATGGGGTCAGAAGAAAAAATTTGTTTCATATATGTATGATAACAAGAAAAAACCCAAGACCGTGCTTGAAGGGAAATGGGGAAAGACAGCGTGTCATAAAGAGGCATAATCAATATTGAACACTTTCGTAAAAAATTTTTTTAATTATAAAGGATTTTTTTTTTGCGTCAAGATGTAAAATGAATTTAACGATTTTTAGAAAAATTTATGAAAATATGTTATATATAATGTGTCGTATTATTGATTATTTTAAAAAACAATATTGATCTACTATATGGTCATCACGTAAGCAATACAAATAAAAATAATTTTATTTTTAAAGTATACTTTGTATACCATAAAAAATTTAATATTTTGTTTGATTTTTGCTCTATATCAATGACGTGTAAATGATTTGTTGACAATTCCTTTCACATTTTATACAAATAATTGTCTTCAATTTATCGGCAGTTAAATATACAGTATAAATTATTTTTAGTAATCGATGCATAAACTTCTAACTTTAGGACATTAAAAATGATTAATTTAAAAAATAAAATGTTATTAAATATTGTATTACTTTTTTGTGTGTCAAGCGTTGGATACTCTGAATATTCTAAAGCTTTGGCTGAGCTATTTAGGAATAGCCCTAAAACGGAAGTGTTTTGGGATAGAATGGATGGATTTTTGAGGAAAAAGTCTGCGTTGACGATTTTTGG
>NZ_AWTR02000089.1 GCF_000469665.2 Holospora obtusa F1 | reverse complement strand
TGAAAACCTCATTGAATCATTTTGCAATAAAACAAAAACTATTGTTAAAAGCCAATGTTTTAATGTTCAATGAACTTCAAATTTTGAAAGGTGCTACGTAAGATGAGTTAATGATAAGAAAATGGCCATCGTTTGTGAATCCAAAACCATTGCTCTGGATTTTGGAGAATTTCGTTCTCTAAGCGCTCATTTACACGCTGAATCATTTCTTCAAAACTATCTTTGTAAAAAATTGCCGGATAAAATTCGATTTTAAAACGATTTTCACCTAAACGCTGCGCATAAACAGGAATTAGCGGGCACTGATATTTTTTAGCACATCGCGCAGGGGTCACGGTAGTATGTGCAGGGTGCCTCAAAAAAGGAATTAAAGGACCTTGAGAAAATTTTTGATCTATGAGCATTAAAACCGCTTGGTGCGATTGAAGTGTTTCTACAATAGCTTTAACCGAATGATTTTCTTTAGATACCACGCGGTTACAAGTTTGACGTTGAAATTTCTGCATAGTTTTGTCAACCCACGGATTATTGGCTTGTCGATACACTTGAGTAACTTTAAATCCTAGGTGTTGCAACGCAAAAGAAATAATTTGAAAATTTCCAAAATGTCCAGAGATAAAAATACAAGGTTTATCTTTAAAACTGCGAATTAAATCTTCTCCTTTAATTTCTATGTGCTTGAAATCAAGCGATTTTAAGTGACAGTATTCTGCACATACTGCTCCCCAATGGAACCACATTTTTTTTAATACGCAGTGACGTTGAGAATGCGACCAATTTGGAAAAATATGTATCAAATTTTTCATTCCAACGCGATGTACCGGAAGCAAAGGTCCAACCCATTGAGCAAATTTTCCACCAATTTTTGAAGCTGATTTTGCTCTAAACAAAGTAAAAAATGCAACTATCCCTGAAAACCCTACGAATTCTATAATATATTTTCCTTGCTTGATACAACGACTTAAGTGTTTTGGTAACTTCATGAACGCACAAAACGTAATTATTTAATAGATGCTATCATGACATAGTGAAAAAATCTTATCTAGTCTATAACAAAGACTAATCGAGCGTATTGAAAAGATAAACTAAAACGTAAAGTAATTTTTTTAGATCAACGTTTTTCAAAAGGGGCTCTTTACCGATACAAAAATTTTCACTATTAAATATTTATTTTGAAATAGATGCAAATTTTTATTACAATAAAAAAGACAAAAATTAATATTTTTACTTTGTTGAAAGGCCCAATTCAACCTAGAATTGCATGTGAGGACAAGAAGATACAGGGGGAAATTTTGATAAGGTAAAATACAAAAAATCTTTCTTAAAAAAAGCAACCTAGACATTTTCATAAAAAATTTGATAAGATACCCTGAGTATAAGAAGTGATTCGTCCGTAGGTGTGTTTGAATGAAGTACAATATTGGAATTATTGGTGCAGGACCAGGGGGCTATGTTGCCGCTATTCGAGCAGCTCAACTTCAGCAGTCTGTTGTGCTTATTGAAGAGTGTGATCTTGGGGGAGTATGCTTGAATTGGGGGTGCATTCCTACGAAAGCTCTTTTAAAAAGTGCTCAACTATGGCGCGATCTAGAAAAATTATCTCAACACGGTATTTCAATTCAAGGCAAAACGTTTGATTTAAAAAAAATGGTTTCGCGTTCTCGAAGCATTTCTCAAACCCTTACGAAAGGGCTTCAAGGATTAATGAAAAAACACAATATTACTGTGGTCAAAGGAAGAGGTCGCATTAAAGAATGTAGACCAATGTCTCTGCTTGTTCAAGTTTCAGGGAGCGGCTCTATGGAGCTAGAGATCGAACACCTGATTCTTGCTACGGGAGCAAAACCTAAATCTCTTTCTTTAAATATTCCGGAAGAAATTTTTTGGAACGCTTGCTCTGCTATGACTCCAGATTTTTTACCAGAGCGTTTACTTATTATTGGCGCTGGAGCCATAGGAATGGAATTTGCTTCGTTTTATCAAGCATTAGGAACACAAGTCACGATACTAGAACAAGGTGGGTGTATACTTCCTTCTGAAGATCATGAGATTAGGCAATTTGCATACAAAATTTTTCAAGAACAGGGGATGGACTTTCATTTAGGAATGGAGTTAAAGTCAGTCACAATTAAAGAAGATATGATTCATGCTCTCGTT
Organism: Holospora obtusa F1; assembly: GCF_000469665.2. Classification (GTDB taxonomy): domain Bacteria; phylum Pseudomonadota; class Alphaproteobacteria; order Holosporales; family Holosporaceae; genus Holospora; species Holospora obtusa. Next base: position 5,121 of record NZ_AWTR02000089.1, on the reverse strand, counting down.
GCTTCTAATACCCAAAATAAAAATATGTCTTGGCATGGTTGTGTTAAAACCGATCGTATATTGGTTGCTATCGGAGTTACAGGGAATACTGAAGATTTAGGATTAGAAAAAACACGTGTGTGTGTGAATCACGATCATATTAAAGTAAATGGTGTTTTTCAAACAGATGAACCAAATATTTATGCCATTGGCGATGTAATTGGAGCTCCTTGGTTAGCGCATCTTGCAAGTCATCAGGCAATAGCGTGCGTAGAACATATCGTAACAGGAGTCACTCATACTATAGATCCTTTGTCTGTACCGGGATGTATTTATACTCTTCCTCCGTTTGCAAGTTTTGGTATGACGGAAGAAAAAGCTAAAACTCAACATGCAATACGTGTTGGAAAATTTTCGTTTTCTGGAAACGGTCAGGTCTTAGCACAAGACTCTGGTCCTGGATTAATCAAAATTATTTTTGATGAAACAACAGGAGAATTGTTGGGAGCACATCTTTTTGGACAAGGAAGTCCTGAATTATTAAGTGCTCTTTTGGTCGCCAAAGGGTTGGAAGGGACACCAGAAGCGCTTTGCTCTATAATATTTCCCCATCCAACTATGAGCGAAATGATTCACGAAGCAGTGCTTTCAGCTCAAGGACGAGTGTTGCATGCTTGAAGAAAGGCTAGTAATCCTGAAAAATATCCTCTATATTTAGAGATTCGGATGAAAGAATTATTAAAAAACTCTTTAAGCTCAATTTTTATGCAGAACCGAAATTTTTTTAGAGGTAGATCAGAAAGGTAAATCAGGATTTTTCTGAATCTACGAAGTGCGGATTTTGTTGTAGTTATTACCTTGTCCTTTATTTATTTCTACGTTAATTCATGTGGTATTAAAAAGATCGATGAATAAAAATGGAAATGATTACTTTTAAATTTACGAGATTTGAAAATACTATTTGATTTTTTATTTTATTTTTATATAAGCACTCTTTATAGTAAATTAAGTTGAGATTTATGAATAAATGCAAAAAATGATATTCAATGATCAAAGAGAAACTTTTTTGGCTAATACGATCTTAGAATGTTCTTCTAAAAACCACGCTTATTTTTGTAAAATTAGACTTAATGTACTATAGTGTAACGTTTTGAAAAAACATATTACTAAAGCGCATCATCTTTTAACGTAAGCAATTTAAGCTCTTCCCATTGAGAAAAAAGAAATTGAACATCGTCTTTTAGGTGGCTTCTCACCCCTTTCAAATAAAATTCTGTCTGATACGTGTTAAATAATTCTATCCATTGCTCTTGTAAGTCCTGAAGATTCAAATGTTTCCAAAAAACCAAGTGCGGCATTATACGACGAATCAAATCTTCATACCAACTGATATCAGAAAAATTTACAAGTGTTGGAACGTGATGACACGTATCAAAATCATTTTCTTGATGCACTTTCCATTCGATAAGCGCCTCTTTAAGAGGGATATACGCATCTGGGCAAAAAAGCTGAACAAGCAGCTCTTGGACTTCTCCCAATAATCCAGGAAAAATACACACAGAACCTAGTAAAATTTCCACGCCTAATACTACAGAAACTGAGCAAGATACTTGCTGATTTTTTGAAAAAATAGTCCGTTTCTTATAAAAACGTTCTTTAAAAAAAGCTTGATATGCGCGTTTAACCTCTATATTTCGAATAGTTTCTATCTGTTGCTTCCACAAAATAACAGCTTTTGCTTGGCGCTCTGGAGTCAAAGAAACTTCTTGAGAAAACACATGTTGATAGAGTGCCTCAAAAAGAGGACTCGCATCGTTCAAAATACGCTCCATCATTTCCCATCCTTGATAGTGAAGGATGCTTTGAGGATCTTGCCCAAAGGGAAGCGTCGCAATGCGCAAAGTGTTGCCGGGCTCTAAAAGTGGTAATGCGGTACACAACGCTCTGTAAGCCCCTTTTTTTCCTGCTTGATCACCATCAAAACACACAATGGGTTCTGGCGTGATACTCCAAATCATACGCAGGTGTTCTTCAGATAAAGATGTGCCTAAACATGCCACAGCAGGCATATATTTCCAAAACGCAAGCGCATCTAAATACCCTTCAACGATTACACATGAGCTATTGTGCTTTAAAGTGCCTATACCATAAAGCGTTTGATGCTTCACAAAAAGAGGTGTTTCTGGAGAATTAAGATATTTTGGCATTTTTTGATCTTGTAGGCTTCTTCCTCCAAACCCCAAAACTTCAGATTTGCTATTTAGGATAGGAAACATAATCCGTCCTTCAAAAAAATTTCTTCCATTTTTTTCGCTTATCAGACCGGATTTGATCAACACATCACTAGATAAGTGAGCTTTAATCGCACTCATCACAGAAACATCACACCACCCCAACTTAAAATGCTCTTGACACGAAAGAGAAATCCCTCTCTTTCTTAAATAATGAAGAGCAGCTGGATGATTTTGCAATGCCTGAACAAAAAAATCGCATACTTTCAACAAACAATGCTTTAATTCAAAATCTTTATGTTTTTCAGGTTTATCCTTTGGCAGGGAAATATGAGCGCGTTCTGCAAGTTTTTCAAGAGCCTGCGCATGAGTAATGCCCTCAATGTTTTTTACAAAATCAATGACATCCCCATGGGCACCGCACCCAAAACAATGGTAACTTCCTTTATTTTCCTGAACAACGAAAGAAGGACTTTTTTCCTGATGAAAGGGGCATAATGCACCCCAATGATTTCCTTTTTTGCGCAGCTTAACGTACTCAGACACAAGATCAACAATGGAAATACGGTGACGAATTTTTGTATAAACTGAAGTGTCCAATCTATCGCATAAATTTTTTTAGATCGCACAGTTCAAGATACACTAATTTTAGAAAAAATTCTATTCATACAATAAACAAAATGATAAAAAGTCCTACTTTTTCAAAAAAATACTTTACGCTAATGTTTGTCCCAGAGAATTCTAGTGTATTTTATGAAGACCACACTGTATGGAGAAAAAGCTTATGGGGCAACTATTACATGCAAATGCTAGAACAACAGAAGGTCACCCGTAGAGAGATTCGTAATAGTCAAGAGAGCATAGCAAAATCAGCCGCAAGGTTTAATGTTAATCCAAAAACGATCATAAAATGGAGGAAGAGGGAAGATACAAAAGATCTTCCGATGGGGGGCTAAGAAAATATAGCCTGAAAGAAACAATTTTAGCAGATTCAGTCTTCATAGATGTTTACAGCGCCATGATTGTTCTGTTTTACCTGAAAAACAAGGCGTAATTTCTTGCTGATAAAAAAATTTAAGCAATATCCTATTGGTTATTCACATAGAATAGAAGACGCGAGAACAGTTGAAGGCAAGGTGTATTTGTACGTTGCAATGGATAGGATATCTAAGTTTACCTATACAAAGCTTCATACAAAAAAACTAAGATGATTGCTGCTGAATTCTTACGTCATCTTATAAATTATAGAATACATAAGGTCCTCACCCCGATAATGGTAGTCTATTTATTCATCATAATCACCATAAACATGCAGTTACGCATATATTTCAGCGTGTCTGTAATGAAAATAACAGTGAGCATCGAAAGACCAATGGACAGATAGAACGGATGAATAGAGCTTTAAAAGAAGTAACTGTGAATAATTTTTATTATGCATCTCATGGATCAGCTCAAACAGCATCTGCATGCTTATCTTATGGCTTATAACTTTGTCAAAAGACTGCAAGCTATTAAAGGGAAAACGACTTGGCAACTTATTTTAAACCAGTAGATAAATTTATGCGCAATACTTTACAATTGATCCTAACCACTTCTTATTGGGACTAAACATCTAAACAGTGTGGTCACGAGATATTTTTATTATATCATATTTTAACTCATGACCACAGAACCCTAAGAAAACAGGTAAATTTTCTGTCTTCACATAAAGTAAGTAAAAAAACTAAGTCTTGATAAATTAATATATTAGTTTTCGTTTCACCTTGTTACCAAGGAGTTTAGTTTACGCAAAAATTTGATAAAAAATATTTATAAGAAAAACGCCTTGATTAAAATTTTATTTCTCTACTTCAAGATCTTTTTCTTGGTTTTTTTTCTTTTCAGGAATGCGCATGTCTATCTGCTTCACATTATTTACTTTTTTATTTATCTTTTTTTTAATTGAAAGAGACGTTGGATCATTACTTACAGACCTCATAAATATTCTGCGTATAAAAGACATGATATCCCTCAACGCTTCAGGTCGATTTTCATATTTTTGTACTTCATTTTCAGAAATATTATTATTTTCAAAAAAAACTTTTACAGCTTCTACTAAGTTTTTTTCAGAATTTTTAAAAGCATTATATTCTCTCTCATTAAAATATTCTGGAGCATACATGCGCGCATTAGTGCATTCTATCAATTTTTCTTTTACATTAACCAAAGGATCTAAAGTATTGTTTATGAAATTGTTTATTTCATTTGAGGCTTCTTTAATTCTATCTTTTGAGAATCATTTGATGATCTTAGAAACATTTTCTTCAGCAGATGCTTGAATATTTTGATCCAATACTTCTTCGTCTTCTGCACGGGGTTGTTGATAAAAGAAGCGTTGTTCGTCTTTATGATCACTAAGTCCAGGAAGAACACTCAAAAGATTTTTATCATAATTAGAATACACTCTTCCAAAAGGAGTTTCCATCGGAGACAATTTTGCTGCATTTATGTTTAAAGAAAAAAATGACGTCAATAATAAAAGTAATTTAATCATAATATTATCCTTTTTGTTATAAAACATATCCGTGAGCATTATATCATATACTTTATTGTTTTACAATACATGTGTGCGAGTTCATAATATTTTACCAAAGCTTTGCTTAATGCAGCCTGCATTTCGCGCACAGAATTTTCTAAAAAATCTGTACGAAAATCTTCTCTAAAGGTTCTGTTGCCTCATTCAATTCCACCGTTATACTCTGGTTTCTTAGGCGGCAAAACGATTAGAGGAAGTTTGAGTTGAGCACAAGCATCTTCAAAGTTTTCTATGAATTCTGATCCTCCATCGACCTGAACTAATTTACTGATGTTACGCAGCAATAGTTGATTTCTGCTTGAAATAATCATATTTTTCGTCCGTAAGTTTTTAAGG
>NZ_AWTR02000090.1 GCF_000469665.2 Holospora obtusa F1 | reverse complement strand
TGGATTTAACGCGCCTTTTGTGCTACAATCCGCAATAATATGTTTTTGGAGCCACAAAGTGTTTGACTCTGAATCTGTCAAAGAATACCCAATCATTATATCGGAAGATGTCGTTTTCTTTCCCATTATATCGGAAGATGTTAATTATACTTGTTTCTAAAGCATAAAACAAATAATTGACACTCGGTTTTAATTTATTTTATTTTTTGATAGGATTTTTAATTATTTCTTATTGCTTATCATACAATTTATACATATGCCAATAACTCAAAATAATCTAAATTAATTATCTTTCTCTGTATCGAATTCTTCCCTGAGATAAATCATGGGGACTAAATTCTACTAAAACTTTATCTCCAACGGAAACCATAATACGATTTGTTCGCATCTTTCCTGCAATATACGCATTTACTATTTGATCAGATCCATCTAATTGAATAGAAAATCTTGCATTGGGTAAACATTCTAAAACAATTCCTGTAAACTTTAATATACCTGTTTTCGTCATACTCTGAACACAAGGAGACCGTAAGAAAAGTATAGGAACATTAAGGAGTTTTGTCCATACCCCAAAGATTCTTAATTTTGGAGTTGCGTTGGTTTGATTTTTAAGTTTGAAGACGTTTTATTGTAGCGTGTGGTAATTGCTCGGTACCGCCTTAAGTTTAGAAAAAAATTCTCGATCAAGGACGGGATTTATAAAGAATATTTATCATAATTTGAAGGCTCAAAAACGGTTTTTTTAGGTGGAATCACGCTCCTCTTCTTTAAATTTTCTCTGCTCCCTTTCATCAGCATCGTATGCTTTATCCGCAAGCAGCGCATCAGCCTTCACAAGGTTATCCATCAACGCATCGCCCTTCCTTATAAATCATAATCCTGATCTTGTGTAAGGTGAAAGAGCACTGATTTTGCATCACACGGTGCATGATTTTTGATTCCGCCCCACAGAGAAAGGGCCAACAGCTTGATTATGCTGTTTTTTTAGAGCCTGAGCTGTGTTGATGGGCCCGCACCATCGTTGCATCGATCATCGCGCATTCATGGGCAGCGTCCTGAGACAGGATTTCAAAGATTTTTTTTATACGCTTTTTTTGCTTCAACGGATAAAGCGGGTGTTAGGCTTTAAAATCACAAAACTTCTCTGATAGATTACGCCAAGGACTAGTAACAGTATAAAAACCTGCCTTAACAAACAGGCGATTGTCCTTGTTTGGCAGATCCCCTAATTTTCCAGGTAAACTTTTCTTTATCTCATACCACTGATCATTCCTCAATGCATAACGTCTCATTTAACACACACTTTCTTTAAATTCTCAAAAAATATCGAAAAAAGTCAACTTAAGTGAGAACAGGCCCCTAAATGAAAATTAGTATACTCTGATTAAATTTTACTTTCCTAAACAATGCAAGAATGTAAAGATATCGAATTTCTACCTTATGAACTCAGCGTTGTATAATAATTTAGCTTAGAAACTGGACAAGGAAATTCTATTTTTAAGAAAAAATGACAAAAAAACAGCTTAAATCTAAAGGAGAAAGTAATAAAATATATTAAGCTTGGTAACATATCAAAACACGGCATCCAAGATATTCAAAGTTAGTAAAAGTAGCGCAAGTAGGTGGTGACTCAGGTACGAAGAAGCAGGCCACGTTTAGGCAGAAAGGGTAAAATAGACCCAAACAAAGCGAAGGGTTTATGTTGAGGTTAATGAAGACAAAAAATGAACAGAGATAGAAAAACTATTTATTTAATGCTAGGATTTGTTCTGTATATCGGTGATAAAAGAAACTAGGTGTGTAGTTCCACATTCGTATGGTATAACCTATAAGGAACTAAAGAAGGTTAATTTATGAGAAGTATATTGCATGGAAGTATGCTGCATGGAAATGCCAAAACGACGCTTCGAGTCCGAAAAAATACAAAACTCTGTGGAGAGCGCCGCTAAAAATAGCAAAGCGTCTGGGCCTTCACTATTAAAACTGTTTTGAATTTGTTCATATTGACAGTACCGAAGGTCCGCACAAATCAAGGAAAATGCTACCTTTTTTGTGGCCATTGAGCGGGCCAAAAAGTACGTTTGTCGAGCTCCATTCAAAGATGTCGGTTAACAAGTCAAGTGCATTTTTGAAAAATCTGATCGCCCATTGTTTTTTTTAAATAACGAAAATTCTCACAGACAATGGGGGCAATTTACCTATGAACTGCTTGCACGACACCTGAGGCCAAAAAACGAGAGTTTTGACGTTTAGATAGATTTATCTCAAAATACAACGATAGTGTCGTATTAAGGTCATCAGCAATGCATTGCAAGAAGTGTACTTCCTAAAACTGCATAAGGAACGGTATAGTACGCAAGGTTCAGAGCTATAAGTGTAAGGAATGAGGTTATACCTTTGTTGATGGTGACAAGAGAGTCAAAAGAGAAACGGCTGTCAAAAAAGCTTTATGCGTCATTTTATACTCTTTAGCTAAAGCATTTTTTAACATGATGGGTAAAATTCTTGGACATTCTTCTTCTATTATATACAAGGTGGGTGGTGGCAGAGATGGAAAAAATACAAGGATCTTCGGTTTCAGGTCACATTCAAGCAATGAAATTTGATGAAATGTAGCGTTTTTTCCAAAAAAAAGTCAAAAGCTCTGGATAATCAAAGCCGTTGATCGTAGCACACGGAGAATTGTTGCCTGGGTTACAGGGAATCGTGATGCTACAATATTCACACGATTTTACGAAAAAGTCAAACATCTGAAAAATTGCACATTTTATACTGATGACTGGGATGCTTTCTCTAAAGTCTCTACCAAAAAACCGCCATAGTATTGAAAAATCAGGCACTGTATGCATAAAAAGATAATAATAATACAACTAGGACGCATGACGAGACGTACTAAAATAGTTTACAAGAAGAAATTTTATACTGATGACTGGGATGCTTTCTCTAAAGTCTCTACCAAAAAACCGCCATAGTATTGGAAAATCAGGCACTGTATGCATAGATCAAGATCATAGTAATACAAGACATCACCTAAGACGCATGACGAGACGTACTAAAATAGTTTCCAAGAAGGAATTTATGGTGTACGGATCACTCAAGCTTTGGTGTGCGCTTGCGACGCCAAAAATCTTTAATCACTATAGAAAAAACACTACTATCTATCTTTAGGTGAAAACTTTTCGCAGTGTTTGATAAAAGAATTAAAACCCGGACAAGTTGTGATCATGAATAATGCTTCATTTCATAACTCTCAAAAAATCAAAGAATTCCTTAAATTTGCCCGTTGTAGTTTTTTACCCCCTTATTCACCTGATTTAAATCTAATCGAAAAATTTTGTTCACATATGAATCGATGGATTAGGCAGAAAGTTGAGTTCTTCCAGGATGTATCAGTCAATTACTGCTTTTTATTTTATCGCAATTCAACTGCTTTTGATATAGCTGAAGAGCATCAGATAGGAAACACTGCCTGTATTAGGCACTGTCCTCACTTAAGTTAACTTTTTTTGATATTTTTTGAAAATTTAATAAAAATTCAAAGGAAATGAGTGCTAAATAAGGTGTTATGCGTTGAGGGATGATCAGTGAGATCGGATAAAAGAGGATAATTTACCTGAAAGATCAGGGTGTGACAGCCAAGGACAATCGTCTGTTTGTTGAGGCTGAGTTATATCACTACAGTGCAGGAATTCTTTGGCGTGATCTGCCTAAAGATGTTTTGTAAATTCTAAAGCCATCCACATCTGCTTTACCTGTTGGAGCCAAAAGAGCGTATGAAAAAAGATCTTTGAAATCTTGTCGCAGGACGATGATCATGAGTACGCGATGATTGATGCAACGATTGTGTAGCATCATCAACGCAGCGCAGGCTTTAAAAAAAGAGTATAATCAAGGCATGGGACGCTTCTCTTGGGGCTGAGAGCACCAAAATTCATGCACCGTGTGATGTCCATGAAAATCCTGGTTGTTTTTCATTTTACACAAGGTCAGGACCATATTTGGAAGGGGAAAGATGCGTTGGTGAATCGCCTTATGAAGGCTGATGCGGTGCTTTCCAATAAAGCTGTACGATGCTTATGAAAGGGGCGGCGAAAACTTAAAGAAAAAGGCCGTGATTTCACCTAAAAAGAACTGTTTGAAGCCTTCAAATTATAGTAAATATTTTTTCCGTCACTCAATCTAGAATTTTTTGCTAAATTCAAGGCAGTACGGCAACATTTACACTATGAAGAAGCGTCTTCAAATTTTCTAGGCGATATTCATTTTGGCTTCAATTGTCGTTTGGCTTAATTGAGTACAGGCCCTACTCACTTGAATCGTGTTTTTGTTCAAAAGAGCGTTGAAAGTTTATTTTTTGAGTTTTGTTCTAAACCGATCTTTTCTTTACGATGCAAAGACGCTACAATAGATTTATGTATCCTTCAAGAGCGTTGTTTTAAGTGCAGTGCTTTTATTTTGTTTAACTTTAGGGAAGCTTTTTATGGACACTAATTTTATAGACTCACTTGAATATTCTGCTCTAACAGATGCTGCTTTACCTGATTCAGATTCTTGTGTAGGGCATGTTGTTCAAGTCATAGGATCTGTTGTGGATGTTAAGTTTTCTAATACTTTACCAAAAATTTTAGATGCTTTAGTAACAGAATCTTTTGAAGAAAAAGCTTCTCCGGTTGTGTTAGAGGTAGCGCAACACTTGGGGGAAGACATCGTGCGAACGATCTCTATGTCCTCTACAGATGGGATGGTCAGAGGATTAAAAGTTTATAGCACTGGAAAACCTATCCAAGTTCCTGTAGGAAAAAATACGTTGGGACGTATTATGAACGTAACGGGACAAGCAATTGATGATGGGCCTCCCATTGAAAGCGAAGAAAAGTGGTCTATTCATCGTCCTGCCCCGACTTTTTTAGATCAAAACCCAAAACGAGAGCTTCTTTTAACAGGAATAAAAGTAATAGATCTAATAGCACCTTACGCAAAAGGTGGAAAAATCGGACTTTTCGGAGGAGCAGGGCTTGGAAAAACCGTTCTCATCACCGAGCTGATTAATAATGTTGCAAAAAATCATAAAGGATATTCTGTATTCACAGGCGTGGGAGAAAGAAGTCGAGAAGGAAAAGATTTATATCAAGAAATGATTAGTTCTGGTGTCATTCAGTTAGAAGGAGAGTCTCAAGTTGCTCTTATCTTTGGCCAAATGAATGAGCCTCCTGGGGCGCGCGCACGCGTTGCTTTAACGGGGCTTACAGTAGCGGAATATTTTCGTGACGTTGAAGGTCAAAATGTTTTATTGTTCATTGACAATATTTTTCGATTCACTCAAGCTGGAGCAGAAGTTTCCGCTTTGTTAGGACGCATATCTTCTGCTGTAGGGTACCAGCCTACGTTAAGCACAGAAATGGGAGCTTTACAAGAACGTATCACAAGTACTATTCGGGGATCTATAACAAGTGTTCAAGCTATTTATGTTCCCGCCGATGATTTGACAGATCCGGCCCCTGCTACGTCTTTTACCCACTTAGATGGAACTATTGTGTTAGATCGACGCTTAGTTGCAAAAGGAATTTACCCTGCTGTTGACCCGCTGAACTCCAGTTCAAGAATTTTAGATCCTGAAGTCGTTGGAGCGCACCATTATAAAGTTGCAACCGGAGTGCAGGAAACGCTTCAGAAATATCGTTCTTTACAGGATATTATTGCTATTTTAGGGATGGATGAACTTTCGGATGAAGATCGGCTTATCGTCAGTCGAGGACGAAAAATAGAGCGTTTTCTTTCACAGCCATTTTTTTCTGCAGAAGTCTTCACTGGGATGCCGGGAGCTTTTGTATCCTTAGAAGAGACGATCTCAGGATTCGAGAGTATTTTAACAGGAGCCTGTGATCATATGCCTGAATCTGCGTTTTATATGGTGGGAAATCTCGAATCAGCAAAATCTAAATCGTACACGCTTTCAAAAGAAAAGGCATAGCATGCATAATCATTCAGATGAACGAAGTTTTCGTGTAACTTTAAAGCATATTAATCAAACCGTATATTCTGGCAATGTTTTTCGTATTTTAGTACCAACTTCTTGTGGGTGTCTTGAAATTTCTCCAGGACATTGCACATTATTTCAAGTAATTAGCTCTGGATGGATCGAAGTTTGGGCCGTAGAAGAACCTACCTCTCTTAAATTTTTATGCTCTTCGGGAGTGCTTGAAGTGTTACACGATCAAGTCACATTAAACGCGTTTCAATTGGTAGAATCTCATCAGCGTCAGCAAGTCGAATATCTTCTTAAAATTTTGAATTTACCGCATTATGAGCATTAAAATTGAGGCTTATAAGGCCTTTCAAGATCGTATAGGATATACGTTTGAAAATCCTCAATGGCTAAAAAAAGCCTTAACTCATTCCAGTGCAGGTGGCCAAGATTTCGAACGTTTGGAGTATCTGGGAGATCGTTTATTGAGCTGTGTCGTAACCTTGTGGATTTTTTCTACTTATTCACAGGACAGAGAAGGTGCCATGACGAAGCGTCTTGCTTATTTGGTCAGTGGTCCACGCATTTATCAAGTTGCTTTGGACCTTGGTATATCAGATGTTTTGCATATTGATAAACGACAAGACGCCTCTCAACCTCGGTTGATTATTGATGCTTGCGAGGCGTTAATTGCGGCCATTATGTTGGATTCAAACGACTTTTTAACTTTGGAGCGCTGTATTCACAGATGGTGGAAAGATCTTTTTTTAAAAAGTCAGACATTACCTTTAGAAGCAAAATCTGTGTTGCAAGAATGGACGCAAGGAAATGGGTTCGGTTTACCCGTCTATAAGGTTCTGTGTACTGCGGGACCTTACCACAAGCCTGTGTTTGAAGTACAAGTATGTGTGGCAGGAGAACACACGTTTCAAGCTTTGGGAGGATCCAAAAAAGAGGCTGAACAAAAAGCCGCTCAATATGCATTAAACGCTCTGGCAAAAGACATCGCACCGCAGGCTTATTATTCTGGAGAAATGCCTTGATACCGCTTTTTTGTCTTATAGTTTTTACTTTTTTTAATGCGTATTAAAAAAAATATCAAAAAAAATAGTTCTTTTGGAGAATTCTGATGAATCACCCTTCTTCTCAACGCTGTGGATTAATTGCCATTGTGGGCGCCCCTAATTCTGGAAAGTCTAGTTTGATCAATGTATTAGTAAAAAATAAAGTAGCCATTGTATCAGACAAACCTCACACTACGCGTCAAGCCGTATACGGGATTGTCTGTCATGAAGATTTACAAAGTATTTTTATTGATACTCCCGGAATGGTCTTAAGCCCTCAAGATCCTTTGCAAAATTACATGCGAAAAACTGCACGTCAAAGTTTAAAAGAAGCCAACATTTCTGTTGTGGTGATTGATGTTGATCGCGCACATCATAAAGCAAATCGGTTACTTTTAAACGCAAGCATTCAGCGCGAAATACCTACATTAGTCGTATTGACAAAAATTGATAATTGGAAAGACAAAAGTCGGTTATTGCCTCTTATTGAATCTTACAGAGACTTTGAATCTAATGTAGTTGGATTTTTTCCGGTATCAAGCCATACACTTCAAGGAATTGAGGAATTAGAACTTGCATTGCAAAACTTGTTAACTCCAGGAGCCTGGATGTTCCCTGCCGATATGAAAACACAACTTTCTTTTGAAGTAGGGCTTTCTGAGATCACAAGAGAAAAATTATTTTGGTCTCTACATCAAGAAATTCCGTACAGACTGAATGTTCTCACAGAAAAATGGTACTGGAGAAAAAACAAACGTACTAAGCAAAAAGAACTCTGGATATGGCAGAACATTACAGTAGAAAAAGAAGGGCAAAAAAAGCTAGTATTAGGACAAGAAGGAAGACGTATTCGACATGTTGGCTTATTAGCAAGACAGGAAATACAAAGTCAACATAGGTGCGATGTACATCTTTTTTTGCACGTCACCATCAATCCCACTTGGATAGAGCGTCATTATGGATAGGAAAAATTTATTAACAAGATTTTACTTAAAGGGATATCGTATTTTAGCTCACCTTTGTTTTTATAGTGAAAATTTTTTTATCACTCTTTTGGGAGGACTTGCACTCCCGTTTTTATACTTAGGTCCGGTATCTTGGTCGCACAGGGTGGCTCAGTGGTGGTGTAGATGTCTTTTAGCCAGTGCAACACGATATTTGGGAATTACTTGGAAAGTAAAAAATCTTCCTTCAAAAAATGATCATCCTAAACTTTTAATAGCCTGCGCCCATCAATCTGTTTGGGAAACGCTGATTTTGACGATTATATTTAAGACGCCATCTTTTGTACTAAAAAATACTTTAATGAGAGTTCCAATATTAGGATGGTTTTTTCGACGACTTCACATGATTCCGATCGAAAGAGGTAAAATGATTTCAAAAAATTTTCTGAAAAAAGCACAAAAATCACTCGATGAAGAGCGAAGTATTGTTATTTTTCCTGAAGGAAAACGTGTTCCTTTTGGAAAAACAGCGCGCTGTCATCAAGGAGTATTTTTTTTGTATAAAACCTTTAATTTGCCTGTTCTCGTTTTAAGTTTAAATTCTGGATTTTTTTGGCCTCCAAGACGTTTTTTTAAAAATTCAGGATGTATCGAAATGCAAGGACACCCTTTAATCGAAGTCGGATTAGATAAGGAAACATTCCATAAAAAATTGTGCACATGTATTCAACAAGGAAACGCTTGTTTAGCTCAAAACATTCAAATAAAATAATGTGTTACTGTTATTTTGTATGTATTTCGCGAATTTCTTGCACATTTCCCATGTAACGAGCCCCACGAAGATACAGGGAACAATTTCAAAACATAGGGATATCTTTTGGGGATAATAGCTTCTTACTGATATATTGCTTAAAAAAATAGAAAGTTCACTTCTTACCACAAACCCTGCACGTCTTAACGCTCCCTAAAATCATTACAAAAGTTAAATATATCTCGTACAAGAAAACCGAAAAAAAAGATTACTCACATCTCTGTGAATTCAAATTTTTTTATAAAACATGCAAAAAAAAATTTAGATGCGTAAAAAAAATATACTACGACATTTTCACAAACTGAGATGAAGATCGAACTCATATTTAGCGATAAAAAAGCGTTCCAAATTTTGAACAATCGCTAATCGTCAAAACACATCAACACTCATTTTGAAAATCGTAAACACGAACTAGCTGTTTAGAAAAAAAGAAACTTTTTTGAAGAATAAACGATATTTTGCTCATCAAGTCGAGCATAATAAAAGCTTTACACATAAGTAATGATCATATACATTCGACACAATTTTTATTTTCTGAATAAGCTGAAAAAATACGTTAAAATAATTTGACTTTTAAAGAATTTAATAAACAATAGGTTGAGGAAAAATATATTTTAGTTTAAGATAAAAAAAGTGTCAATCGATCGTTTGCCAGTTATGTTATTTGAAAAAGTTTTGATTGCAAATCGAGGCGAAATTGCAGTGCGTATCCAAAGAGCTTGTAAAGAAATGGGAATAAAAACCGTGGCTGTTCACTCTGTGATAGATCGAGATGCAATGCATGTGCGACTGGCGGATGAAAGCGTGTGCGTTGGTCCAGCTTCTTCAAAATTAAGTTACATGAATATGGGGGCACTTTTGTCTGCTTGCGAGCTAACAGGAGCTCAAGCGATTCATCCTGGATTTGGATTTTTGTCAGAAAATGCCACGTTTGCTCAGGCAGTACAAGATCATGGAATTGTATTTATAGGCCCTACCCCTGAACATATTCGGGTTATGGGAGATAAAGTAGAGGCAAAAAAAACAGCACTATCTTTAGGATTACAGACAGTTCCCGGATCAGAAGGAGAAATTTCAACCCTGGAAGAGGCGCATTCGATAAGTGACAAGATAGGTTATCCGGTATTAATTAAGGCATCTGCAGGTGGGGGAGGAAGAGGTATGCGTGTATGCCATAATCCTTGCGATCTAAAAGAACATATAGAGCACGCAAGTGCAGAAGCTCAATCGTGCTTTGGACATTCTGGTGTGTACATTGAAAAATTTCTCGCATGCCCCAGACATATTGAATTTCAAATTTTAGGAGACCACTTTCGTCGCGTTTTATGTTTAGGAGAGCGAGATTGTTCCGTTCAACGACGACATCAAAAAATTTGGGAAGAAGCATTATGTCCCGTATTGACTCCCAGTCAACGTAATCAGATGTATACAAAAATTATCCATGCCATGGAACGCTTTGGATATCAGGGGCTGGGAACTTTAGAATTTTTATACGAAGACGGAAATTTTTATTTTATCGAAATGAATACCAGAGTACAAGTAGAACATCCTGTTACTGAAATGATTTACGGTCTAGATTTGATTCGTTTACAACTTCAAGTCGCTCAAGGAATTCCGCTTTCTTACACTCAAGACGATCTTCGACCGTTTGGGCACGCTATCGAGTGCCGAATAAATGCAGAAGATCCAGAAAATTTTTGCCCAAGTCCTGGAAAAATTTCAGCTTATGCCGTCCCTGGAGGGCCTTTTGTTCGAGTAGACAGCGCTCTATTTTCTGGCTATACCGTACCTTCGAATTATGATAGTTTGATTTCAAAGTTGGTTGTTTGGGGGATAACTCGAGAAGAGTGTATTGCCAGAATGCGTCGAGCTTTACACGAGTACGTTATTTCTGGAATACGCACTTTAATTCCTTTACATTTAAGGCTGTGTGATGAGCCGGATATTCAGAATGCGACCTATCATATTAAGTGGTTAGAGTCTTATTTAAGTGGTCAAAATATTTCGTATTAATTCATCATTTGTTGATGCGCTTTGATATAAAAAAATTATTTTAATACGCATTGATTTTTAGGAGTGTTAACTGTCATTATGCACAATGTGTCGCTTTCTCCTGAGTCTGTTTTTTATTTAATTGACGCTTCTGGATTTTTATTTCGAAGTTTTTTTGCTTTACCTTCTTTAACTACATCACAAGATCGTCCCATTGGAGCTTTGTTGGGATTGTGTAACATGGTATTAAAACTTTGGGAAGAGCAAAATTTTACGCATTGGGCTTTAGTTTTAGATAGCAAAGAACCAACTTTTCGTCATGACCTAATGCCAAGTTATAAGTCTCACAGAAAACGCCCTCCAGAAGCATTATTGGAACAATTCTCTTTTCTCCCCGAATTATGCGAAAGTTTTTCTATACCTTATATCGTACAATCAGGATTTGAAGCAGATGATTTAATGGTGAGTTACGGAAAATGGGGAGCAAACTTTGCACAAAAAGTTTGTTTAGTTTCTTGTGATAAAGATTTGATGCAGGCTGTGACTTCGAAAATTGTTATGTATGATCCAGTTAAGAATATTTGGATTCATGAAGAAGAAGTAAAAAAACGATGGGGAGTAAGTCCTAAGCAAATTCCTGATATACAAGCTCTTTCTGGAGACTCGTGTGATCATATTCCCGGAATTCCTGGAATCGGATTAAAGACGGCAACTCTTTGGGTGCAAGAAGCTCATAGTTTAGAAGCTGTGCTTCAAGGAAAAATCAAGACGTTATCTTCACATAAACGAAAGCTTATTCAAGAATTTCAAGATCAAGCAAGATTATGTTATCGTATGGCGTGTCTTAGAGATGACGCGCCTATTCTTCATTCAGATTTTTCTTATTTTCGACGTCGCATTCCAAATTCTGACTCTCTAGAACGATTTATAGATCACATGGAGCTTCGACAATTAAAACGACGCCTTACGGGTTTAGGTTGGTTAAAAATAAAGGATCCGATTACAGTTTTTGTAAAATTATGGCAACCTCCTGATTTATGCTCACAATCTTTGACCTATATAAGCTGGCCTAAAGATAATACTGGAAAAATTTTAGGAGCACTGTTAGCAACGCACTCTGAAAATTTACTCACATTCGTTCCATTTTCAGATTTCAAAACAAAGGAATGGCAAACCTTTTGGCAGAGTGCATCAAACTTAAAGATATTTTGGGATACGTTGTTTATTTTACGAAAATTAAATCAAGAAATTCCTCCTTTATTAGAAGATTTAAAAATTTTAGAATATCTTATAAGGGGTTGTCACAGTTCGGATACAGCTTTAAAAACTATCGCACAAAGTGGACTAGAGGTGTTTGCTATAGATATAAAATGGGATACGCGCATTTTAGAAGAACAGCAAAGCATGTGTGAAATTCAAGAAGCATTTTTTGGAATACAAGCTTACAAAATGTTTAAAGAACGTATTAAAAATTTAGAAATACACACTTTGTACACAACGTTAGATCTTCCTTTAATTCAGTGTTTGCGAAAAATGGAACTGCATGGAATCAGCATAAACATTTCAGTCCTATCTGAATTATCTCAAAAACTTTTTAATAAAATGGATGAATTAGAAAAAAAAATCTATAAAATTTTTAATAAGCCTGTAAATTTAGCATCCCCCAAAAAATTAGCTGAGGTGCTATTTCAAGATTTAGGTTGGCCTGTGTCCAAAAAAGGAAAGTCAGGCCAATACTCTACTGATAGCAGCGTCCTAGAAGAGTATGCATTACAAGGATATTCTGTGGCACAAGACATTTTAGACTGGCGTCACTGTGCTAAATTAAAACAATCCTATACAGATACACTCCCTAATCAACTCAATCCAGACACAGGAAAAATTCACAGTAGCTTTTCTATGTCTACCACCTCTACCGGAAGATTGGCATCGTTTCATCCTAATCTTCAACATATTCCAGTTTCTAGTGAGTTTCCAATTCGTAGTGCCTTTTTATCCTCTCCTGGGTACGTATTCTTAAGCTTGGATTATTCTCAAATTGAGTTGCGTTTATTAGCACACATGGGAAATATTCCTTCATTAATCGAGGCATTTCAAAAAGAACAAGACATTCATCGTGCCACAGCACAAACATTATTCGATACACATGAGGTAACTTCTGAACATCGAAAATACGCAAAAACAGTAAATTTTGGAATTTTATACGGAATGAGTGCATTTGGATTGGCTCGGCAGCTAAATATCTCTTCTCAAGAAGCTCAGAACTATATTCAGCGCTATTTTGATCTATATCCTGGGGTTAAGGATTACATGAAACAGATCGAAGAACAGGTAAAGAAAGAAGGGAGCGTGTATACGCTTTGGGGAAGAAAGTGTACCGTTTTAGATATTCATAATGCTTCTTCAATTGCACGGCAAGGAGCGATCCGTCAAGCAATTAACGCTCCTTTACAAGGAACCTGTGCGGATTTTATGAAAAAAGCAATGTTAGCCTGTGAAAATTTATTAGGAAATAAAGGACACTTATTATTACAACTTCATGATGAGTTACTCTTAGAAGTCAAAGAAGAGTACGCAGAAAGCATATCACAGCAGATAAAATCTCTTATGGAGAAAATTGAGCAGTTAAAAGTTCCTTTAAAAGTACATTCTTCTTGTGGAAAGACATGGAAATAAGCGCTCTATAAGAGTATTATGTGTTTTTAAAACATATAATTTTTTCTCTAACAAGCATTAAATAAAATGTAATTTTTTTTTAATAAAAAATTATACAAACTATTCTATATTTTATCGATTTTTTTGATTAAACTAGAGTAGTTATTGTCTGACTTTTAAAATTTTGCAAAAATTTTTTTATAATAAATTCTTTAAATTTGGCGCATGGGGAGTTTTTTTGTGTGTGTTACTCAGTACAATTTTATTTTGTTTAAAAGATTGGCGACATTGTAAAAAAATTCAAAAAGTTCAAAATTTTAAAAGTGATCATA
Source organism: Holospora obtusa F1 (assembly GCF_000469665.2). Lineage (GTDB taxonomy): Bacteria > Pseudomonadota > Alphaproteobacteria > Holosporales > Holosporaceae > Holospora > Holospora obtusa. The sequence continues at coordinate 1,120 of NZ_AWTR02000090.1, read as the reverse complement.
TTGAGAAAGTTAAAATTTTTTCTTTAAATTCCAAGCACCATATGTACACAATTTTCGCAGAAAAACTCAAAGCGCAGTATGGAATTGGTCCATCAAAAATAACGCAGTATAACTTATTAAAACCAGAAGCTTCACTAAAAATTCCTCGACATCAATTAAAAATCAAGAGCCAATACGGATCTTTCTTTTTACCGAATCAATTAAATTTAGTTAAGGACGTGATATTATACGATACAGCCCCAGAGCTATTTTATAAACTTATCACGCAAAACATGTCAGTGCATCTTGAAGCTCAAAAAATTTTCGGAAAAACGTTTGTTTCAGGAGAATGTGGATATGGAGTGTTTTCAGGAAAATCCTTTTCAATTGATGGAAAAAAACAAATTTTAAAAATTAACGGCCCCTGTCGTATCCATTTTTTTGGGTACAATAAACCTATACCGAAATAAATATTTAAATTTCTGATATGAACCGTACGTATCTCTCTCCTTTTATGTGCTTTTTGGTTTAAAAAATAAGACTAAATTAAGATTGATGTGCGTTTCATATTAGAAAAAATTACTGAACTATATAATAATTTAGCATGCAAATGGGATTTGAAAGAATGCGGCAATAGCCTGGTAAATTTTATCAAACTGGTTAATTTGGTTCTTAATCCATCTTTTCATATTAGCCAAAAATTTCTCTATTGGATTAAAATCGGGTGAGTATGGCGGTAAAAAGACGAGTTGACAACCTACAAATTCGATCAACTCTTTCGTTCTTTGAGATTTATGAAATACAGCATTATCCATTATTGCAATTTGCTCAGGTTCTAATTCTTTAATCAATACCTGCGATAATCAAGCTTCAAATAATTTTGTATGACAAGAATCATTAAATATTCTAAGTGCTATCGACTTATGAATCACTGATGTTACGCAGCAATAGTTGATTTTTGCTTGAAATAATCATATTTTTCGTCCGTAAGTTTTTAAGGAAAAAAAATGAAACTGGATCTTCTTGATATTTTTAGAAACTTGGTGCAACTTGCCGTGGATAATAACGTCCTGTTCCAGAATATCCTTGCAGATAGTTGGTTTGGTTCAAAGGCAAACATGAACTTTATTCATCATGATTT
>NZ_AWTR02000091.1 GCF_000469665.2 Holospora obtusa F1 | reverse complement strand
TAGAATTATTGAAAGTGAAAACCTCATTGAATCATTTTGCAATAAAACAAAAACTATTGTTAAAAGCTAATGTTTTAATGTTCAATGAACTTCAAATTTTGAAAGGTGCTACGTAAGATGAGTTAATTTACTATGAAGACTATAGAATGAATAGTCATCAAAAAAGCACTACCTATGACGCACAATACATATTCAAAAGCAGTGCTTTCATTACCTAAGATTCATTAAATTTTTTAAAAATTAATCTAAAACTTTCTTGTATTAATCTTCATCTTTTACGATATCTTTCTTATCTTCACTGACTTCCACTTTGTCAGATTCACTTTTAGATTCTGAATCGCCATCAGCTTCGAATACTTTTTGCAAAACTGAAGAAACTTCATCATCAATCTCTTTATCTGAAACATCTGAAGCCCAAATTGGCATGGAAATCAAAGCACTCATCAAACAGCAATATAAAAAATTCATTTGTTTTCTCCTTATTTATAAAATACGTTTAACAGTTACATTGTACCCACTAAAAATTAAAAATTAAAAAACAAAATCATTATAAACAATATTTTCTAAATATAAGCCATGTGCTGGAGCAGTAAATGGTTTTTTAATAAATTGCTTTGGAGATAAATACTCTAAAAATTCCTTTAAAGTAATTTCTTGAGTTGCAAATTGAATCATAGCTCCCATCATCATGCGCACTTGACGGTGTAAGAAAGACTTAGCATAGAATCGAATACACAAAAAAAGATCCGAATCCTTTACACCTACTTGATCTAATGTACGCAAAGTGTTGGTCGCTTGACACGCAGAATTGCGAAAATTAGAAAAATCCCATGTTCCTTTTAATAATTCTGCAGCATCCAATAAACGAGCCCTATCAACCGATTTCCTGACCCACCAAGCTCGATCTCCCCATAGCGGACTGACATGGGGACGAGTAATCAGCATATATCTATAAATTCGATACTTTGCAGAAAAACGCGCATGAAAGTCTTTATCAACAGATTGCGCATTCAAAATTTGTACACCAGAATTCTTTAAATAGTAGTTTGCCCCTTTACAAAGGCGATCTATTGAATAAGCTCTCTGAAAATCAACATGAGCTACCTGCCCTTCCGCGTGAACACCAGAATCTGTACGCCCAGCAGCATAGATATGAACAACCTCTTGCGTAAGATCTAAAAAAGCTTGCTCTAATCTTTTTTGTACTGAAACCGGGGAAAGTGTTTGACTTTGCCATCCAGAAAACTTCTTTCCATCATATTCAATTTTAAGCGCATAACGAAAACTCATACGCGCATCGTCGTACGGCTATTGCCTAATTTATTATAAATTGAATTTAAATATCGAATATAAGCACGAAATTTCTGATACTCCGGTCTTCCCATACGTTCAATAGGTTGAGTAGACGCGCGCACACCAAAAGGATTTACTTGTGAACCGTTTCGAATTACCTCAAAATGCAAGTGATTTCCCGTAGCATTTCCTGTTGCACCCACAAAACCAATGACCTGCCCCTGCTGCACAGAGGTTCCTGGATGTAATTTTTTAGCATATTTCGACAAATGACCGTATGCAGTACAATATGCATTACGATGCCGAATACGGATAAAATTTCCGTAACCTCTAACCCAACCTATTTTTTCAACAACTCCTGACGCAGCTGCCCGAACGGGAGTACCAAGAGGAGCAGCAAGATCAATACCTTTATGACTGTGATAATAACCAAAAATTGGATGTTTTCTTCTTCCAAAGCACGAAGATAAGCGCCCTCCAGAAAGAGGACGAATAAAAGGACACCCACTTTTTTCTTTGCTATTTTTTTCCTTATTAAATTTTTCTCCATTTTCTGTAAAAAATCCCGGCGTATTTTTACGCAATGAATATGAATACAAAGAAAAATTTCTTTTAGAGTTTTTTAATTTTAAAAATAAAATATCCGTAAACTGAACGTGTTCCGTGCGTACATTCTTAATTCCTCGATATAAAATAAAAAATTGTGACCCCCTTCCATAATGTTGACGTAATGGAATTTTTCCAGAGTCTAACACAGAAGCAACCAAATGAAAGGCATCATTAGGCAATTTCTTTTTTCTCAAGTCTGAAAGCAACGCATTAGACACAATTCCTTGAGTACGCATCACAAAAGACACAACTGAATCTTTAATCGTCTTAATATGAATATTTTGCCTAGAATCTATCCTCACCTCTTTTGTCGTGACAAGATTTATAGGAATTTCAACAGAAAATAAACATTTTTTATCCCCTACACATGAATACGTAACCTTAATCTCCCTTCCAGCTATCGCGCGTGTCAACACTTTTTGCTTGAGCATTTTAACAAATGCACCATGCACAGCAACGCGATGATGAGAAAAAAAATTTTGTAAACGCAGGGCATGCATAAAATTTGCTAATGAGCTCCAGCGTAAAGAAAAACTTTTCAAAGAATGAGGAAATCTCTTGACTAAAGAAGGATCTAAAAAAAATGGAGCTACATGAAACTGCTTTGGTGAACTTAATATACTCTGAAAAGCAGAAAAATCTCCCTGAGATTTAGATACTTTAGAAGAAAACAACGTAAAAAAACGAGAAAAGATAGCAGGATGATAATTGTGATTTCTAAAAGCATCCAAATCTAGTTCCTGAGCGCGAAATGAATTTGAACGATACACATGATATAGGTACAATAACCCCAAAAAAGAAAATAAAAGAAGAGTCGTTATTTTTTTAAAGCATTGTTCTAACCACGGCTTTACAACTAGATAGTGCATTTATTTTTCCTCACACTTAAGCTTACTGAAAATTATCCGCATCTTCATTTTATAAAATTACACAAAAAAATGTAACCCCCCCTTGATGAAATCTACTTATTCAAAATCGCATATCCTCTGCGATACCATAAACAAACAAAGCAAAAACAATAAATTTAAATTTAATAAAAAAAATGAGATATTTAAATAAACAATAATAATGTGATCATATATAAATTGACATTTTTTGAGTTGTCTTAAAAGTAATGGAACAGTTTCATTATCCAGTTTCATTATCTTATGAACCATATCATGACTACGAACAGATGGTTTTGTCTTTTTTTAAAGTGTTCCCATCTATATACAATATCATTTTTGTTGATTCAATAGAATGTAAAATCTTTCCCATGAAGAAGTCTTTCTTCATGAAGACATAAAGAAACTTCCCCATTCATCTGGAACACATTGACCTTTTAATGAGTTTTTTCAGGCTGGCGTCGCTGCGATCACAAAACTTCCAATCAATAGAGTGACCCGATACCACATCAATCCGGATCTATAAAATATTTTTTTCTATGGACGAAATGCCACACTTCGTCCATTTAGGATAACAGTTACAGACATTTGTATTTTTTCAACTTAAATATTATCTTCTTCTTGATTGATCTCCTTGAAGACTGAAATTTCACTGACTGTAAAAAGTTTAGATATGTTGAACATAAAAACAAAGCAATGTCAATTTCAAGTTATTTCAGTGAAAAAGACACTCCTTTGGGGAGGGTACCTTTAAATTGACAACCACAGGATTTACATTCATAGCGTTGCTGCCCTTTCCACATTTAACATAAGATTCAGATCAACATTTATTACAAAACAGAATTCATTTTTACTTAAAAATTATTTTATGTCATCAGAATTACACAAAAATTATTCTCTGGTTAAATAGACTTATTTCGAAACTAGAATATCCTTTAACGAAAAAAGCACACATTTCAGCGCTTTTGAAGTATGGTAGAGCACAAGTTCCAAAACATTCATGCCGGGACCGTTACCAAAACATACACAGACGTTAAGGAATTACGCTCAACAGTATCGTAAATTCCAAGATTATAAATTAAGCTTTGAAAACGAAAAAAATTTAGTGAATCCTTTCTTTGAGTAAGGAAAAAGAATGATCTGCGCACAAAGGAAGTATAAAAAAATATCGATGGGGTATCTATTATTCTTGGGTATCGCAAGAACCCATTTCTGCAGAAATTCCTAACCGCTTAAGTAAATTTAGATCTTTTTCTGGTTTCGGGTTTGCAGCAGTTAACAGCGTTTCTCCATAAAATATCGAATTTACACCAGCTGCAAAACACAATGCCTGGAGCGTGTCAGACATGCCTTCCCTTCCTGCTGAAAGACGAATGTAGGACTTGGGCATTAAGCATCTTGCTACCGCAACAATACGCACAAAATCGAATTCATCTGCAGCTTGACATTCTTCAAGAGGAGTTCCAGGAATAGGAATCAATTTATTGATAGGAACAGATTCTGGTGGTGGATTTAAATTAGCTAAAAGGACTAGCATTTTTAATCGATCTTCGTTACTTTCCCCCATCCCCAAAATTCCTCCGCAACATACTTTGATTCCAGCGTCCCGCACAATTTTTAATGTATCTAAGCGTTCTTGAAATACTCGCGTAGTAATAATTTTGTTATAAAATTCTGGAGAACTGTCAACGTTGTGATTATAAAAATCTAATCCAGCTTGCTTTAATTGTACAGCTTGCTCCTGTTCTAACATTCCCAGGGTGACGCATGTTTCTAAGTTGAGTGCTTTAACAGCACGAATCATTGCGCATATTTGATCTAAATCGTTCTGTTTGGGACTACGCCATGCAGCTCCCATACAAAATCTTGTTGCTCCAGAAGCTTTAGCTCGTTCTGCAGACACTAACACTTCTTTTATGTTCATTAAACTAGATGATTTCACACCCGTTCTGTATCGAGCAGATTGTGGGCAATACGCACAATTTTCTGGACATCCCCCTGTTTTGATACTTAAAAGTGTGCTAATTTGAACAGAATTGGAAGAAAAATTTTCTCTATGAACAGTTTGTGCTTCGTACAAAAGATCTAGAAGAGGTTTGGAAAAAAGCACCTGAGCTCGATTTAGAGAAAGACAAGAAGAAGCTTCGTGAGAAGTTTCATGAGTAGGACATGTACACTCCATATCAAGATTACATCCAAAAATTAAAGGATACAAAAAAGTATCGCAAATTAACAAATTTTCGTCAAGATAAAATTTCCTCTTTTTTAGATTTTTCAAGTAACGATTATTTAGGACTCAGCTATCATCCCGAAATCTTAGATGCTTCTATAAACGCTATTCAGGACTACGGATGGGGGATAAAAGCATCAAGAGTTTCGGCTAAAGGTCACCCTCTTTACGAGCATCTTGAAACTCAGATTGCTTTAGACAAAGGCACACAAGCAGCACTGTTTTTTTCCTCAGGTTTTCAAGCAAACTTAAGTGTTTTATCTGCGCTTTTAGATTTTCAAACTTTAAAAGTGCGTCCTATCGTATTTTCTGATCGACTTAATCATGCTAGCATTTATCAAGCACTGTTATTAAGTCAGTGTCGTTGGCTTCGATATCGTCATTTAGATATGGAGCACCTGAACGATTTACTAGAACAAGAAAAGAAAAATCTTGGATTAAAGTTTATTGTGACAGAAAGCGTTTTTGGAATGGATGGAGATAAGGCTCCTTTAGAAAAAATTTATGAATTCGCTTTAAAATACAATGCATTTGTATACTTAGATGAGGCTCATGCTACAGGATTATTTGGTCCACATGGATACGGATGTTCTACCCTGTATAATTGGGAGCGCGTTCCTCATGTCATTATGGGAACTTTTAGTAAAGCGTTAGGCGGAATTGGAGCCTACGTAGCTTGTAGTCAAACAATCAAAGAATACTTAATCAATAAAGCACAAGGATTTATTTATTCTACCGCTTCACCTCCTTGCGTTGTAGCAGCCGCATTGCAGGCGTGGAATAAAGTTAGGATGATGAGACAAGAGCGCGAACACTTAATAACCTTAGGAATAAAATTGAGAGCAATTTTAAAAGATCTTGGGGCCGACACGGGAACAAGTATCACGCACATTATTCCTGTTATTTTGAAACAAGAAGATCTGGTTCTGAGAGTTCAACAAAAGTTTCTAGAACATCATATCTATGTTTCTGGAATTCGTCCACCTACAGTGCCTTTAGGGCAAGCGCGTTTGCGTCTTGGTCTTTGTTCACACCATACAGAAGAAGATTTGCATCGCTTCATAAATGTATGGAAAAAAATAAAACATGATAAAATATTGTAATTATAGTCAACTAGATTGAATTGGGTGTTTTAAAAAAGTAAAAAATTGCAAGAAAAAGGGCTTTTTTTAGTAAACCTGCTGCGTAAATATGTTTTTATGTAAATTTTTATGTAAATTTTTATGTAAATACAAAAAAATCCTAGAGATTTTGTCAATTCATTATTTATTTTGGTGTTGAAGTATTTTGTATTGTCTTCTTTTGTTAAATTTTTTAGAAATGATTTTTAGCAGTGTATTCGTGATATTTTAAAATAAAAGCGGTTGAATTGTAATAAAGTAAAAAAGCACTAATGGACTGATATAAGTCCTGGCAGAACTCAATTTTCTTCCTAATCCATCTTTTCACATTAGCCAAAAATTTCTCTATTGGATTTTAATCGGGTGAGTATGGCGGTAAAAAGATGAATTGACAACTTACCGATTCGATCAACTCTTTCGTTTTTTGTGATCGATGAAATGCAGCATTATCCAATTTGCACAAGTTCTAATTCCATAACTTTTTTACCCAAGCTTCAAATAATTTTATACGACAAGAACCATTAAATACCCTGGGTGTTATCGATTTATGATTAACATGCCCAGCTATAATATTTGTCCGCTGATAATAGTTACCGCTCTTTTTTGCAGCAAGCTTTTTCGCTTTTCTGCCCCATCCTGCATTCTGCACAAATGGTTATCTCAATACCACTTTCATCAATATATATGCAAGACTTTCTGACGGTACGCCTTTTATACTTTCTTTATATCGCTTTCATTTTTCTTGGCTTGCTTACAAATAGGTAAAATTTTTTTTATAGCTAAAGCCTAGCTTCTTTAATCGTCGATACACAAAAATACTAGAATTAAATAGTTTTGCTATCTTCTGCTCATTTTTTATCTTCATTGACCTTCGACATAAACTCTTAGCTTTTCTGGGGCTATTTTGCCCTTTCTGCCTAAGCAAGGCCTGCTTCTGGGCAAACCTGATCCACCACCTGCTTACGCGACTTCTTGCATCTCGTATTTTAAGTGTTACCAAGCTTAATATATTCTATTACGCTCTCCCTTAGATTTAAGCTGTAGTGTTTTTTTGTCATTTTCTCTTAAAAATAGTATCTCATTGCCCCGTTTTTATGCTAAATTACTATAATGAATATATTTCAAACTATGCTTAACGCAGATATTCTTGATGTCTGGATGATTCAAGATCTTCTTCTAAAACTACAGCCCAAACATATCTTCGTTACGAGTAACTACGCTTTTCATAAGGAGGGAGAAATTGTGCCAAAAAAATTTAGTCAACTATTCACGCAAAGGAAAAGGTATTAAAAAATTTAACCAAAATCTCAAAAAATAATAAAACAAAAATAAATCTTTATATTATCTTTGTGTTTTATATGTTTCTAATTTTACATATTTTGTACTAGAAACAAAATGAGAATACAAAAGTTCTTAAAAAAAAATTTAAATTGAGATTAGCATTCTAAGAGGTATAAAACCTTAAGATTTAGAAAAAAAATACTTTCTTTTTTCATTCAAAGCAACAAGTTGGTCCAAATCTTCTTGCGTGCACAAACCAATAAAAACAGGATTCTTTGCTACTAAACTTTTCATATCCCAATACGTTCCTAAACGAATAGAACAAACTGTATTTTTTGTGGTTGGGATAAATTTTATAATATCTGCATCTTTAAGATCAGGACAAGACCGAACAATCCATAAAACCCCATTACGAATTTCTTTACGCTTTGCTAAACTTACGTAAGTCTTTGCTTTTTTTCGAACAAGAAAATTCTTACTGTTCACAATCAACGAAGCATTTTGATCTGTTTCGCATCTTAAAATTTCTTCTTTCTCTAGCTGCCCTAACATAACCGGATCTACGGCAGCAACATTTCCCTCACCGTTAGCCAAAGCCTCTATTTGAAGTTCATGCATTCCACAAAAATCAGAGATTTGACGAAACGTAAGCTTTGTATTTTCAATCAACCATAATGCAACTGATTTAGCCATCAAAATCTTTTTCATTTTTATCCTTATACTGGCATCTCCAGCGGGAATCGAACCCGCGCTACCGCCTTGAAAGGGCAGCGTCCTAACCGCTAGACTATGGAGACATCTGTTCTTGATTCTAGCATTATCTAAACAAAAGTCAAGTCCAAAAATGATCATCTGTGTGTAAAAAAAAAAATATATATAAAATTAACAAGTATTTATCATGTTTAATTATCACAAATATTAAACTAAATATTAAACACAATATAGGTTGTACATATTTATACATTAGTTTATGCGCGTTTATATCTAAAAAAATATAAACTTTATTCAAATATGGGCAAAAATTTCTTCCTCATAAGTTCAACTTCAGAACATTAGTGCTTAATCGTTGATACATCAAAGCTAGGGAAAATTTAATACTGAAAAAGAGTCCTGCTTAAAATTTAAGCTTGGTATAGAACGCTCTGCACGATATAGTAACTGATGTTACGCAGCAATAGTTGATTTCTGCTTGAAATAATCATATTTTTCGTCCATAAGTTTTTAAGGACAAAAAATGAAACTGGATCTTCTTGATATTTATAGCGACTATTTGATAAG